>NZ_KV799275.1:374398-412743 GCF_001809885.1 Corynebacterium sp. HMSC058E07
ATAACAAATTGCAACTTTTCCGACACTTTCGCCCTCCGCGGCCCCAAAAAACGGCAGCTATCCCGGCACTTCCCCTCTCCGCGGTCCAAAAATCTGCAGCCATTCCGGCACTTCCCCCTCGCGCGGGCTGGTAATGGGCACATCCCAGCCTCAATGTCATCAGAACAGAAATCCATCCCCGCAGCTGGCGAAAGAATAGGCACACCCCGGCACCAAATGTCGTTAGAACGGGAATATGTCGCCGCGACCAAATCCCCGCAAATTAGATCGAGTCTCTGACCTGCACATTTAGGTTAAAGACAACCGGTACCAATAACGGATTCCCGTTCTAGCGACTTCCGCACCGGAAACGCGCCCAATGCACATCCCGAAAAGAAGTACCAACCGCCCCTGCAGTTTCATTTGTCTTTTAACTTCACTCCTGCAACAGAGGCAAAGCCAGCCAGCTAAACCAGAACCAGCAGAGCCAGCCGGACACCCTAGCAAACTAGGCCAGCAACGCCGAGCCCGCTAAGCCAGGGCGCGGGCGATCAGCGCGCTGACCAGGTCGCCGAAGCTCACGCCATCAGCGGCGAACATCTTCGGATACATCGAGATCGGGGTAAACCCAGGCATCGTGTTAATCTCGTTCAGCACGGGCCCGTTTTCCGTGGCAAAGAAGTCCACTCGCGCGATGCCGTCGCACCCCAGCGCGTTGAACGTGCGAATGGCCAGTTGACGGATCTCCGTCAACGTCTCCGCAGGCAGCGGCGCCGGGATGGTGGCGGAGACGGTCGAATCGACATACTTGGCGTCAAAACCATAGAACCCTTCGGCGCCATCCTCAGTGCCGTTCAGCATCGCCGGAACAGAAGACACGATCGAGCCATCCGCGTGCTGCAGCACACCGCATTCGACTTCGGCGCCGTGGATCATCGCCTCCACGCTCACCTTGCTGTCGTGGGAAAAGGCCAGGTCAACGGCGGAGTCGAAGTCCACCCAGCTGTCCACCTTGGAAATGCCGATGCTGGATCCGCCGCGCGCGGGCTTCACGAACACGGGCAGCCCCAGCCGCGCCTTTTCCTCCGCGGTCAGTTCGCGTGGCTGGAACAGAATCAGCTCCTCGCCGACGGGGATCCCAGCTTCGCGCGCCAGCCGCTTGGTGAAGTCCTTGTCCATGCCCGCCGCAGACGCCAGCACGCCGTTGCCGACATACCGCACGCCCGCCAGATCCAGCACGCCTTGCACGGTGCCGTCCTCGCCGTTCATGCCGTGCAGCACGGGGAACACAACGTCTACCTGGGCAAACACCTCGCCTGCCTGCGAGCCGGTCACGTAGCGCATCTCGCCAGCGCCGCCCTCAGCCGAGCCAGCGCCACCCTCAGCCGAGCCAGCGCCACCCTCAGCCGAGCCAGCCGAGCCACCAAAAGTCAGCTGCACGTGCACACCGTCGTCCTTCACCCGCGGCATCTCCCGCCCATCCGCGCGCAGCTGCGTAGTATCCGTCGTCCCCGGCACCCACGCGCCGGTTTCAGTAATCCCGACTGGCACCACCTCGTAGATCTCGGGATCCAGGTGGTCGATCACCGCACCTGCACTAATGCAAGATACGGAGTGCTCAGTCGACTGCCCGCCGTACAGAACGGCGACGGTGGTTCGTGCGTGCTTCTTGGGTTCGTTACTCACGGGTTTTTACCTTAGCCCTTTTCTGGACGCCACATCCCCACCGCCCCGCAGTTTCCCCTACTCTGCCTTTCGGCTGCGCCCGAGCAGCCCCATCATCACCTGCTGCACGTCTGCGCCTTCGTGGCACACTCCCACGACGGCTTCCGTGATCGGCATTTCCACGCCGACTTTCCCTGCCAGCTCGAACACTGACTGGCTGCTGACCACGCCCTCGGCAACCTGGCCCTTGGTCGAGGCAGCTGCCTCTTCCAGGGTCTCCCCTTTGCCAAGGTGTTCGCCGAATCGGCGGTTGCGCGACAGCGTAGAGGTACACGTTGCCACCAGGTCGCCCATGCCCGCCAGGCCACTGAGTGTCCGCGCGTCGGCCCCGACCTCCAGGGCCAGGCGGGTGGTCTCCGCCAGGCCGCGGGTGATCACGGTCGCGGCAGTGTTGTCGCCGAATCCCATGCCCGCGGCAATGCCCGCCGCCAGCGCGATGACGTTCTTGCACGTGCCTGCGATTTCGCAGCCAATGACGTCCGTGTTCGTGTACGGGCGGAAGTACGGCGCGGCCACGGCCGCTTGGATCAGCTTCGCGCGGTCCATGTCGGTGCAGGCCACGACGGTTGCGGCGGGCTGGCCTTGTGCCACCTCGCGCGCCAGGTTCGGCCCGGTCAGCACGGCCACGCGCTCGCTAGGCACGCCCGCCACTTCGGAGATCAGCTGGCTCATCCGCAGGCCGCTGGAGTGTTCGATGCCTTTGGCCAGGCTCACCAGGGAGGCGTCTGGGCCGATAAGGCCGGCCTCTGTCCATTTCTCCAGATTCCCGCGCAGCGATTGCGAAGGCACACCCAGCACCACGATCTCCGCGCCGTCCAGGGCCTCGGCGGGGTCGGAAGTCCCGGTCAGTGATTCCGGCAGTTCGATATCCCCCAAGTAGGCGCTGTTGCGGTGATTGTCGCGTACGTCCTCGGCGACTTCGGAGCGGCGTGCCCAGAGGCGGACCTCGTTTCCGGCGTCGGCAAATACCTTGGCAACAGTCGTGCCCCAGGATCCTGCGCCCATCACTGCTACTTGCACCATCTGCTTGTTGCCTTCCCACCTGCACTGCGTGCGCTTATTTGTCTGCTTGAGTTCGATATAGCTTTTGGGTTCGTTATACGATTGTCGGCAATAGTCTATCGAAAGGGATCCCTTTAAAAGTGATCACTCACACAGGAACTGGCGATCTTTCTACGTCCCTGGCCATGTCGCGGCACGATCAGGGGCACGTGACCCGCATCGGATCCCGCCCTAGCGAGGAGTTTGCCCGCCCCACCTTCGCCGCGGGTGCGGTTATTTGGCGCTTTTCTAAGGACGCCGCCGCCTCCACCCCTTCCGCCCCAGAGTCCACGGACGTGGAGATCGCCCTGATCCACCGTCCCCGTTACGATGACTGGTCCCTGCCGAAGGGCAAGGTCGATCCGGGCGAGAACCTTCCGGGTACTGCTATGCGCGAGATCTGGGAAGAAACCGGTTTTGACGTGCGCCTGGGCTGGCTTCTGGGCTACGTCCACTACCCGGTCGGTTCGCGCACGAAGGTGGTGTACTACTGGACTGCCCAGCACCTGTCCGGCGAGTTCGAGGCCAACGAGGAATCCGACGAGCTGCGTTGGGTCTCCCCTGCCGAGGCGAAGGAGCTGCTGAGCTACGAGGCTGACCTCAAGGTCGTGGATGCCGCCATGGGGCTGCTGCAGCTGGGGTGCGACCGCCGTGTGCTGTACGTCCGCCACGCGAAGGCGCACGCCCGCGAGGGGTGGGCTGGCGATGATGACCTGCGCCCGTTGACGAAGAAGGGTCGCCGCCAGGCGGAACTGCTGGTCTCTGAGCTGTCGGGTTACCGCCCAGAGGCGATCGCGTCTGCCGTGCCGGTGCGCTGCGAGCACACGGCTGCGCCTATCGCTGAGGACTTGGGCCTGGAAGTTTCTTATGACGCCAACCTGGGCGATGCCGGGTGGTCTGCCGATTCGGATGCAGCGGTGGATGCGTTCCACGCCGCCACGACCGCGCCTGTGTCGATGGTCGTTGCCCAGGGCACGGTGATCCCGGGCGTACTGGCCCGCGTTGCGGGCGAGCACGACGTGGAGATTGAGGATATGCGGGTGAAGAAGTCCAGCACGTGGGTGCTGCACTTCGCCGGGGATAAGCTGCTGGGGCTGGACTACCTGGCCAGCCCGCTGTCCGTGAAGTAAGCGGCTCCCGGCTCTGCTGCTCCGGCACCCCCGGCTCTGCTGCTCCCCAGCGCCGTAGCTAGCCTGCGCTAGCTGGCGGGGATGGTGCGTGGCTTGAAGCTGGCGCGCTGAGATTCGAAGGCCTCGATGGCTTCCTCGTTGCGCAGGGTCAGGCCGATGTCGTCCAGGCCTTCCATCAGGCGCCAGCGGGTGTAGTCGTCTACGTCGAAGCCGAAGGTGTGGGTGCCCAGAGTGACGGTGCGATCCTCCAGGTTCACGGTGATTTCCGCGCCCGGCTGCTGCTCCAACAGCTTCCAGATCAGCTCGATGTCGCTCTGTTCCATCTGTGCCGCCAGCAGGCCGGCCTTACCCGAGTTGCCGCGGAAGATGTCCGCGAAACGGGAAGAAAGAACCACGCGGAAGCCGTAATCCATCAGCGCCCAGACGGCGTGTTCGCGGGAGGAGCCAGTGCCGAAATCCGGGCCGGCCACCAGCACGGAGGCGTTCTTGTAGGGCTCCTGGTTCAGGATGAACTCCGGGTCCTTACGCCAGCCGGCGAACAGGCCGTCTTCGAATCCGGTGCGGGTCACGCGCTTCAGGTAGACGGCGGGGATGATCTGGTCGGTGTCGACGTTCGAGCGGTTCAGCGGTGCCGCCACGCCAGTGTGGGTGTTGAACTTTTCCATGGTGTTCCCTTTTCTTTCTAGCGGTCGGTTTACAGATCCGCCGGGCCTGCAAGGTGGCCCGTCACGGCGGTGGCGGCGGCAACTGGCGGGGAGACCAGGTGCGTGCGCCCGCCCTTGCCCTGGCGGCCTTCGAAGTTTCGGTTGGATGTGGAAGCCGAACGCTCGCCCGGGGCAAGCTGGTCCGGGTTCATCCCGAGGCACATGGAACAACCTGCGGTGCGCCACTCCGCCCCGGCGTCAATAAAGATTTGATCGAGCCCCTCTTCCTCCGCTTGCATCTTCACCCGCGTGGAAGAAGGAACAACGATCATGCGCGTGCCGTCGGCGACAGACCGGCCCTTGACGACCTCCGCGGCGGCGCGTAGGTCCTCGATGCGGGAGTTGGTGCAGGAGCCGAGGAAGACCGTGTCGATCTTGATGTCGCGCAGCGGGGTGCCGGGCTTGAGATCCATGTACTCCATGGCGCGCTCGGCGGCGAGGCGGTCGTTGTCGTTGGTGAAGTCCTCCAGTTGCGGGATTGCTTCTGCCAGCGGCAGGCCTTGGCCGGGGTTGGTGCCCCAGGTGACGAAGGGGGTCAGTGCGGAGCCGTCGATGTGGACGACGGTATCGAACTGCGCATCGTCGTCGGTGCGCAGGGACTTCCAGTACTCCACGGCGGCGTCCCAGTCCGCGCCCGTCGGCGCGTGCGGGCGGCCTTCGAGGTAGTCGAAAGTCACCTGGTCGGGGGCGATCATTCCCGCGCGGGCGCCGGCCTCGATGGACATGTTGCACATGGTCATGCGGGCTTCCATGGACAGCTTCTCGATGGCCTCGCCGCGGTATTCGATGATGTGCCCCTGGCCCCCGCCGGTGCCGATCTTGGCGATGATGGCCAGGATCAGGTCTTTGGAGGTCACGCCCGGCTGCAGTTCGCCGGAGACCTCGATGGCCATGGTCTTGAAAGGCTTCAGTGGCAAAGTCTGGGTGGCCAGCACGTGCTCGACCTCGCTGGTGCCGATACCCATGGCGATGGAGCCGAAGGCGCCGTGAGTGGAGGTGTGCGAGTCGCCGCAGACGACGGTCATGCCAGGCTGGGTCAGGCCCAGTTGGGGGCCGACGGTGTGGACGATGCCCTGTTCGATGTCACCCATGGAGTGCAGGCGGATGCCGAATTCTTTGGCGTTGTCGCGCAGGGTGGATACCTGCAGTCGGCTGGTGGGCTCCTGGATTTCCTGCAGGTCGCCGGTCTTCACGCCGACGGTGGGCACGTTGTGGTCCTCGGTGGCGATGGTCAGATCCGGGCGGCGGACTTTGCGGCCGGCCTGTCGCAGGCCGTCGAAGGCCTGGGGCGAGGTAACCTCATGAACCAGGTGCAGGTCGATGTACAGCAGGTCGGGTCCGCCGTTTTCGCCCGCTGCGACGACGTGGTCGCGCCAGACTTTTTCCGCGAGGGTTAAGGGTTGGTTCGTCACGGTCTCTCCTCTGTGTCCGCTATACAGTTCCACTGGATGGAATGTATAGTATCAACTCATGGGACACAATACGGAAATTCCCGCAACTAGCGGCATTCAAGTTTTGGACCGAGCGATCTTCATCCTATCGGTCATCGCAGCAGAACCTCGCAACCTTTCCGACCTGTGCGCCATCACCGGCCTGCCGCGCGCCACTGCGCACCGTATCGCCGTCGCACTGGAAAAGCACCGGTTGATCGAGCGCGGGGTCGACGGTGCGTGGGTCACTGGCCCAGCCCTGTCCGAGATGGCGCCGTCTACTTCTTCTCGTCTTGAGGACGCCGCAGAGTTCATCCTCCCCGACCTCATGGCAAAGACCGGCGAATCCGTGCAGCTATATCGCCTCTCCGGGATGGAGCGCGTGTGCATCGCCAACGCCGAGCCCGCCACTGGTCTGCGGGACACGGTTCCGGTGGGCCACAGGATGACGTTGTCTGCAGGATCCGCAGCCAAATTGTTGGTCGCCTATGCGCCGGAGGCGTTCCAGAACCAGGTGCTCCCCCAGGCCGCGTACACGCGCGAGGACTTGGAGAAGATCGCGGCCGACGGGATCGCGGAATCCTCCGCGGAGCGCGACCCCTCCCTGGCTTCGGCCTCCGTGCCGATCTTCGGGTCGGATATGCCGAACCGCACAGTCATCGCCTGCCTTTCCATCTCTGGCCCCGTGGCGCGCATGGGCGACCACCCGGCGGAGAAGTTCGGCGCGGAGCTGAAGAACTCCGCCCGGCTGCTGGAAGATCTGCTGCGGAAGTAGCAGAAGAATTTTTTGGAGCCCCACTACCCTAGGAGAAACACAACCATGACCAGCGAAAACCCAGCAAGCCAGAATCCGGCCACCGACGACAAGCGCGACAACGCGTGCAACTGAGGAACTGTGCGGGCACGTCCGTGGCGCCCTGGAGAAATGAAGGTGGCCCAGGAGGTTCTGGTCGCGGAGCTCGGCCCGTTGGAGAACGACGACAAGTAGCGGCGGGCTGGATGCGCTAGGTGCGCGGCAGCTCGCGCCACTCCACGGTCAGCTCGCTAGCACCGGGGTTTTCGCTAGCCTCGGCGCGCTCGGCACGCTTTGCGCGCTCTGCCAGGAACTCGTAGAGGTTCTGCGTGCCGTCCTCGATTCCGTCGGCCACGTCCTCGCCGGCGGAGGTGATGTCCACCAGCGCCGGGCCAGTCGTGTCGTCGGGGTTGACCAGTTCGGCGCCCCAACCACCTTCGCCACGCCGGCCGTCTTCATCCGCGGACAGGGTACGGAGCCAGGCTTCGGCTGAAGTGTGGGCGTCCATACCAAAAACAGCGGCGCGGACAGTGGCGGGCGTGCCGTCGTTGCCGGGTGGGGTGCCCCAGAGCCAGTCCAGGTTTACGCGATATGGGGAGAGAATGGGGGACTCCTTTAGTAGGGTAAAAATATGAGCGATTACAAGGACAAGCGCTGCACTGACCAGGAACGATCCGCCGCTGTGGAGGTGCTGTCCGGGGCTATGGCCGATGGGCAGTTGACCCTCACGGAGTTCGACGAGCGGTCGGGCAAGGCGCATGCTGCGACCCAGCGTAGCGAGTTGGTGGACTTACTGGATGATTTGGTGGATGAGCCTGCGGAAATGCTGTTTGGGATCGAGGCAGGCACTGCGGTTGCGCACCGCGCGCCGAGTGACGTGGAGTGGGCTGCTCACCAAGCTTCGGACGCCCAACGCCACCGTGAAATGGTACTTGCGCGGTCGCGGTCGCTGGTGACTGGCGGGGGCTCCGAGACGGGCTTCAGCCTGGCGATATTCGGCGGGGTGACGAAGGCGGCGTGGCAGGTGCCGAAGGCTCACTGGAACTTCAATATCTTCGGAGGTTCGGACTTTGACCTGCGGGAATGCCGGTTTAGCGATCCGGTGACCACGCTGTGGCTGAATAGCTGCTTTGGCGGTGCGGATGTGCTGGTGCCGGAGGGCGTGCGCGTTGATATGGGCGGCCTGGCTATTTTCGGCGGCAACGAGCTGGTGGTGGAAAACGGCGCGATCCACCCGAACAGTTTGCCGGCGGACGCTCCCTTGCTGCGGATCCGCGGGCTGTCGATTTTCGGCGGCGTGACTGTGAAGGTTGTGCGGGGTTAGGGGCTAGCGCTCGAACAGGGGAGAGCATTGTTAATTCCCAGTATCGCAGGACACTATATTTTGAATACTCGAAGTAGATATTCGTAGAATTCCGACGCTATTTAACCCAGCAACACACCTCACCTTACCTTCGTGAGAATTCTTTCTAGCCCATAAACTCAACCCCCCAATATTTGAGCAAACAAAACATGGAACCCCCATAAAATACACCTCTTCCAAAATGGTTATATCCGTTGACGTGGGGATAAATATAAACCGGTTTCATCTACAACACTGAGAGAATGAACCAGATTTGATTTCTCTAATACGCACCTCTTCTTCAATCATCCCCAACCAATTAAATTCACCACCAGATACTTCTTCTATAGCGCAGCCGCCTATTTAACTTCCCAATTAATAGTAAAAATCTCACGGCGAGTTTCAATGGCATGGAGGGCGTCTCGGGCATTGTCAAGGTAATCCTCAGACTCCCTCCGCAGACGGTTACGTTCGGAACGGTAGACATCTTCCGCGTCATCGATTTTACGCCGCCAAGTCCGCGCTTCCCGCTTCAGCTTGAGTTCTTCCGAGGTGTTCTTCGCCTTTCGAGCAGCCTTTCTTGCTTTAGACTCTTTGACTTGAAACTCGCGAATTTTGGCATCAAACTTGGCCTTATGATCAAGGCGGGCGGCCTCTATGAGTTCCTCTTGCTGAAGGAAGAAGTTTGCATTGCGGTTCTCCACATCTTCGGCAAGAAGCTCCAATTGGGTACTGAATGTGTCCTCAAACCCGTCTGTATCAACAGGCTCCTCTGTTATGGCTGTGCATTTTAGATCGAGCAGATCGCGAACTTGTTCATGATCCATAGGCGTTCCATCGTCGAGAAATCCTGCCATTAGGAGATAGGATTCCCTTAGATTTTGTTTCCCAGCACGCATTTTATAAGTCACTTCTTCAACTCTCAGCCGCCCACTTCTTTTTGCTAAACGCTTAACAACTGCAGTTACACGCTCTGAGCTATTTGCTTCGAAGGTCAGTCTTGCGGGTGGAGTCTGATGTTGCTTGGCTTGGGCAATAACCCAAGCACAAAGGTCGCTTGCATATCGGTACCGGTGAGCCCCTTTACGCGGCGCAGACTTAAAATAGTACTTACCGACTGAAATGCTATCTTCGGGAGAAACATGAAGATTAAACTGCGTTCCGTCATCGTTAAATGTAGCAATATCGACGAGTTCATGACGGGTAACACTCATAAGCAACCGCTCAAAGACATTAAGGACAACCCCTGTTTGAGCATCGTAGGATTTTAACTTATCTTGAACTTTCGGGTCAAGATTTTCGAAGATCTTCGCGTTAACTCTCTTCATCTCAAGGTTAATTTGCTTTGCATATTTAGCCTCAAGCTGAGTGAATGCCGTATCAATTTCCGTTGAAGTTTTGCAATTGTCGAGAATGTGTGCGATGTTTTTTTCAAAGTCTAAACCGTCCTCAATCCTCCCCAGGATCTCATCGGAAGCGCCAAAGACAGAGGTGAACAGTTCAAACTTTTCGGTAAGGAGCTCCAGGATTCGCTCTTCAGCTAAATTTCCTTTGTTTGAAAAGTTTACAACGATTACATTATGCTTCTGACCAAAACGATGAACACGGCCAATTCGCTGTTCAATGCGTTGAGGGTTCCAAGGTAGGTCGTAATTGACCAGCATTGAGCAAAACTGAAGATTGATGCCTTCGGCAGCAGCTTCCGTAGCAATCATTAGTCGACCACGTTCACGAAACTCATCCACAAGCGCTTTGCGGCGGTCGGCGGAAGGGATGCCAGTGACAACGTCACCACCCTCGTTATCTTCCAACCAGCGGCTGTATATGGCGTTAGATTCATCGCTCGTATTCGTACCATTGAACAGTACGAGCCCATCACCCCATCCGGCCTGCACGAGTGAGCGGGCAAGGTACTGCTGAGTAACAGTTGAGTCTGTAAAGATGATCGCCTTCTCGGGTGCACCGATTTCGCGCAGCTTCCTGAACCCCTGTTCGAGTGCGTCAATGAGTTTGACCGCCTTTTGATTCACAGTGATTGATCGAGCAAGTTTCGCAAATTCGCGTAGCTCGTTTACTTCGCCAAGCATCTTCTGCCGGAGATCCAGGTCGATCACGTCATGACTGACGGGAGTGCTTTCTACTTCTTCGCGCAGTTCGCTCGTGATATCTGGGTCCGCGATAAATCCGCCAGCGTCATTACGGCGTCGACCGGCGTGGACCTCGGATTCGAGGCGGTCTGCGGTTTTCTCAAGAGTAGAGGCAACCGCGTAGGAAGAGGAACCAAGTCGCTTACGTATGATCAGTGCAGATAGGTGGCGCTGGGATTTCGCAAATGCCCATAAGTACGGTCTCTGCAGATACGCATTGATTTTGTCATAAAGCTCATTCTCGGCAGCACTCGGGGTGAACGCAACGGTGAGTGGCATGCGCTCCGTGAATCGAATGTATTTATCTATATCCTTGCGCAACGTCCGTTTAGCAACGACAGCAACGCGACCTGCGAGGTCATCGTTTCCGGCGCCGTTAGGATTATCAAGGTAGCGCTCTTTGAACGCCTCCAAGGAATGAAAAAAATCTGGCGCGAACACACTGACTAGTCCATAGAGTTCCTCGAGCCGATTCTGCAATGGCGTCGCCGTTAGCATCACAGTCTTCGATGCTGCACGGCAAACACGAGCGACGTTCGCAGCGATCTTAGCTTGACCAGTCCAATAGGAGCGGAGTCGATGGGCCTCATCACACACCACTAGATCCCACTTGCGAATCATTTTGGTGGTCTGCGAGTTCGCAAACTCGTAAGAGCAAATCAGAACCTGTCTGTCTGCTCCAACCCCAGTCAGCTCGTCAATATTCGTCCTATCGAGCAGCGCAGCTGGGAGAGCAAACTTCTCACCGAGTTCCTGCTTCCATTGTTGACGCAAGGATGAGGGAGCGATGATAAGAATACGACGGTCATGTTGCGCCCAGAACTGACTGATGACTATCCCAGCTTCGATAGTTTTGCCTAGTCCAACCTCATCCGCAAGAATCACGCCTTCAGTAAACGATGACTGCAAGGCAAACAAGGCAGCATCAATTTGGTGAGGTTTGGGCTCAACTTGTGCATCGAACAGCATGCCAGCAATTTTTCCTACGTGGTTGGAGGCATACGACCGATCAAGTTCATGAGCATAGAGCTTGGCCTGATAGTTATTCAAGCGCTGCACAGTAAGTGTCTCCCCTTAGACTTCCCACCGCTCGGGGGCAGAAACTTTGTATTCCACACCAATCGCTTCGAAGTGTTTGGCTGCAGCCTTGATCTTCGCGTTCTCTGATGGGCGACGTTTCATTGGATCTTGACTCGACTTGGTCTCTCTGACTAAGTAAAGGTGATCGGCGCCATCTTCGACCTTAATAATCGCCCAATCTGGGTTGTAATCTCCCACCGGCGTCGGCACGCGGAACTTATCCGGAAGTTTCATAAACAACTTAATGTCTTCCCGACCATCCAAATACTGCGCAAACTGTTTCTCTACGGCTGAATCAAGCACAAGGTAGTCGAAGTCCGTCTTTTCCTTGTTTGTCACCTTGTAGAGTTGGTCAATAAATCGATCCTTCTCTTCAAGCCCATCTGCTTGTAGCTCTCGCAACTCGTATACGCTGCCCCCGATCGGCTCGTATTGGATGCCGTCGATGAGGCTGTGGGCTAGCTCAGTCTCGATGCGTTGTGTAGCCATTCTAATGAACTCATTTGGATTATCCAAAAAATCACCGATACGTCCGGAGCCAAGAAGGATGTCGATAATTGTCTTTCTTGTTAGCGATGTAGCTTCTTGGAGCTGGCTGACGATGTCCGGTAGCGGGTAAGGGTCAGACAGGACGACTGATCGCGATCCGAGCTCAGAGCCTTTCGGACCACCGCGTGTGATCGTCATTCCAGTGCGGGTGACTTGGACGCGAATCGGATCAATCTGTGGTGCTTGCCTGATACTTTCGATACTGCGCCGGATCAAATCGGTACGATCTAGCGAGACACGGTAGGTTGTACGCGCGGTAATCGCTTCCCAGAAAACTTCAAACTCCGGCGAGGCGTAAACCTGTTTGTTAAGGGTCCGGTTAACCCTTTTACGCTTTGGTTTGACCATGGATTCAATCTTGCAGCCATCGACGATACGAATGACATCTTCCTCATAACCTTCATACTTCTCCGGCAGGTCGATCGTAAAACCAAGCTGTTCCGGTACCCAAGTATCCAAGACTTCACCCGAAGGATTTATGTAACCACGTTTCAGAAGGTAGTCCCAGATCTCGCCTGAACGCTTTGTACCCAGTCGTGTTTCGCGACCGGACTTGTCCACGCGGGGCAAGGCCGAAAACTCGGTCCTACGAACATATCCAATTGCCACCCCAGCAGACTTGTATTCATCCTGTAGTGCAGCGGCGAACGCCTTGTACGACTCATTAGCCACCACAGTCAACTGTGCAGTGCTTGCGTCTTTGATTCGTTCGCCACTCTGGTTGACCGGCAGTCGTAGTCCTCGACCAATGGTTTGACGACGATCAGCCTCGGTCGACATATCCCGCAAGGTGCAAATCTGGAACACATTCGGGTTGTCCCACCCTTCACGGAGCGCCGAGTGAGAAAAGATAAAACGTACTGGTTCAGCCAGATCAAGAAGGCGAGCTTTGTCTTTCATGATGAGCTCATAGGCGTCGTCATCAGCCTTAGTCTTGCCAGATGAGTCTTTGAATGTAATTTTGGTACTTTTTCCCTTTCCACGCTTCATCTGTGCAAAGTATCCAGAACGAGCCTCCACTGGATCCGCAGATAAAAACTTATGGGAAGCCTCATTCTTGGCACGTTCTTCCTCGTAGATGGAATCAAAAGCCTCTACAAACGGACCATTAGCATCGAGATTATTAATACCTTCACCAAGATAAGAGGCAACCTTGTCAATAAAGAACAACGACAACACCTTAATCCCGTGAGAGTGGACTCGAGTTTCCTTACGTATATGTTCACGAATTGTCTCACGGATCATCTCACGAAATACGGCCTCCTGATTACCGCCGATCACCTCCCCTTCTCTTAAATACCCATAGTTAGATAATTCAATTTGGTTCGGATCGACAGATATTCCATTGATCCGCCAATTGCCTTGATAGGCGGGATTTCCACAAGAAAGACGCTCAAGGTCGTCACCATCAGTTGCGTTGACCTTTTTCTTCGCATAAGTACCGTTCTTTTGCCTTACAACTAGTTCAAGGCTTGCTTTCAGCGAGGGATCGTGTTTGACCCCAAGCAACTTAACGTAGGGCTTTGCGGAACTACCCAGTTCAAGCGCATCAGAGACGACGATCCTCTTCACCAGCCCCAATCTATGAGCATCCAAAGGGTCGAGCCTGTAGACGACATTACGGGTCTTACGATGGGTCGCTGAGTAACGTAGAGTGCACAACGGATCGAGATCGGATACCGCGGACTGAGCAAGATGGGACTCCATGTTTTGAGGCTCGTCCATGATTACAATGGATCGGGTCGCCCGTAAATAATCCAACGGACGTAGCCCTGAAAGGCCGTCGCGGCACTGGTGAATAATTCGGGTATTCTTATCACCCTTGATTGAATCAATTGTCATCACCATGAACTGCAACGAGGTCGCAGTCGCGAAATCACGAACGTCCTCTGCACGGTCTCCCGAATACGCTCTGTATTCCATATTGATCTGTGGATACAAATAGCGAAAATGGTCCTGCATCAACCTGATGCTGGATTTTACTCCCTCACGAATCGCAACCGAGGGGACTAAAATAATGTACTTATTGAAATTGTATTTAACGGCAAGCTCAAATGCTGTACGCAAATAGACATAGGTTTTTCCAGTACCCGTCTCCATCTCGATATCAAACTGCAGACCATCAACCAGCTCACTATTGATTTCAAGCCCGTTGCGGTCCTGAATCCTTCGAAGATTTTTGAGAATCGTAGCCTTGTCTAGGGCTAGATTGTTTCCGTAAGCGCCAATATCCACAGATAGGTCAAGAGTGTCTTCGTCCGGTCCTGAAACCTCCATTGGATGATTCGGAGATTCGTACTGCAGCCGAGTCAAGAGCTGGTCCACATCATCTGGCTGCCCGTCGAACAAATCAGTGACTGCCTCGATGGCGCTAGTTTGGTAAGGCTGTCGGGGATCAAACTGAAATCGCATATTCCTGACCGTTCCCTAAATCGTCCATAGGTCCACGTTACGGGTGAAGCATTCTTGCACCAGATTCGTTTTTAACTCGTCGTTTCCGTTAAATGCATCCTCAAGAATCACTAGTCGCTCAGGCTCCTGATTCACCAGCGCACGCAGTTGCTTGAGAGTAGGTGTGGCATGCTCATTCAAATAAGCTATGACAGCGCCATCAGCCACGGTAAAAGCTGACAGACCGTCAATTTCGACCGTCTCAACTCTCTCTACCAAGGAGAATCCTAGCTTCAAAAGCACCTCAGTAAGTAAAGCTTCTGGCCGAGCATCATCAGATGCCGATTCAGCCATATTCCCTAGCAGTTCCACCAAAGATGTCTGGGCGAGACTCGTGTCGGCTGTCCATTTCGTAAAGTTCGTATCTACAAGCCTATATGCACGAAAACCAACGTCTAGATCTAAATCACGACTCTGAAGTTCACTTTCATGCTCATTAGCATACTTCATGCCCGCCTTCTTTATCCTTTCACGGGCAAATTCAGAAATAGATCGGAAACCTAACTGATCCAGCGCTGAACCGCTTTCTGCAGGTTCAGGGAGCTGTACACAAATAAACCTACGAGATTGCCCGTCTCGTAAATTCTCTTTAATCACAGAGTGACCGGTAGTACCCGAACCAGCGAAGAAGTCCAATACAATATCATCCGCTGACGTAGCAAAGGACATAAAATAGCCAATCAGATCCGTGGGCTTGGCATAAGAAAAAGGATTAGCGCGACCGGTCACTTCCACAATCTCCCTTGATGCCGACTTGGTCGTACCTACCCTTCCCTTATCCAAAAGGGTGCGGGGATGAAAGGTTCCTCGCTCTTTCAGGTAGCGAAGCATTCCGTTTTTATTGAAAAAGAACTCAATAATCTTCTGACCTTTTGTGTCAAAAGTTTCTTCGCCCGCCATCCAAGATTCTATTTGTGTTTTCATTGCCCAACCGGCCGTCACTTCGACATCTTCTACAAGCTGGCCATCAATGAACCTCATAGAACCATGAATCTCCATGGTCTCACTTTCGCCAATCGTTCCTGTAAAAGTCGCATCCTGACCAGCGAAACGCATACCTCTTTTAAGAACAAGTTTTGATGATGGGTTGGATCTAGAAACCTTTTTCAAAGCACTATGTTCAATTATGTGATCCTCGCCATAATCAGACAGTTTAAAGAACGGGAGACTACTTTTATTTCGAGCCCAAGCAAAGACGTATTCATGGTTGCGGACAGCATGACCAGCCGTTGCGCCGGATTTCGGCCAGATAAACGGACCAACACAATCAGAAGTTAATGCGTTATGGACACCAAAAATCTCGTTTCCAATCTGCGCAAGATGAGCCGCTTCATAGTCATCTATTGAAATAAATATGACGCCATCTTGTGCCAATAGATTTCTCGCGAGTTTCAGCCTCGGGTACATCATATTGAGCCAATTAGAGTGATAACGGCCAGCGGTTTCTGGATTAGTAGTTAGTTTGCCCCTTCCATCAGCTTGGCCAGTCAACTCGAGATAGGAACCGATCGAGTCCGCATAGTCGTCCTCGTACACAAAGTCATTACCAGTGTTATACGGCGGATCGATATAGATCATTTTGATTTGCCCGTAGTAATGCTTTTGGAGAATCTTGAGCACTTCGAGGTTGTCACCCTCGATGAATACATTCTCGGAGGTGTCCCAGTTGACCGAGTTCTCTCGGTCTGGCAACAATGTCGCCGTCGTTGGAGTCTGTGCAGCCCGAATTGCCTGGTGCTTTCCTGGCCAGGTAAGGCCAAAACGCTCACGGGACTCTTCGACGTCGGAACCGAGGATAGCCTTCAGCGTGTCAAAGTTAACCCTCCCGTCTGCAACCACCTCAGGGAAAAGCTCCCCCAGCTTGGTTACAGCTTCGGTGGTGAGGTTTAGGCTTTCGCTCGAGACTTCGTTTAAACCCTCGGTCATTACTTTCTCCATCAGTGCTAGTGCGTTACGGGCTGTGGTTCTGACTACCGACCTTGTAAGGTCTAGCAGACCGACCAGCGGACACCCTATTCCAGTTGCCTCCTTTCATTGTGCCTTATCTGTATGTTCGCCGCTTGAAATTGAGGTGTGGCGCGGACAGTTCCTTTACGCGAGCGAATCTCTAACACACCAGCAACTCGATCAACCCGAGGAATGGCCGAGGTCTTAACATTCTCGCTCAAATGTATCATTCTTGGGATCTAGCCCTGGGCTCTGGATAGAAACCTACGATTTTAGGTAGCTTTTGCATCTCATTACCTAAATTCAACCTTGAGATTTAAATCCATATACCTTTACAAAATCTCATTGCCTCGACCCAATAACCGGTTCGAGAAGTTGTGCCCATCTAGTCGAACCCGAACTAAATAAATAGAAAAAACAATTCTTATATAACCTACAGCCTCTGCCTATCCTTAATTTAGGAACGCTCATAATGTTGTAGAGTGTTCATTCTTGAATTAGAATAGAAGCACTTGTTCAAAATCCTCACTGTCTCTTTTTTTAAAACCTCAATATGATCACCCCTAAGTGTCATCGTCTATCTTTGTTGGGTAATTACTTCTTCTATGCCAAAGTCTTCTTTCATATGCCTGCACCGTTGCTTTTCATTCAGATTTGCCCCTGAACCCCACCTCAGCCATAAACATTGATTATCTAGACATACCCTAACTTTGCGATCACTTTGTCAGTACTTTTATATCGATTTCCACACATAGCTTCTCTTATGATCATGCGCCTTGGGTCATTCTTACAAAATAGTTGCCCATGCGATACACGTTAATCCGATGCCTACTCGCATTTAAGGTCAGCCAAGGGGTCTGAACGAAGGTTCAATAGAACAATCTTCTTGGCATGACAACCTCTTTAACCCCGGGGCGTACCCTGGATTCCATGAGCGAATTCTTCCCAACCGAAACGTTTAGCAAGCGCCTAGCCACCGTCCGCGAAACCGCCGCGCAAGCGGGCCTGGACGGCGTGATCGTCACCCCCGGTCCGGACATGGAGTACCTGATCTCGTCGAAGATCAGCACGCACGAGCGGTTCACGGCTCTGGTTCTTACTCAGGACGCCGCACGCATCATCGTCCCCGGCGTGGATGTCGCAGACCTGAAGAAGTCCGTGGCGGGCAAGCTCGGCGTGGAGATCATCGGGTGGAACGACGGCGAAGACCCCTACGGCTACATCGCCGAAGGCTCCTACGCTGTCAGCGCGGCCATGACCGCCGACCACCTGCTGGAACTGCAGTCCCGCGGGATCTCCACCGTCAACGCCACCCAGGTGCTCGCCCAGGCATTTATCCGCAAGGACGACGAAGAGCTTGCCGAGCTCCGCCGCGCCAGCGCTGCCATCGACGCAGTCCACCGCCAGGTCCCGAACCTGTTGCGCGCAGGCGTGACCGAGAACGATGTGGCCAAGGAACTGGAACGACTGATCCTCGAAGAGCACGAGGTTGTGGACTTCATCATCGTCGGCTCCGGCCCGCACGGCGCGGACCCGCACCACGACCACTCCGACCGCGTGATCGAGTCCGGCGACGTAGTGGTCGTCGACATCGGCGGCACCTTGGCCAGCGGCTACCACTCGGACTGCACCCGCACCTACGTGGTCGGCGAGCCCACGGACGAGCAGCAGAAGATCTACGACGTGCTGCAGCGCGCCCAGGAAGCCGGGCTGGAATTCGCCAAGCCGGGCGTGACGGCCGGCGAAGTCGACAAGGTCGTCCGCGACATCATCGAGGAAGCCGGCTACGGCGAGTACTACATTCACCGAACCGGCCACGGCATTGGGCTTTCCTGCCACGAGGAGCCATTCATCATCGCCGGCAATGACTTTGTGATTGAAGAGGGCATGGCCTTCTCCATCGAACCCGGGATCTACATCCCCGGTCAGTGGGGCGCACGTATCGAAGACATTGTGATTGTGGCGTCCAAAAATGTAGAGCCCATAAACAAGACACCCCACGAGCTTGTGCGCGTGGGATGAGAACTGGCGGGCTGGATGCCCTAGCTGAGACTAGCGGACATCCACGAACAGCTTAAGGATCCACTTGCGGGCCAGGAACATGACCGCGCCGAGGCCGACCATCACCGCGAACATCGCGATGAAGTAAGTCCGCTCCGCGGAGGCATCCTCCGGGTTGTAGAAGGCAGCCAGGCTGCCCGACAGGGACGTGCCCAAGCTGATCGACAGCAACCACAGGCCGAACATGCGGGTAGGGAATGCCTTCGGGGCCAGGCGGGTGGCCATGGAATTACCCACGGGGCTCAGCATCAGCTCGCCCATGGTGAACAGGAACAGGATCAGCACCATGGCCCACATCGGGGTGGAGTTAGCTCCGCCACCAGCGAACGGCAGGAACAGCAACAGCGCGCCGCCGATAACAACTAGCGCCATAGAGAACTTCGCGGCGTAGGAAGGCTGCTTGTCCCCCAGCTTCGTCCACATCGCGCCGAACACGGCAGCGAACAGGATGATGAATAGCGGGTTGATGGACTGCACCACGCCCGGAGGAATCTCCATGCCGAAGAGGTTGCGGTTCAGGCGCTCGTCGGAGTACACAGCAATCACGGTGAACTGCTGTTGGAACAGCGACCAGAACGCCACGGAAGCCACGAACATGGGGACAAAACCGACCAGGCGGGAACGCTCGACATCCGTGACCAGCTTGGAACGGTACATCTGCACCCACAGAACCACGGCAATGATGACGGCCAGGAGCGCGGTGATGTTGGACAGTTGGCCAACCTTCAGCACACCGGTGATGAACAGCAGTACGAAAACAACGATCGCTGCAGCAGCGCCAATGAATACCGGGAGGTACTTCTTACGCGGCAGCGGGTTAACAACGTCGTGGCCCGCGTCCTGAATGGTCTGCTTACGCAGGAGGGTGTACTGCACCAGGCCGATAGCCATCATCAGGGCGGCGGCGCCGAAGCCCCAGTGGAAGCCCTTCCAGCCCCACAGCGCGTTGGTAATCAGCGGGCCGAGCAGGCCACCGATGTTCACGCCCATGTAGTAGATGGAGAAGCCACCGTCGCGGCGGGGATCATCGCGATCGTAGAGGTCGCCCAGAACCACCTGCGAGGTCGTCTTGAGGGCACCGGAGCCAACGGCAATGAACACCAGGCCCAGGATCACGCCAATGTAGCCCGGCATAAGTGCCAGGCTGATGTGACCGAGCATGACCAGCACCGCCGAGTAGTACAGGGTGCGTTCTGCCGATAGGATGCGGTCGGCAACCCACGCGCCGGCCACACCGGTGAGGTACACCAAGCCACCGTAGGCGCCGACGATGGAGGTCGCGGTGCTCTTGTCCATGCCAAGGCCACCGTCAGCCACGGAGTAGTAGAGGTAGAAGGCAAGCAGGGCTTGGAGGCCATAGAAGCTGAAGCGCTCCCACATCTCCACGCCGGAGAGGTTAGCTAGGCCGAAGGGGTGGCCGAAGAATGTCCGCTCTTCCTTGTGTGCGCTAGATGATTGCGCGGTTGCTGTGGAGGCCCCGTCTGGCGCGGGGGAACCCTCCGATTGAGATTGAGATGTCATTCGTTAATTCCATCACAACCGTTGCTAATAGTTGAAACTATTCAACTATTTTTGTGGAAATAGTTGTGAACAAGGGGCATCCCGAAATCCCCATCCCCCAATTTTGTACCCCGTACGGGATTTGAACCCGTGTTACCGGCGTGAGAGGCCGGCGTCCTAGGCCGCTAGACGAACGGGGCGCGTGCGCCACATGATCGGCGCGCGTGCTTTTGCAAGCAGCAAGAAAGAACTCTACACAGTAGTTCCTTAACCTACCTAATCCGCAGGTGGCGCCCAGTTTTGAGCCTCCAATGAACTTCGATTTCTTTTCTCGACGCCCCAGTCCGCACCGCTACACGCTCCCACCCACCAGGTATCTTCGGTAGCTAATGAGTGTTGAAAAACCCCAGAACGAACGCCCCTCAGATGAGCGCATCGTTCCCACCCTCGGAGGGCAGGTCACACCGGCACTGCCCTCTGAGGCGTACCACGAGGAAGTCGTGCGGGAGCACCGCTGGCTGGAACCCTCAACATGGAAGGTCATCGCCAAGCGTCTCTATTTCGAGGTTTTCTTCAACGCTTTGCTAGACAAAGGCGCCACGCTGAGCTTCTTCACACTGCTCACCGGACTGCCAACTTTGCTGGCCTTTTATGCGATCATCACGCTGTTCCTTGACCAAAACCGCAACCAGGTCACGGAGCTCACCGACGAATTCATCGATAAAAACATCCCCACCAACTTCCAAGACAATGCGCAGAGCATTGTCTCCACGGTCATCGGCTCTACGGAGCAATCCATCGTCATGCTGGTGATCAGCGTGCTGCTTGCCCTGTTTTCCTCGTCGGCGTACCTCCGCGCGTTTTCCCGTATGTCCAACGAAATGTACGGACGGCGCGAAGGACGTGGCCTCATCAGGAGGTGGACGACCATGTGGGGAGTCACCCTTGTTTTGGTGATCGGACTGGTATTCATCGCGGGCGCATACTTTCTTCGGGAGGATATCGCCCGGCCGCTGCTGGACAAGGTCGCCGAGCCGCTTAGGCTACAGGGCTTCACCACCTTCGTCCTGGAGCACTTCCTGCCGGTCTGGCAGTACCTTCGCTGGCCAGTGATCTTCTTCGTGTCGGCGATCCTCATCGCCGTCCTCTACCATGTCGCCCCGAACGTGCGCTTCGGGCGCGTGCGGTGGCTAACGGTGGGCTCCACATTCGCGCTGATCAGCATAACTATCGTCGGCCTGCTGCTACGCGCCTATCTGAACAACTTCGGCTACATCGGTATCTACGGCGCGCTGGGAGGCATCATCGTCGGCCTCCTCGGCTTGGTCTTAAGCAACTCCCTGCTGCTCCTCGGCGTGAAGCTGGATGCGGAGATCGCCCGCACGCGCGAGCTACAGGCCGGCATGGAATCCGAGCGAATCATCCAGGTTCCGCCGCGCTCCTCCGCAGCGGTGGAGAGCTTCAGCCATCTCCACCACAGCATTGAGGAACAGTCTTCGCAGTTGCGAAACGAAGCGGCGTCCAAAAAACACTAGCCCCCTGCCCCGCACCCGACCAGCGAGTTCACCGCAGGCACCATAGAATCGGGAACTATGAGCCACGAACTGAACTCCACCACCGTCGGCAGCCACGTCCGCGCCGCCGCCGGCACCCCGCCCCAGCACGCTTCCACCCGTAAGTTTTGGACCGGCCTTTCCCGCAATATCCAAGAGCACATCGCCGACGATTGGGAGCGCACCCGCGAAGCCTACGCCGCCACCCGCCAACAGCATTACTTCTCCGCCGAGTTCCTCATGGGTCGCGCGCTGCTGAATAACCTCACCAACCTTGGCCTGGTGGAAGAGGCTCAGGCCGCCACCCGGGAGCTCGGCCACGAGCTCGCGGACGTCCTAGAAATCGAAAACGATGCCGCCCTGGGCAACGGTGGCCTAGGTCGCCTGGCCGCCTGCTTCCTGGATTCCGCCGTCACCCAGGATTACCCCGTCACCGGCTACGGCATCCTTTACCGCTACGGCCTGTTCCGCCAGTCCTTCGACAATGGCTTCCAGGTGGAGCGCCCGGACCCGTGGCGCGAAGAGGAATACCCCTTTACTATCCGCCGCGCCTCCGACCAGCTAGTCGTGCACTTCGACGATATGAAGGTCCGCGCGATCCCCTACGACATGCCCATCACCGGCTACGGCACCCGCAACGTGGGCACCCTGCGCCTGTGGAAGGCCGAGCCGTGGGAGGAGTTCGACTACGACGCTTTCAACTCCCAGCGCTTCACCGATGCCATCATCGAGCGCGAGCGTGTCAGCGACATCTGCCGTGTGCTCTATCCGAACGACACAACCTACGAGGGCAAGAAGCTGCGCGTCCGTCAGCAGTACTTCTTCACCTCCGCCTCCCTGCAGGCGATGATCCGCAGCCACCTGGCCCACCACGGGGATCTGAAGAACTTCGCGGACTTCCACTCCGTGCAGCTGAACGATACCCACCCGGTGCTGGCCATCCCGGAGCTCATGCGCCTGCTGTTGGACGAGCACGGCATGGGTTGGGAGGAAGCCTGGGAGATCGTCTCCAACACCTTCGCCTACACCAACCACACCGTCCTCACCGAAGCTCTGGAGCAGTGGGACCAGCAGATCTTCCAGCAGCTGTTCTGGCGTGTGTGGGAGATCATCGCCGAGATCGACCGTCGCTTCCGCATCGAACGTTCGGCGGAGGGGATTGATGGCGTCACCATCCAAAGAATGGCCCCGATCCAACACGGTGTGGTGCACATGGCGTGGATCGCCTGCTACGCCGCGTACTCCATCAACGGCGTGGCGGCGCTGCACACAGAGATCATCAAGCGCGAAACCCTCGCCGATTGGCACGAGATGTGGCCCGAGAAGTTCAACAACAAGACCAACGGTGTTACGCCGCGCCGCTGGCTGCGGATGATTAACCCTCGCCTGTCTGCGCTGCTTACTCGTCTTTCTGGTAGTGACGCCTGGGTCACCAACCTCGACAACCTCAAGGAACTGCGCAGCTACGCCTCCGACCCGGCGGTCATGCAGGAACTCCGCGAGATCAAGGCCGCCAACAAGCATGACTTCGCCGAGTGGATCGCCGAGCGCCAGGGTGTGGTCATCGACCCGGATTCCATCTTCGACGTGCAGATCAAGCGCCTGCACGAGTACAAGCGCCAGCTGCTGAACGCCCTGTACGTGCTGGACCTGTACTTCCGCATCAAGGAGGATCACCAGCGCGACCTGCCGCCGCGCACCGTCATCTTCGGTGCGAAGGCCGCGCCGGGCTACACGCGGGCGAAGGCCATCATCAAACTGATCAACGCGATTGCGGATCTGGTGAACAACGATCCGGTGGTTTCCCCGCTGCTGAAGGTCGTGTTCGTGGAGAACTACAACGTCTCCCCCGCCGAGCACATCCTGCCGGCCTCCGATGTCTCGGAGCAGATCTCTACCGCGGGCAAGGAGGCCTCCGGCACCTCCAACATGAAGTTCATGATGAACGGCGCGCTGACGCTGGGCACCATGGATGGCGCGAACGTGGAGATCGTGGATTCCGTTGGGGAGGACAACGCCTACATCTTCGGCGCCCGCGTGGAGGAACTGCCCGAGCTGCGCGCGGACTACAAGCCCTACGAGCTGTACGAATCCGTGCCCGGCCTGAAGCGCGCCCTGGACGCGCTGGATAACGGCACCCTGCACGACGACTTCACCGGCTGGTTCTACGACCTGAAGCAGTCACTGATCCACGGCTACGGCGAGGGCGCCTCCGACACTTACTACGTGCTGGGCGACTTCGCGGACTACCGCGACGTACGCGACCGTATGGCTGCCGACTACGCGGCCGACCCGCAGGGCTGGGCACAGAAGGCGTGGGTGAACATCTGCGAATCCGGGCGCTTCTCCTCCGACCGCACGATCCGTGACTACGCAACGGAAGTCTGGAAGTTGGTGCCCGCGCCGATCGACAAATAGTTCCCGCCCTGCACCGGCGCAGGTCGGGGCGTCAAAAAAGGGTGTAAAAGAGGGGCGTTAAGAAACCGTAAAGAGTCATTAGCACCGGGCACCACCGGTGTTGTTATATCTACATGCTTTATGACTTTTTAATGGTTGCAATAACCTGCGCGCTGTTCGGCGCAATGGGTGCCGCCTTGAAGGCGGTGGACAAGCTATGAGCTGGGAACTGATTGTCGGTGGGATCCTGGGGATCCTATCCATCATCTACCTGTTGGTTGCCCTGTTGAACCCGGAGAAGTTCTCATGAGCGGGGCCATCACAGGGTGGATCCCTGTCATCATGGTCATCATTGCCCTCGCGGCCTTCTACGTGCCGCTGGGCAACTACATGGCCGCCACGTTCACATCCAAGAAGCACAATGCCTTCGAACGTGGCTTCTATCGCCTGATCGGTGTAAACCCCGACGGCCAGCAAAAGTGGACTCGCTACTGCGCAAGCCTGCTGGCGTTTTCCGCCATCAGTGTCGTGTTCGTTTACCTGCTGCAGCGCGTGCAGCAGGCGCTGCCCCTGAACCACGGCAAGGAGCCCGTGCACTGGGACCAGGCGTGGAACACCGCCGTATCCTTCACGACTAACACCAACTGGCAGTCCTACTCCGGTGAGACGGCCATGACCATCCTCACCCAGATGGCGGGCCTGGCAGTGCAGAACTTCGTGTCCGCCGCGGTGGGCATCACCGTGGCCATCGCGCTGATCCGTGGCCTGGCCAACCGTATGGGCAACGGCCAAATCGGCAACTTCTGGGTCGACCTGACCCGCGCGGTCTTCCGCATCCTGCTGCCGATGGCAATCATCGGTGCGATCCTGCTGATTTCCCAGGGTGCGATCCAGAACTTCCACGCTCCGACCACTGTGGAGACGATCACGGGTGGCCAGCAAACCATTCCGGGCGGTGCAGTGGCCTCGCAGGAAGTCATCAAGGAGCTGGGCACCAACGGCGGTGGCTACTTCAACGCCAACTCCGCCCACCCGTTTGAGAACCCGAACGCATGGACCAACATGCTGGAGATCTTCCTCATCCTGGTGATCCCGGTTAGCCTGACCCGCACCTTCGGCAAGATGGTGAACGACACCCGCCAGGGTTGGGCAGTTCTGGCCGCCATGGCCGTGCTGTACTTCGCTTCCCTGGCAGTCGTGATGTCCAGCGAAACCTCCCTGGCTACCTTCCAGGGCGGTGGCATGGAAGGTAAGGAGTACCGCCTGGGCGTGCTGCCTTCCTCCTTCTTCGCCGTCACCACGACAATGACGTCGACGGGCGCGGTGGACTCCTTCCACTCCAGTTACCACCCGCTGGCTGGCGGCATGCTGATCCTGGACATGATGCTGGGCGAGATCTCCCCTGGTGGCGTGGGCACTGGCCTGTACGGCATGCTCATGATCGCCCTGCTCAGCGTGTTCGTCGCGGGCCTGATGGTCGGCCGTACCCCGGAGTACCTCGGCAAGCGCATCGGCGTTTCCGAAATCACGAAGGTCAGCCTGTACATCCTGGTCATGCCGACGCTGGTGCTGGCCGGTGTGGGTATTTCCGCCATGCTGCCCGATACCCGCGACTCGGTATCCGCAGCCGGTCCGCACGGCTTCAGCGACATTGTCTACGCCTACACCTCGGCCTCCAACAACAATGGTTCCGCGTTCGCCGGCTTCGGTGCAGATACCCCGTGGTTCAACATCACCCTGGGTCTGTGCATGTTGCTGGGCCGCTTCCTGCCGATCGTCTTCGCGCTGGCACTGGCCGGAGACTTCGCTAAGCAAAAGCCGGCTGCCGAAAACGCCGGTACTCTACCCACCCACCGCCCGCAGTTCGTGGGAGTGATGGTCGGTATCGCCATCATCGTTGGCGCGCTGACCTTCCTGCCCACCCTGGTCCTCGGCCCGTTGACGGAGGCTCTGTCATGACAACCCTAAATGCTCCTTCGCGCACTGAAGCGAAGCGTGCGACGGCTCCGGCCACGCACGACAAGAAGAAGAACGAGGGCGCTTTTTCCGCAGCCCAGTTGAAGCAGGCCCTGCCGCTGGCGCTAAAGAAGATGGATCCGCGCCTGCTGTACAAAACGCCAGTGATGTTCCTGGTGGAGGTCGGCGCGCTGTTCACCTTTGTTTTGGCGATCGCGCATCCTTCCCTGTTCACCTGGTCCATCACGGTATGGCTGTGGCTGACCGTTCTGTTCGCCACCCTGGCCGAATCTGTGGCCGAGGGTCGCGGTAAGGCGCAGGCGGACGCCCTGCGTGCCACCCGCACCCAGTCGAACGCCCTGAAGTTCACCGGTTCCGACGTGAACGATCCCCACCTGGCACCGGCGCTGGAAAACTCCGGCGCGGGCATGCAAGAAGTCACCGAGGAGGTCTCCAGCGAGTCCCTGCTGCCGGGCGATATCGTGCTGGTCAGCGCCGGTAACGTGATCCCCGCCGACGGCGACGTCATCATGGGCGCCGCCAGCGTGGACGAGTCCGCCGTCACCGGCGAATCCGCACCCGTCATCCGCGAATCTGGCGGTGACCGCTCCGCCGTCACGGGTGGTACCCGCGTGCTCTCTGATGCGATTGCTATCCGCGTGACCAGCAAGCCGGGCGAGTCCTTTATGGACCGCATGATCGGCCTGGTCGAGGGCGCGGAGCGCAAGAAGACCCCGAACGAGTTGGCTCTGGGCACCCTGCTGATCGTGCTGACGATCATCTTCATGATCGTGGTGCTGGCTCTTGCCCCGATGGCTGCGTTCAACGGTGCCGAACAGTCCCCGGTCGTACTGGTCGCCCTGCTTGTCTGTTTGATCCCCACCACCATTGGCGCGCTTCTGTCCGCCATTGGCATCGCGGGCATGGACCGCCTGGTGCAGCACAACGTCCTGGCCATGTCCGGCCGCGCCGTCGAAGCCGCGGGTGACGTAGCCACCCTGCTGCTGGACAAGACGGGCACCATCACCATCGGTGACCGCCAGGCCAGCGAGTTCGTCGCCATGGAGGGCATCAACCAGGAAGAACTCATCTACGCCTGCCAGCTATCTTCCCTGGCCGACGAGACCCCGGAGGGCCGCTCCATCGTGCAGCTCGCCGAGAAGCAGTCCGGCCTGGCCATCCCGGAAGAGACCTTCCGCAACGCAGAGTTCATCCCCTTCACCGCGCAGACCCGTATGAGTGGCATCCAGCTGCCCGCCGGCGCCGGAGAGCACACGGAGTGGTCCACAGGCCACCAGGCCGCGCACCGCAAGATCGTCAAGGGCGCAGCCTCCGAAGTTGCGAAGCTCGTGACGAACCTTGGCGGAGACGTCCCGCCGTCCATCACCGACGTCGTCAACGACATCTCCAACAGCGGTGGCACCGCACTGGTCGTGGCAGAAATCGCCCTGGACTCCCAGGGTGAAGACGTCACCGGCCGAGTGTTGGGCGTCATCCACCTCAAAGACGTAGTCAAACCGGGCATGACAGAGCGCTTCGAGCAGCTACGCAAGATGGGCATCCGCACCGTCATGGTCACCGGCGATAACGCCCTGACCGCGAAGGCCATCGCTGCCGAGGCGGGCGTGGACGACGTCCTCGCGGAGGCAACCCCGGAGCAGAAACTGGAGCTGATCCGCAAGGAACAGGCCAAGGGCCGCCTCGTGGCCATGACTGGCGACGGCACCAACGACGCTCCCGCCCTGGCCCAGGCCGACGTGGGCGTGGCGATGAACACCGGCACCACCGCGGCCAAGGAGGCCGGCAACATGGTGGATCTGGATTCCGACCCGACCAAGCTCATCGACGTTGTGGCCATCGGTAAGCAGTTGCTGATCACCCGCGGTGCGCTGACCACCTTCAGTATCGCCAACGATATTGCAAAGTACTTCGCCATCATCCCCGCGATGTTCGTGGTCGCCTTCCCGGGCCTGTCCGCGCTGAACATCATGCGCCTGCACTCCCCCGAGTCCGCGATTCTGTCCGCCGTGATCTTCAACGCGCTGGTCATTATCGCGCTGATCCCGCTGGCTCTGAAGGGTGTGAAGTACCGCGCGGGTTCGGCGGCCTCGCTGCTGTCGCGCAACCTGACCATCTTCGGTTTGGGCGGCGTGATCGTACCGTTCATCGGCATCAAGATCATCGACCTGATTATCTCCGGAGTCTTCGGGATCTAACCCTCTTGGGCTGGCATTTACCGGCCCTTTTTTGAAAGGAAACACACGAGAACAATGGCACGCGCAACATCTAACAACGGCTTGCGTCTGGCCTCCACCACGGTGCGCATTTTCTTCCTGCTGACGTTGATCCTGGGCATCATCTACCCAGCGTTCATGGTCGGCGTGGGACGGATCATGCCCGCCAAGGCGGACGGATCGATGATCACCAATGCTGAGGGCCAGCCCG
Source organism: Corynebacterium sp. HMSC058E07 (assembly GCF_001809885.1). Classification (NCBI taxonomy): domain Bacteria; kingdom Bacillati; phylum Actinomycetota; class Actinomycetes; order Mycobacteriales; family Corynebacteriaceae; genus Corynebacterium; species Corynebacterium sp. HMSC058E07. The sequence goes on from NZ_KV799275.1 coordinate 402,629, forward strand.
CCGGTTCCTCCCTGATCGCCCAGGAAGTCACGAAGCCGGGCTTCTTCTACCCTCGCCCTTCTGCTGCTGGGGATGCTGGTTATGACGCCATGTCGTCCTCCGCCACCAACCTGTCCCCCTACAGCAAGGAGTATCAGGAGGCCATCGCCTCCAAGCGCGATGAGGTTGCCAAGCGCGAAGGGGTCTCCCCCGACGAGGTTCCGGTGGACGCCGTGACGTCCTCCGGTTCCGGCCTGGATCCGCACATCTCCACCGCGTATGCGAAGCTGCAGGCTCCGCGTGTGGCGAAGGAGCGCAACCTGGACCAGCAGAAAGTGGAGCAGCTGGTATCGGAGGCCACCGAGGGCAACTACACCGGTAGTGCCGACGGTGCGCCGGTGAACGTGGTGAAGCTGAACAAGGCGCTGAGTGAGCTGTAATGGGCGAGCGGTAACAGGCGAGCTGTAGCGAGGCTGTAGCGGGCGCGGACACGTGCCCGCAAAACCCAGGCGCGGTCGGCCTCAAGGTGTAAAACAGGCACTAGCGCCCGGACGCGTGGCGTCCAAAAATTTCAGCGCAAGATAAACAACAGGAGTAACAACAACAATGACTAAGCGTGGCACGCTGAAGGTGTACCTCGGCTTCGCCCCTGGCGTGGGCAAGACGTGTGCCATGCTTAGCGAAGCGCACGACCTGTACGACCGCGGGCGGGACGTGCTGATCGGCATCGTGGAGGATCACGGCCGCGAGCGCACCCGGAAGCTCACCGAGGGGCTGCCGATCCTCCCGCGCAAGTCGGTTCCCCACCGCGGCGGCCACTACGAGGAGCTGGACTTGGAGGCGGCGCTCGAGGCGCACCCGGAGATCATCCTGGTCGACGAGTTGGCGCACACCGTGGTGGGCGAGCACAACGCGGATAGCAGCCGCCCGGCCGAGGCAGCCAAGCGCTGGCACGACGTGTACGCGCTGCTTGATGCCGGTATCGACGTCATCTCCACGATGAACATCCAACACCTGGAATCCCTCAACGACGTGGTCTCGGCCGTCACCGGTACGCGCCAGCTAGAGACGGTGCCGGACCAGGTTCTTCGGGACGCCGACGAGATCGAGCTGGTGGACCTTTCCCCCGACGCGCTACGCATCCGCCTGGCCCGCGGAGAGGTCTACCGCCAGCAGCAGGCCGAAACCGCACTGAATAACTACTTCCGGGTTGGCAACCTCACGGCTTTGCGCGAGTTGAGTCTGTTGTGGCTGGCCGACAAGGTCGACGAGGGTCTGGCGAAATACCGCGAAGACAAGAAGATTGAGGAGAACTGGCCGACCCGCGAGCGCGTGGTGGTGGCCGTGCGCGGCGATGAGGTATCCGAGGCGCTGATCCGCCGCGGGGCTCGCATCACCCAGCGCGTGGCCGGGCGTGAGATGCTCGTGGTGTATGTCTCCGGCGCCGACGAAGCGCTGGGGGTTGATCTCCCCCAACGGCTACGGCGCCTGCAGGAACTCACCGAATCCCTAGACGGCCAGTGGCGCGTGATCGAAGGCGACGACATCGCCAATACCCTGCTGGAGTTCGCGCGGACCGTCAACGCCTCGCAGTTAGTGATCGGCCTGGGCACGCGCATGAGCCGACTGTTCAGCTCCACTGCCCACAAGATCATCGACGGTTCCGGGCGAATCGACGTGCACATCGTCTCTACGTCCAGCGCATCTTCGGACAACGGTTCCACGAAGATGTCCCAGAGGGTGCTGCGGAAGGCATCCCAGTTCATGGGGCTCACGCGGGATCGCAGGACGGGGCTGGATACCTCGAAGCAACTCAGCCCCGCGCGCCGCTGGATTGGCTGGTTGCTGGCAGTGCCGGGGCCGATCCTTTTGACGCTCCTCGTGCTGCCGTTCTTCAGCGAAGACGGGGCCCTGGGTTCCATCCTTCTGGGGTATTTGACGATCGCGGTTTTCGCCGCCCTGGCCGGTGGCTTCGGCCCGGCTATTGTGGCGGTGATCATCGGCTCGGTTTTGGCCAACTGGTTCTTTACGCACCCCTATCACACCCTCACGGTGACCGAGCCGGCGAACTTGGTGCAGATTGCCCTGTTCTTTGTTATTTCTGCCGCGGTGGCGGTGGTTGTGGATATTGCAGAAAGGCGCCGTGCCATCGCAAACCGGCGCCTCGGTCAGGCCGTTGTGCTCTCTGACCTCGCCCGCGGTGCGCTGGACGAGGGCGACGACATCCGCAGTCTGCTGGAGCGCCTGCGGGAAACCTTCAGCCTGGAGCGGGTGGACCTGCAGCAGTATTCGAAGGAACGCAAGAAGTGGGTCACGATGGAAACCACCGATCCAGGTGGTATTGGGGTGCCCTGGCCCAGCAAGAAGGCGCCGTCGCATGTCGGCGCTGGTGATGGCATGCGTTTCGTGTTGGACGGGCGGGATCTGTCCCCTTCCGAGGATGCGATGATCGAAGCTCACGGAGCCCGCATCACCGCGATTTACGACCGCGAGGAGATCGATGCGATGCGCCGGGCGACGGCCGCCCTGGAGGCCGGCAACCGCGTGGGCACCGCGCTGCTCACCGCCGTATCCCACGACCTGCGCACTCCCCTGGCCGGTATCAAGGCCGCGGTTAGTGCTCTGAACATGGACGACATGGAGTTGGACGAGGAATCCCGCTCGCTGCTGATGGAAACCATCGAGTCCAGCACCGATCGGCTGGAGACCGTCATCGGCAACCTGCTGGACATGAGCCGCGTCAATTCCAACACCGTCGCCGTCCACCGCGCCAAGGTATACTACAGCACCGTGGTCGAAGCCGTTTTGGCGGAGCTGCCCGAGGCTACACATCACGTCGATTCTTTTATTGACGCCACCGTTCCGCCCGTCTTAGGCGATGCCGGTCTAGTGCAACGCATCATCGCGAACATTGTGATTAATGCCCGCACCTACGCGCCGAATTCCCGGATCGAGCTGCACGCTCAGCAGGTTACAGCGGGCGCCGACGATCTGGCGGGCGCCGACGATCAGGCTGGCGCAGAAGCAGGCGCCGTGGAGCTTGCAATTGTCGACCACGGTCCGGGCTTCCCCTCAGAGCACCTAGCGGACGTGTTCACCCCCTTCCAGCGCCTCGGCGATCAGTCGGCCAACCAGAACGGGCTGGGGTTGGGTTTGGCTGTCGCCCACGGCTTTGCCGAAGCCATGAACGGAACCCTCGAAGCCCGCAACACCCCAGGTGGAGGCGCCACCCTAGTTCTTTCCCTGCCAACGGCAACGGGGGAACTGGAAGACGGTGAAGAGCGTGGCGTCCAGAAGAAAGTACAAGGAGAAGCGCCATGAGCGGCGAAAAGATTTTGATGGTCGAAGACGACGTGGCGCTGGCTAACGCGGTGCTGGTGACTCTGCGGGCGCGTGGCTACGACGTGCAGGTGGCGACGACGGCGACGAAGGCGATTCAGGTGGCCTCGAAGTGGCACCCGCAGGCGGTGCTGCTGGATCTGGGGTTGCCCGATCTGAGTGGCCTGGAAGTGCTGCGTGCGCTACGAAATTGGACGGATATTCCCGTACTGGTGGTTTCCGCACGCCACGACGAGTCGGGCAAGATCAACGCACTGGATGAGGGTGCGGACGACTACGTGACCAAGCCATTTTCTGTCGGCGAGCTGCTGGCCCGGCTGCGCGCGGCGCTGCGAAGGGCGCCCGGCGCGCCGATTCCGGAGGAGCCCGTGGTGGAGACCTCTGACGGGCGCGTGGTGTTTGATCTGCCGAACCAGCGGGTGACCGTCGACGGGCAGGACGTGCACCTGACCCCGCGCGAATGGGGCATTGCCGAACACATGATCCGCCACCGGGGAACGCTGGTGACGAAGGTCGAGTTGCTGCAGGCGGTGTGGGGGCAGGCCTACAAGAAGGAGACGAACTACCTGCGGGTCTATATCTCTCAGTTGAGGTCGAAGCTGGAGGTCGATCCGAGTAACCCGCAGTACTTCACGACCGAGACGGGCATTGGCTATCGCCTGGTGCTGTGACGGGGTGCCGCCGGCGCCGACGAAGGGTCAACCAATACCGCGAATGAGTTCACCTGGTGGCCATGTTGCCTTAAACCTGGCGCAAAAAAGAGGTGGAAGTATGTGTCTGGTTCTATTCATAATTCGCACATAGATAGGCGCGGCTCTTCATGCAGCTCAACAACTTCAAAAACTCGGTCTCCCGGCGCTCCCAGCGCTCTCAGCGCGCGCAGCTTGTTCGGCGCTCCCAGCGCAAGGTCGCAGGAATTTCCCTTGCCCTGGCGGTGATTCCCTTCACCGCGGTACCAGCAGCGAACGCGACCGTTGGCTCCGAGACCGCGGTCGGATCCACCCTGGGATCCTCCAGCTTCGGCTCCTCGGCTGGGTCTTCCATCTCGGGCTCACTGGGCTCGGGTGCTTTGGGTTCGGGCGCTTTGGGCTCCTCCAAGCCGGGCACCCCGGAGACCCCGGGCGCGCAGTCCACATTTGAGCGCACCGCGACCTTCCCGGTATACGAGAACCGCCCGGAGGGCGCGGACAAGTCCGCGGAGACGGTGGCGGAAATCTCCACGGTTTCTAAGGACGGCAAGACGCTGATCCACACCGACGCCCTGGCGCAGCGCATCGGCTTTATCGACATCAGCAACCCGAACGCTCCGAAGGGTCTGGGCACCCTGGATCTAAAGGCGCAGGGACATGCCAAGGACGAGCCGACCTCCGTAGCCGTGTACGGCGACTACCTGCTGGTGGTTATCGACGAGACCGGCGGGGACTTCGCCAACCCGAAAGGCCGCGTGGACATCGTGCGGATCTCCGACCGCACCCGCGTTTCTTCCATTGATCTAAAGGGCCAGCCGGACTCCATCGCCATCTCCCCCGCTGGCGCGCCGGGCAAGCCAAAGGCTGCCATCGCTATGGAGAACCAGCGCAACGAGGAGCACAACGACGGCAACCTGCCGCAGCTACCCACCGGTTTTGTTCAGACCATCGACCTGTCAGGTGAGCCGAAGGACTGGAAGGCCACCCCGATCCGCTTTGAGGGCGACAACGGCAAGCTGCTGGACGTGGTTCAGAAGGCCGGACTGGATACCCCGGAGGATCTGGAGCCGGAGTACGTCAGCATCAACGGCAAGAACCAGCTGGCCGTCACTCTGCAGGAGAACAACGGCGTGGCCATCATCGACCTGCAGACTAACCGCATCACCAACGTGTTTAGCGCAGGCAGCGCTGAGGTCAAGGGCGTGGACACCAAGTCCGACAAGCTCATCAACCCCACCGACACCCTGCCTGCTACCCCGCGCGAGCCGGACGCCATCGCGTGGATCGACGACAACCACCTAGCCACCGCCAACGAGGGCGACTGGAAGGGCGGCACCCGCGGCTGGACCGTCTTCGACACCAGCGGCAAGGTCACCTGGGATGCCGGCAACTCAGTGGAGAATCTGGCCATCCGCCACGGCCTGCACAACAACAAGCGCGCCAAGAAGAAGGGCGTGGAGATCGAGGGCATCGCCACTGCCGAGATGAACGGCACCAAGTACGCGTTCGTTGGCTCCGAGCGCTCCAACTTCGTTGCCGTGTACAACGTCAACGATCCGGCGAACCCGCAGTTCGTGCAGATGCTGTTCACCACCAACGGCCCGGAGGGCATCCTGCCAATTCCGGAGCGCAACATGCTCGCTGTATCCAGCGAGGTCGACGAGCCAGACAATGCGGTGCGCAGCGCGGTGACGCTATACCGCCTGGGTGGCAAGGACTCTCAGCCCTCCATCGTTTCCGCCGACGAGGGCGAGGCACCGATCGGCTGGGGCGCGCTGGGTTCCCTTACTGCCGATCCGAAGGACGCCAACCGCCTGTACGCGGCCTCTGACTCCGCGTACGCGAACGGCTGGGTGTACACCATCGACGCCTCCAAGCAGCCTGCCGTGATTACCGAACGCCGCGCCGTGAAGCGCGACGGTGTCCCGGCCGAAGGCCTGGACATCGAGGGCATTTCCGTAGCCGCCGACGGTGGCTTCTGGATTGCTTCCGAGGGCAAGAAGGGCAAGGATAACCGCCTGTTCCACACCGATAAGGACCTCAACATCACCTCTACGGTCGAACTACCTGCCGACGTTGCTGAGCACATCGGCAAGTGGGGGCTAGAGGGCGTCACTTCCACAAAGGACGCCCACGGCGTGGAACAGCTATACGTCGCCGTGCAACGACCGCTGTGGAAGGACCCGGAGGCGAAGAAGCTCGAGGCGCAGGAAGGCGAGAACACCACCCGCATCGGCAAGTACGACACGAAGACCAAGAAGTGGCAGTGGTTCGGCTACGAGCTGGAGAAGCCCGCTGGCAAGGGCGACTGGATGGGCCTGTCGGAGATCACCGCGCTGGACGACAAGCACCTGTTGGTGATCGAGCGCGACAAGCTGAACGGCCCGGATGCGAAGGTCAAGCGCGTGATGAAGGTGACCCTGCCGGAGGGCGGCGAGGGTCTTGGTCAGGGTGCTGGCCAGGGCGCGGGTGCGGGCGAGGCTCAGGGCGCGAATGGTGGCACGCTGCCGATGGTGAAGAAGGAGCTGGCCGTGGACGTGCTGCCGAAGCTGCGCGCCACCAATGGCTGGACACAGGAGAAGCTGGAGGGCTTCACCATCGCGGCGGATGGCCAGATGTACGCGGTGACGGATAACGACGCGCTGGAGGATGCCACTGGCGAGACCGTCTTCCTACGCCTGGGCAAGGTGAAGTAGCAGGCGGGCAGCGGTGCCAACTGGGCAGGCCGGGGCTCTCAGTGCAGCCCTAGTGCAGCCCTATCGCTGCGAAGCGTGAGGATCTAGGCTGAAATCCATGGACCTACTTCTCGCTTCATACCTGCACCCAAACATCAGCGACTACCTGTCTGGCCGAGTTCTTTACATCGACGATGCGGCTTCCACAATGAGGCAGGCTCCGTTCGCACAGGAAGAGCTCAATGCCATCAAGGACGTCGCCGACGCGGTGGTTCCCATCACGGTAGCTGAGACAAGCCCTGCTGCTTTCCGCAATGAACTGGACGCTGCGGACTGCATCTACGTGGCCGGAGGCGAATCTTTCCGCCTGCTCTACGGATTGAAGTCCACTGGGGCTGACGAATTGCTGGTTGACGCTGTTCGGAGCGGAAAGCCCTATGCGGGGAGTTCGGCAGGCGCAATTATTGCTGGCCCCTCCGTCGAACCGGCGTCTGTGATGGACGACCCGACTGTGGCTCCGCAGCTCACGGATTGCTCGGGCCTCAATCTCACGGAGTTTGTCATTGTCCCCCACGCCCAGGGCACGACTGGCCCGTACCCCATCGAGGTCATCAGCCAAACAGTGGAAAAGTACGGCAAGGATTGGAAACTGGTACTGCTCCGCGATGGGCAAGCGCTGCATGTCAGCAACCGCGGTTCAATGCTGATTTAGAGCCCCAGCCTCCAGGCGGATCCCGCCTGTTGTCCGGGCGAATCCCGCCTGCTATTCCAGGCGAATGTCCCGAATCTTCGAGTTATTGAAAGTAGCGGGTGTGCAGCTAATTTTGGCAACGCGCTGACCTGCAGAAACAGAATAGTTATATTCTAAGACGTGGAATTTGGGACATTACCCCTTCCCCGGGCAGAGCTCTGGCAGGCCCCAGGCGGAACCCGGCTCTTCGGCGATTGGGTTGACGGTGTCGTTCGCGCCGATGACCAGCACCACGTCGATGTTCCCGAAGCCGTCTTCGACCTCGTCGAGTTCAAGGACAATGCCATAAGGCACCTTGGCCTCGGCTCTGTGGAGACGGCGCCAATTAAAGCCATTCAGAGTTACCGAAACAAAGCCATGCGAGGCTTTAAAAACTTGCGTAGTCTCACTGCCATGTTCGGACTATTTGGCAAGAAGAACAAGAACAACACCACCCCACCACAAGAATCAGCCGCTCAGCAGCCAGCAGCGCAGGAAGCTGCTGGTCAGCAGCCAACAGCGCAGCAGCCAGGAGCTCAGCACGGCCACTTGAAATTTCAGCACGACAGCGACGGTAACGCGACCTTAACCGCCCCGAATGGAGAGCTTGTGTACGGCATCATCTCCCCTGCCCCGCAAGACGCCAGCAACTACTCATACTCAAAGGAGATTCTGCCGGGCGTCTACCGCTTCCTCGCCACCGTAGATTCCGGTTTCAAGCCACTCTCCGACGCTGATCTGCCGGAGGGCTTCAGCCTTGATCAGCCAGTTCTTGGCGACGCGAACTTCCCCGGCACAGACCAGCCCGCCACCAACTACACCTTTTGGGCAGTCGCTTTCGGAGCCACAGAGCATAAGTCCCTCGAAACGTTGAAGATTGCAAGCGCTGGCGATGTCTTCTTCCAGGTTAAGTCCGACTTCCCTTTCGGGGCGACGCTCGCCATCACGTTCGATCTCTTCCTGCAGATCACCAAGATTCCTGACCATGGCCACGGACACGTGGTCTCCATGCCCGGTGGCAGCACGGTTCTGGTTCACCCTGTGGTGCCGAACCAGCCGGCGGACAACATTATGCAGCAGATGACCCAGACCCGCCACGAGCTGCGCCAGCACCCGGTGAACGTCTCTCCGCTGACGTTCTGGGTGCACGATAACCACTGGGATGTGCTCACCGCCAAGGATGGCGTATCCCTCTTCCCGCCGGAGAACTTCCCTGTTCAGCGCAATGCTGACGGCGCGCCGGTGACATCCCGCGGCGATTCCGGTACGCGAGCTTAAAGCAGGATTAAAGGATCGGTGACCATGCTGCGAATCACGACTGAGCCCGACGGATCATCCACCCTCACCAACGCCAACGGCGCGGAGATCTACGCCTTCATCACGCCACTGCCGCAGGATGCGTCGAAGGTCACCTACGCTAAGCCCTCCCCGATTCCGAATGTCCATCGCATGCTGGCAACGCTGGAGGGCGGACACTTCAACCCGATCGAGGATAAGGATCTCCCCGACAGCTTCGACATGGATGCCAAGCCAACATCGGAGTTGTTCTTCCCCGGGGTTGACGCAACTAATGGGTCCATGCCGCTGTTCTTCATGGCGCTATCCAACACGATCCACAAGTCGCTGAACGAGTTGCACCGTGTTACGTCGGCAACGCAGTATGACATACAGCTGCTGGAGTTCGATTTCCCCTTCGCAGCCGCATGGATCTGCGCATTCCCCACGATGGTGCAGATGCTGGAGTTACCTGACCACGGGTACGGCCACGTAGCGTCTGTCGTCGGCGGGCGCACGATCTTCATCCATGCGATCCGCCCGGACAACACCGCGGATGACATCATGGCGCTCGCCGCGGTTACGGAGCAGTACTACCCCATGCAGGTCGGCAAGGTTTCTCCGCAGGTCTACTGGGTTCAGGGGACGAAGTGGCGCTCGCTGGCGCTGAAGGAAGGGCGCGGCATCTTCTTGCCGGAGGATTTCCCCGTGAAGCGTAATGCCGACGGCGCGCCACTTATGTCCGACGGCAGGGCGGGCATTCGCGTTTAGCTCTCTCGCATCTTCTTCTTGCGCATATCCAGTGCGAAAGCGATACCGATAACTGCAGCATGCACGTTCTCGTCAAGTCCCGGTTCAATGATGATGCGGTACGCAGTCTTGCCCATCAGTGCCCTGCCTAAACCAGGAGATTGCGCGTTCACCTGCGCGATATTGCGCCCCTGGCTCGACAACGTGTGGTCGGGCTGGAAAGACTCGCCGTAGACCTCAATCTGCGGATAACCGGCAATATCTACGTCATATTTGGCGTTGAACCACGCAAACCGCTTCGTGATGTGCGCGAGCTCTGAGTGTTCGCCGGACTCAGGGTCGGTTCGGTGTACGGCGTACCTGTCGAAGAAGAAATTCACCGGGTCCTCGATCGTAAGCACAGTCGTGCCTGCCTCATCGAAAATCTCTACCCCGCGCGAAGCTTTGAACAGATCGCCCAGCTTCCGCGTCTGGCGCGCAGTACCGAGCTGTACGCCCTGCGGATAGGTGATGGTGAACTCGTCCCGACCAATCGCCTGGTACTGGGAGATGATCAACTCATTCGACGTGAACACGCCACCAACGATAACGAAAACCTCCAGCCCGCTTCTGTAGTGAAGCCGACCGGAGGTCGTCGTATTCAATATTTGTACCCCGTACGGGATTTGAACCCGTGTT
>NZ_KV799275.1:412843-449178 GCF_001809885.1 Corynebacterium sp. HMSC058E07
AGGACTCGAACCTAGAATGACGGTACCAGAAACCGTAGTGTTGCCAATTACACCATAGGCCATCGTTCGTCGAACAAAACCCGCAAGCGTTACTCCCCGGATATCCAGGTCGTTGAACACTGCGAACCTCGTTCGCAACGGTGAATACTATAACCAGAACAGCGAATTACAAGCAAATCAGCTGTTCAAGCCACATTTTCTGGTCATAGTACGCTCACTACGCCGCCCCCTCCTGCAGGGCGGCACGCGCTACTGTGCCTACCGCAGCGCCTACTGCTGCACCTACTGCTGCGCGGGTGCGAACGGCGTCTGCTCGCGGGCGGACTTCAGGCGCGCCAGCGTGGACTCCTTGCCCAGCAGCTCCATGGACTCGAACAGCGGCGGGGACACAGCCGCACCGCTGATGGCTACGCGCAGGGCACCGTAGGCCTTGCGCGGCTTCAGCTCCATCTCCTCGATCAGCTTCGACTGCAGCGCATTCTCGATGACGTCAGTCTTGAACTCCCCGTCCGCGATGGCCTCCAGCTGCGCGATGGCAACCTCGAGAACCTCCACCGCGTCCTCCTTCAGGTTCTTCTTCGCGGCCTTCTCATCCAGGGACAAGTCGGCGTCAGAAGTAATGAGGAAGCGCAGCAGACCGTCAGCGTCCGAGAGCGTCTTGATGCGCGTCTGCACCAGCTCCGCGGCGAAGGCGAACTTGTCTGCGGGGTAGTCCGCCGGGAAGTCCTTGTACTCCTCCAGGTAGGCGCGCAGGCGCTCGGTGAAGTCGCCCAGCTCGAGCAGGCGGATGTGGTCGGCGTTGATGGCCTCCAGCTTCTTCTGGTCGAAACGCGCAGGGTTCGGCTTCACGTCCGCCACATCAAAGTTGTCGATGAGCTGCTGCATCGTGAAGATATCCTCGTCCGCGGACAGCGACCAGCCCAGCAGCGACAGGTAGTTCAGCATGCCCTCGGGGATGATGCCGTTGTCGCGGTGGTTAAACAGGTTGGATTCCGGGTCGCGCTTGGAGAGCTTCTTGTTGCCCTCGCCCATCACGAACGGTAGGTGGCCGAATGTAGGTACCTGTTTAGCGACGCCCACCCGTACCAGCGCCTCGTAGAGTGCGATCTGTCGCGGTGTGGACGGCAGCAGGTCTTCGCCTCGCAGGACGTGCGTGATCTCCATCAGAGCATCGTCCACCGGGTTGACGAGGGTGTACAGCGGCTGGCCGTTGGAGCGAGCGACCACGAAGTCCGGGACGGTCTTGCCGTCCACGCTCATGTCGCCGCGGACCAGGTCGTGCCATTCGTAGATGCGATCGTCGGGCATGCGCAGGCGCCAGACCGGCTCGCGGCCTTCCGCCTTGAACTGCGCGATCTGCTCTTCAGTGAGGTCGCGGTCGTAGTTGTCGTAGCCCAGCTGGGGGTCCCGGCCAGCAGCCTTGTGGCGGGCCTGGACTTCCTCGTTGGTGGAATAGGCCGGGTATACGTCGCCGGATTCCTTCAGCTTCTCCAGGACGTCCGCGTAGATGTCCATGCGCTGGGACTGGCGGTAGGGCTCGTGCGGGCCGCCGACCTCGATCCCCTCGTCCCAGCCGAGGTTCAGCCACTTCAGGGAATCGATGATGGCCTGGTAGGACTCTTCGGAGTCTCGCTTCGCATCAGTATCCTCGATGCGGAAGATGAGCTTGCCGCCGGTGTGGCGGGCATAAGCCCAGTTGAACAGTGCCGTGCGGACCATGCCGACGTGCGGGGTGCCGGTAGGCGACGGGCAGAATCGAACGCGAACTTCGCTAACTTCACTCATGGTCTCTAACTGTACCTTTTCGTGTTCAGCGCTTCGCGGTCGCTAGGGGTGGTGCGACTAGGCGTGGCGCTGGCGAGACAGGAAGTGCCATGCAGCCGTCGGAGCGTCCGGAGCGTAGGCATTCCAGTTGTGGCCTCCCATGTGTGCGCGCCACAACACGGTCGAAGCTCGGCAGCCACTGTAGGTGTAGCCACTAGTCAGAGGGTGGGCTTGAGTTCCGTGCAGAGTCCCCATGTTGCAGGAGTTACGGCGTGCTGCATTGTCGAAAGCAGCGCGAGCGCCGTAGTAGTGCATGCCGTGACGGACACCGCCGCCGTAGCGAACTACGTTGTCGTGAGTGCCGTGGATCAGCATCGTCGGTACGTTGCGGCCTTTGCAGTTGTCCATGGTGGCGTCATAATAAGCACCAGAAACAGACACAACACCAGCGACCAGATCGGGAGCCTGGCAGGCCAGGTTCATCGCCATGCCGCCACCATTGGACATGCCAGCCGCGTAGATACGCTTAGTGTCGACGTTGTAACGCTTAGCGAGGGTCTTGACCATGGTGCGGACAAAGGCAACATCCTCGCCGCGGCGAGTCTTGGAATACGGCGCGCCTTCCCATGCGTGGCCGATGCCCTCCGGGTGAACGACGATAGCGGTGCGGCCAGCGATCGCGTTGAAGCGAGACATGTCCTTTGCGCTTGCAGCCGATTGGCCAAGACCGCCAAACATGAAGAGGATCGGCTTCTTGCGGTTCGCCGAGTTGGCTGGGACGTCGACAAGGGCAGTGCGGGTCTTACCGTTGACGTTGAAGGTCTGGTAGTTGTTCGCCGGACGCGGGGACATGCCACTAGCCAGGCCGCTGAGGCTGCCAGAGAGTTTGCCTACCAGGCTGTTTGGGGTTGCAGCGCTGGCCTGCGGAGTTGCAGAGTCGTTGCCTGCAGCGGTGTCCAGGGCCGGGCCGGCTAGAGTGCCGGTGGCGAGGCCGAGAGCTACCGCGAGGGAAAGAGTGAGCTTGCGGAAGCGACCGGCGTGGGTACGACCAGTGGAGTGGGTGGCGGTACCAGTGTGGGCGGAGTGAGTACGGCTGATGGAGTCGGCGGCGCCAGCGGAGTGGGTGGCGGCGTGGGGGTGAGCCACGCTGTGGGCCGCGGAGCCGTTAAAGCTTAGACGCATGAAGGATTTTTGCACCGCTTAAACATACACCTAGCGGCGGGAATTACCCACTTTCCCTTTAAAAACCATTCAGGCGAGTGTACCCCTGGCAAGCCTCCTGTGACCCATGAGGCAGAATCTTCCCCATCAGTTACATCTTTTTCCAGGAATCTCTCGTATTTCACTCGCCATAGCACCCCTTCCTCAGGGCACCCGACCGCTCCCCTTGCCTACAACCTCCGGCCGCATCCCCCCGCCACATTCACCCCTACCGCCTCACCCCACCCACCTCACCCCTACAGCCCCACCCCGCCCGCAAAGAACCTTCACGGCACCTACACCTCACTAGTCGTCGCCTTTTGCGCCGATGGGCACTTGTATCTGCGCCGATGAGCACCTAAATGTCGCTAGAACGGGAATCTGTGGGACCTGCTGGACGCCCAGGATTTTTTGCAACGCTTTGACCTGCGCTTTTAGGTAAATGCAAACCGGGGTCGTTAACAGATTCCCGTTCTAGCGACATTTGACCCCGGCAGCCACCCCCACAACCCGCGCTAACGAGCGAATCCTAAACACATCAGCACCAGCAGGCACAATAGTCACATAAGCAACAGCAGCTGGTCAGCCATACCCAGCGCAGCAGCTGGTCAGCCAAAAACTCAGCAACAGCAGCTGGTCACAGCAGCTGGTCAGCCATACCCAGCACAGCAGCTGGTCAGCCAAAAACTCAGCAACAGCAGCTGGTCTGCCATATGCCCCAGCGCAGCTAACTAACTAGCAGCCCCCGGCAGTGCCTTGTTCTGGCGCGCCAGGAAGTTCCACGCCTCATTGGCAACATCCGGAGCAAAATGCCAGTTGTGCCCCTGGTCATTGATCCGCCAGAACACAGCCTCGTCGCGACATCCCGGGTAACCAAACTGGGTGACATTGTTGGGCTTCTGCTCCACCACCGGCTGTGGGACACATCCATTCCGCAGCGCACGCGAATGGATCAAGTGCGGTGCGGGCAAGTACGGCGCATCGTGCAGCGTGCCTCCGTCGTAGTGGGTCAGCTCGTCGCGCTGGCCGTGGATCACAAAAGTCGGCACCGATTCCGGCGCGCAGCCTTCGTTGACTGGGTTGTAGAAGGCTCCGGAAACGCTCACCACGCCAGCCACCAGGTCGGGAGCCTGGCACGCCAGGTTCATCACAAACCCGCCGCCGTTCGACATTCCCGCAGCGTAGATGCGGTTTCGGTCAACGTTGAAGCGCTTGCCCAGCTCGTTGACGATTTGTCGTACAAAGTCCACATCCTGGCCGCGTCGGCTGGTCGCGTAGGGCGCGCCTTCCCATGCGTTGTCGATGCCACGCGGGTAAACCACGATCGCCTCGTTGGCCGCGCCAGTGTTAGAGAAGCGCGAGTAGTTGCGGTAGTTCTCCGGGGTATCGTCACGCCCACCGAACCCAAGCAGCACCGGCGTGGGCCTATGCGGGTCATAGTTAGAGGTCACGCTCACGATTGCACTGCGGGTGCTGCCGTCTGGACGCCGGAACTCAATGTTTTCTGGCTGCCCCGGTTTCGCCCTATCTATTGTGGACGCCAACTTCCCCGCCGGTGCCGGCTTCAGTGCTGGCGCTGGCGCAGGTTTAGGCGCAGGTGCAGGAGCCGGAGCCGGTGCAGGTTTAGGCGCTGGTGCAGGAGCCGGAGCGGGGGCTGATTTAGGCGCAGGAGCGGAGGCTGGTTTAGGCGCTGGCGCGGGGGCTGCCGCGGGTGCGGGGGCTGGTGCCGGGTTGGGTGCGGGAGCCGCCTGGGCGGAGGCAACGCCCGCGCCGCCGACCAGCATCGACGCCAGCATCGCCAGCGTCATCGCTACGGAAACAGCCACGAGCAGAACGAGGCGCGCAGCGCGCCCAGTTTTAACACCTTTAACAGAAGTCACAGAAGTCACATGAGTCACAAACGTAACACTAGAGGCAACCACTACTTCACGGGTGCCGCAACACGCCGACCCCTGTGAACTTTCTTCAGCTTTCTTTCAGCTACGCCCGTTAGGCGTGTTCGAGGACGACCTCGCCCTCATACCCTGCCTCCCTCAGCTGGTTAACCCACTCCTCCAGCGGAGCATCGCCAGTCCCCGGCGCACCGCGGCCTGGGAAGTCCGCGATCTGAATATGTTCCGGCCACAGCTCGTACTCCGCTCCCCGGCTGGCGAGCCAAGTCCAATCTTCACCGTTAGCGGCGAGGTGGTAGGCGTCAATAAGAAGGCGACCGCCTGCGACAACCAGGGGCGCTGCCTCCTTAATGCTGGTCACAGGGTAATTCTCAATGCCGCTAAGAGGCTCAATGAGGGCGATGCCCCCGAAGCGGGCCAGGCGCTTCGCCACCGCGGCGAAAGCGCGCACCTGACGGCGCTGTAGCACGCGACCGCCGCGGCCAACCAACACGTTGAAGCGGCGGACGCCCGTGAGGCGATGCAGGTACTCGATGACGTTCAGGTGCTCGATGAGCTCCTCGGTGATGGCAGGGTCGCCGGATTCAGCGTCGGGGTCGGTGCCCGCGCCAGCACCGTCGGCACCTTCCTCCGGGCCGACCAGGTGCAACACTCCCCGATCGCCAGCAGCCAGATCCCCAGCCCACAGATTCAGCGCAACCAGTTGGCGGGGATTCTCTGGGCGCCCCTTGGCCAGCGCATCCACAAGCTGGCGCATCTGCTGCTCGGACGGGTGGGGCGTATCCCACGGCCACCACAGCTCCACCTTGTCGAAGGGGGAATTCGCGACAGCCTCTAGAGCCTCCGCGCCAGTCTTCGCCCCGAGGGAGTAATTCATCGCGGTGGCGTAACCGGCCGGCCGCACACTTGATTCTGTATTCATAAGCATCATCTTTTCATGCAGGACGTTGTAATTCAGAATCCGGATCGGGCCGCTGTGTCGTGCACGCGCCACGCGCGGACCACCCCCAGCCGCCGCGCGCACGCCACCCAACCCCAGCCCAAGGAGCGACAGAGTAGCCCCGGGCAGTAAACTGGCACGCATGACCCACGAGCAGAGACCGGCCACCGCCCCGGATTTCCTGCTTTCCCGCCCAGATCGCAGCATCCGCACACAGGGCCGCAAGGCGTCGTTCCCGGACCCTTTCGAGGCCTCCACGGCACTTCGAAACAAGGATGCAGACTTGATTGTCGGCGCTTTTCCCTTCGACACCTCACTCCGCGCGGCACTCATGGAACCGGAGACTGTCGTCCGCGCCGAAGGCCCGCTGGAACCCCCAGCGTTCTTCCGCGGGCAGGATGCCGCCCGTTCCCTCGTCGTCGAATCCGTGGAGGCGCAGACCACCATGGAGGAACACGCCGCCATGGTCGCCGCCGCCGTCGCCACGATCCAGCAAACCCAGTTGGAGAAGGTCGTGCTGGCCCGCGCCGTGGACATCACCTTCGCCGAGGCGGTCGACCCACTGTTGATCGCCGCCCGACTGATCGACCTGTCCGCGTATCGGGATGGCTTCGCCGTGGACCTTTCGGCCACCGGCCGCGACGAGTACCGGAACGCCATGTTCGTCGGCAGTTCCCCGGAGATGCTGATTCGCCGCGAGGGGCGCCGCGTCTCGGCCTTCCCCATGGCCGGTTCCGCGCCGCGCACCGGAGTTTTTTCTATTGATGACGCCACAGCCCGCGACCTCGCCAGTTCCACCAAGGACCTACGCGAGCACCGCTTCGTGGTGGATCACTACCGCCGCGTGCTGGAGCCATTGTGCGAGAAGCTGGACATCCCCGATACTCCGGAGATCCACGAGACGAACGAGATGATCCACCTGGGCACTCAGATCGCTGGCACGTTGAAGGACGACGAGTATTCCGCGCTGGATTTGGCGCTGATGCTGCATCCCACCCCGGCGATTGGTGGCACGCCGACAGATGATGCGTTGGGAGTGATTTCCCAGGAGAAGTCCCCACGCGAGTTCTACTCCGGCGCGGTGGGCTGGTGCGATTCAGAGGGCGACGGGGAGTTCATGGTCTCTATCCGCTGCGCCATCGTGGAGGAAAACACCGCCCGCGCGTGGGCGGGCGGCGGAGTTGTGGTCGATTCGAACCCGACCAAGGAGGCAGAGGAAACCTCCGCGAAGCTGCAAACAGCGCTGCGGGCACTCAACGTGCCTGCAGCGCTGCGGGAGGTTTAGGCCGGGGCTCGGCGCGAGGGGGCGCGGCCCCGCCGGCTACTTGCCGTAGGCCTGCACTGGGTTGGCCAACTTGCCCAGCCCGGGGATTTCAACCTCAATGCGGTCGCCCGGAACCATCTCTGCGGTTCCGGCGGGCGAGCCGGTGCAGATCACGTCGCCCGGCAGCAGCGTGAACGCGGAGGAAACCCATTCGATGATCTCCGGGATGTCCTTGATCATCTGGTTGGAGTTGGAATCCTGCTTCGTTTCCGTCTTCCCATCGTGCGTGAGGTGCGCCTTGATTGGCTGGTTGTCGATCTCGATGCTGTCGACAGCCGTTTCGATCCACGGACCCAGCGGGCAGAAGGAATCCAGGCCCTTCGCGCGCGCCCATTGTCCGTCCTGGAACTGCAGGTCGCGGGAGGAAACGTCATTGACGATGGTGAACCCCAGCACCACGTCCTTCCAGTTGGCACGCTTGACATCCTTGCAGGGGCGACCGATGACGATCGCCAGTTCGCCTTCGAATTCCACTCGCGTTGCCCACTCGGGGATGCGGATGGGAGCCTCGGGTCCGATGACGGCTGTCGGGGGCTTCAGGAAGATCGTGGGCGGCAGGTGCTCGGCGCTCTTGGCGAAGACTTCTTCGACGTGGTCAGCGTAGTTGCGTCCGACGGCAATGATCTTCGACGGCAGGATCGGGGCCAGTAGCCGCACGTCCTCGATGGGCCATGATTTTCCGGTGAATTCTGGCTGGCCGAAGGGGTGGCCGGCAACCTCGCGGCAGGTGGCGCCGGTGCCGTCCGGCTGGCCCCCCTCGACGATCGCGAAAGCCATGCCCTCTGGGTGTGCAATTCGAGCAATACGCATGTTTTCATACCCTACCCCACCGGTCTTGGGTCCCTCTTGTTGTGTCCCTTTTTCTTGTCTGTCGCTTGGTCCCCACAACTATCGACGCCACCTCCTCCCCCGCTCGGCCATTCACCGCGAATTTGTTTTCCTGTCACTCGCAGTTAATTCCCCTGCCACGGCTGCGACAGATTTCACACGTAGCTTGGCCGCTATGACGAATCGCAGCGTTAACCCTCACACTTCCAACAATCCCAACACCTCCAGCAGCTCCGCCAGTCCCAGCATTGCCACTGGCGCCCGCTCCCGCGCGCGCGGCACCTCCCGGCGCACGTTCCTAGCCGGCGCAGGTGCCACCGGCGCCGCACTACTCGGCACGGGCGTGGCGAACGCTCTCGGCTCGCAGGCCGGCAGCGTAGCGGGCTCGGCGGGCTCGACAGGCTCTGCTGGCGTGGCGGGCTCCAGCGGGGCAATCGGCTCGCTTGGGCTGCAGCGCTCCCGCCCGGTGATCACTCATGGCGTCGCTACCGGCGATGTTCGACCCGACGGCGGCCTTGTATGGGCGCGCGTCGATCGACCGGCGCGCATGGTCGTCGAAGCTTCGACGGACCCGACCTTTCCGCGTCACAAGACCAAAACCTTCCGCGGCGCCATGCTCACCCCAGACAGCGACGGCACCGGGCGCCTGCGCCTCGTCGGCATGCAGCCGGGCCAAAAGATCCACTACCGCGTGATCATGGAGGATCAACACACCGCCGTGCGTTCCCAACCGGTGACCGGCAGTTTCACCACCGCGCCATCGACGAACCAGGCACGCAAGAGCATCCGCCTGCACTGGTCCGGCGACGTGGCGGGCCAGGGCTACGGCATCAACCCAGACATCGGTGGCATGTTCTGCTGGAAGACGATGGCGGATCGCAACCCGGACCTGTTTATCCACTCCGGCGATACGGTTTACGCCGACGGGCCGATCGAGGCGAACCACAAGATGGACGATGGCCGGATCTTCAAGAACCTCACCAGCCCGTTCAAGAACAAGGTGGCCGAAACCCTAGAGGAATTCCGCGGCCAGCACGCCTACAACCTGATGGACGAAAACTACAAGAGGTTCAACTCCCAGGTCGCCCAGCTTGTGCAGTGGGATGACCACGAGACGACCAACAACTGGTACCCAGGTGAAATCCTGGAGGACGACAAGTACCAGGTCAAGGACGTGAACCTACTGGCTCAGCGCGGTTTCCAGGCTTTCCACGAGTGGCAACCTCTGGACCGGAAGATGGCGGTGGATGGGCGCGTGTACCGCAAGATCTCCTACGGCTCGCTGCTGGATATCTTCGTGCTGGACATGCGCAGCTACAAGGACCGCAACCCGGACAGCGGAGCTTCCGCCACCAAGCCGGGCCACATCCTGGGAGCCAAGCAGGAAAAATGGCTGATCGACGGGGTGAAGAAATCCACCGCTACGTGGAAGATCATCGCCAACGACCTGCCACTGGGGATCGTGGTTCCGGACGGGGACGATCAGGAAGGTGTATCCAACGGCACGGGCGGAAAGGCCGTCGGCCGCGAGGCGGAGATCGGGCGCGTGCTCAGTGGCATCAAGGACGTACGGAATGTGGTGTGGCTGACCGCCGATGTGCACTACACCGCCGCCCACCACTACTCGCCGGACCGTGCGGACTTCCAGGACTTCGCGCCGTTCTGGGAGTTCGTCTCTGGCCCGCTGAACGCCGGCGGCTTCGGCCCGAACAAGATGGACGGCACCTTCGGCCCGGAGGTTGTGTACGTTCACGCGCCGCCGAAGGATAAGCAAAACTCCTCGCCGCTGGATGATTTCCAACACTTCGGAGAGGTGGACATCGACGGCGGTTCAAAGGACCTGACCGTCCGCCTGTTCACCACCCGCGGCAAGGAGCTGTGGTCGAAGACGCTGCGCGCCCAGTAGCCACTAAAGGCTACTGTCGCCGGAGCGCGCAGCAGCCGGGGGCACGGCTAGCGCTGCGCAGCGGGCAGCGCGCCGTTGCGCGCTAGTTGAGGTTCGCGACCACGCGGTCGCCAACCTCCGCGGTCTTCACGGGGCCGCCATCGCGCGAACCCGCCTCCGCCAGCACGGCGGCCTCGATCCGCTCGGCATTCGCGTCGTCGCCCAGGTGGCGCAGCATCAGCGCCACCGACAGGATCGCCGCGCAGGGGTCAGCGATCCCCTGGCCCGCGATATCCGGCGCGGAACCGTGCACCGGCTCGAACATAGAGGGGTTCTTCCGCGAAGGATCAATATTGCCCGAGGCAGCCAGGCCGATACCGCCCGTGACCGCACCCGCCAGGTCGGTCAAGATGTCGCCGAACAGGTTGTCCGTGACGATCACGTCGTATTCGTGCGGCTTGGTGACCATGTAGATCGTCGCCGCGTCGATGTGGTTGTAATCGACCTGAACCTCGGGGTACTCCTGCCCCACCGTTTCGATGGCGCGCTGCCACAGGCCACCAGCGTTGACCAGCACGTTCGTCTTGTGTACCCAGGTCAGCTTCTTACGCCTGCTCTGCGCGCGCTCGAACGCGTCGCGCACCACGCGCTCCACACCGTAGTAGGTGTTTTGGGATACTTCGGACGCCACCTCGTGGTCAGTTCCTTCGCGCAGTGTGCCGCCGTTGCCACAGTAGAGGCCCTCGGTCCCCTCTCGCACGACGACGAAGTCAATGTCACCCGGGTTGGCCAGCGGGCTGGAAGATCCGGGGTACAGCTTCGACGGACGCAGGTTCACCGCGTGGTCCAACTTGAAGCGCAGCGGCAGCAGCAGGCCGCGCTCCAGCACACCGGCGGGGACGGTGCGCGGGTCGCCGATGGCGCCCAGCAGGATAGCGTCGTGCTCGCGCAGGGAGTCCAGGTCCGCGTCGGTCAGGAGTTCACCATTGCGCAGGTAGCGGCGGGCGCCGAGGTCGTATTCGGTGGTCTCCACGTCGTCACGCAGAGCGTGCAGAACCTTCAGGGCCTCGGCGGTTACTTCGGTGCCGATGCCATCGCCGGCAATCACTGCGAGTTTCATTATATGAACTCCTTTGTCTCACTATCTGGTCACCTAAAACCATAGCACGCCACCCGGACAGCACTTGCCTAACAACCTAAAAATGGATTACTTCCAAGGCACTAGTACACCCGAGACAAAAGAGACAATGCTTTAACACCATTCATTATGCGCCGCTGTTAGTGTGAAAAACATGACCTACGAGCCATATCCCTCACAAACAACTTCAAATCCGGAGGTCAGCGACGCAGCGCTAGCCATCCGCAATCTACATAAAATCTTCCCTGGCAAGGTGGCGGTAAATAATCTCAGCCTCACCGTGCCCAAAGGCAGCTTCTACGGAATTGTCGGCCCTAACGGCGCCGGTAAAACCACCGCCATCCTCGCAGCGACGGGAATCATTCGCCCTGATGGCGGTAACTCCTGGATCGCTGGCCACCCATTGTGGAGCGACTCCGAGAACACCCAGCCCGATAATGAAGTGCTGGCAGCAAAGCGCAGCTATGGTCTGCTTGTAGACGGCCTTCCCGTTTTCGAGCGCCTCAGCGGCAAGGAATACCTTGAGTATCTTGGCTATCTCCGCGACATCCCCGGCGACGAACTGCAGCAGCGTATCGCAGACCTGCTGCGGGCACTCGATCTGGAAGATGCTGGAAAGAAGTACATCGCCGACTACTCCGCGGGTATGAAGAAGAAAATCCTGCTGGCCGGCGCCCTTTTGCACAGCCCGGAGGTGCTCATCCTGGACGAGCCTTTTGAAGCCGTGGATCCCGTTTCAGGCGAAGTGATCCGCACGATCCTTCGGCGCTATGTCGGCGCGGGTGGCACAGTCATCATGAGCTCGCACGTCATGGAACTGGTCGAAGGCCTATGCGACCACGTGGCGATCATCAACCAGGGCACCGTCGTCGCTGCTGGAACCACTGAACACGTGCGCGCGGGCAAGTCCCTCTCCGAACGCTTCGTCGAGGCCGTGGGCGGCAAGCAGTTGGACACGCAATCCTTCGGCTGGCTGCGCGGCGGACAAGCCGGGAACAGTGGACACGACCAGTCTACCCACCACCGCGAAGGGTAGGGCCAGTGTCGAAAACCAAGATTCTTCTCAAACTCCACTGCACACTCTGGGCGCACGCCTTTACAGGCAATATCCAGATGATCATTTCGTCCGTAGCCATCACTATCATCGCAGTGTTGGGCTGCGTCGGCCTGGCCTTTACCAGCTACGGAGCCCTCGTGTTCGACGGCAGCCCGGCCATGTTCGTGCTGACGATGGGACTCGGCAGCGTGCTCTACCTGGCACTATCAGCCATCTTTCCCAGCGAGGAACGCATGCTGGATCCACGCATGTTTAGCTCGTTGCCACTCTCTGACCGTGACCTCGTGCCAGGCATGGTCACGGCAATGTTCCTCAACTCCCGTGCCGCGATCTCGCTGGTCAACACGATCATTATGTCCGTGCTCGGTTACCTTGCCTTTGCGAAGGTGGCTTCCCCCGGTGCCGGCGCACTGTGGATACTCGGGTGTGTACTCCAACTAATTTTCACCCTCCTGGCGGGAGAAGCTCTCGCTGCTGCGATTAGCAGTATTGCTACCAAGTTCAGTGAACTGTGGGGCAATGTCGCCGTTTCCGTTGTCACTTTCAGCTTGCTGGCGCTGTACCTCGCTCCCCAGTTCTTGTCCGATGGCTCGGATCCCACCGCTGCCGTGGAGACCAGCTCCACAATCATATCCTGGACTCCCTTCGCCGCCGCTGCTGGCGCTGCCGCTGACATGACCGACATCGGAAATGGTGGCGTCAATACCGGCATCGCCAAGGGCACGATCTGCCTCGTGGGAATCCTCGCAGTCGCTATTGTGCTGCGCGTGGCCGTCAAGCACGACCTAAACAATCCCCTCCCTCCGCAGCACGTCACCCGGGCGGCGAAGGGAGACAGCCTACTACTGCCGCGTGTCCCCGCATCCCCCGTTGGCGCCCTGTACTCTCGCGAGATTCGCTATTGGCGCCGCGACAACCGATTCGTAATGAGCTTGACGTTCGTGGTCATCTTCTGCGCTCTTTACCTGCTGATGGGAATGTCCAATAGCGACAACGACTGGATGCTGTGGTTTGCGATGTTCTTCGTCTCCCTAGGCCCCCAACAGGTGGCGGGCAACTCTCTGGGCATGGACGGGCCGTCCAACTGGGTGCATATGGTCGCCGGTGTGCGTGGCAAGCAGATCGTCACCAGCCGCACCCTTTCCACCCTGGCGGTATTGATCCCAATCTGGCTGGTTATTTGCATCGCCACGGGAGCTATCAAGAGCTTCAGTGCCACTTGGCTCTTAGTCAGCGCCTTGGCGCTGGGGACCGTTTTTGTTGCCTCCGCCCTGGCCAACTTCAGCGCCAGCTACTTCCCCTCCCAGACCACCGCACCGGGAACCAATGCCTTTAAGCAGCGCAATGGTGGCTCCAGCGCTTTGATCTCCGCATTCGCAGTGATGCTGATCTTGGGCCTATCCATCCTGCCGGGTGCACTCCTGACGCTTATCCCGCTGGATTCCTCTGCGGGCAACAGCGACAGCATTGCCGACATCCCTCTTCTGAGTTGGGCAGGCGTACTGCTCCACGGGATCATCGTCATCGGTGCCGTCTGGATCTTGAACCACCGCGCCTCCCGCCGGCTCGATCTGCACTGGCCGGACATCGCGCAGAAGGTACAGCATTACCTGTAGCTGCGCGGCGGGGTGGCCGCCGCGGCACAACTTCGAGGTACTTCTTAGAAGTTCAGCACGAACGCGTTGGAGGCGCTCAGCCCTGCCTTGACCTCGTCGACCAGCTCCTGATCCAGATCCTGGGCGACACGCAGAACCAGCGTAGCCTGCGCTTCATCGCTGGTCGGGGACAGTGCGGCGGCGTCGATGTTGATGCCCTTGCTACCCAGCAAAGTGCCGACCTTGCCCAGCGCACCCGGCTGATCCGGGTAGACCAGGAACAGGTTGGTGCCGGTGGCGCGCAGGTCCAGGCCGCGGTGGTTGATGCGGACGATCTTCTCCACGTGCTCCAGGCCGGTCAGCGCACCAGCGACGGTGGCGGTGGTGCCATCGGCTGCGACTACCTGAACCTCCAGGACGGAGCGGTGGCTGACGGACTCGTCGTGCGTCTGCACGTCCAGCTCCACGCCGCGCTCTTCAGCGATCTGCGGGGCGTTGACGAAGGTGACCTGCTCGTCGATCACGCCGGAGAACACGCCACGCAGAGCAGCCAGGCCCAGTGCGTCAACGGACTCGGTGGACAACTCGCCGCGGGCGGTGACGGTTACAGCGTTCGGGGCGCCGTGCAGCAGCTCGCCACCCACGCGGCCCAGGTTGGTGGCCAGGTTCAGCCACAGAGCAACTTCCTCGGAGACCTTGCCGCCGGAAACGTTGACCGCGTCCGGTACGAAGTCGCCGGCCAGGGCCTTCAGGACGGATGCGGCAACGTCGGTGCCAGCGCGGTCCTGCGCCTCAACGGTGGAAGCGCCCAGGTGCGGGGTAACGACAACCTCGTCCAGCTCGAACAGCGGGGAATCCGTGCACGGCTCGGAGGCGTACACGTCGAAGCCAGCGCCGCGGATGTGGCCGGACTTGATGGCCTCCGCCAGGGCGGCCTCGTCCACCAGACCACCACGGGCGGCGTTGATGATGATCTGCCCCTTCTTGGACTTTGCCAACAGGTCCGCGTCGAACATGCCCGCGGTTTCCTTGGTCTTCGGCAGGTGGATGGTCACAAAGTCGGAGCGACCCATCAGTTCTTCCAGCTCCACCAGCTCCACGCCCAGCTGTGCGGCGCGGGCGGGGTTGGCGTACGGGTCGTAGGCGATGATGTCGGTCTCGAAAGCGGCCAGTCGCTGGGCGAACAGCTGGCCAATGTGGCCGAAGCCGACGATGCCGATGGTCTTGCCCAGGATCTCCACACCCTTGAAGGAGGAACGCTTCCACTCGCCGTCGCGCAGCGTCTTGTCGGCGGCGGGGATCTGGCGGGCGGTGGACAGCAGCAGGCTGATGGCGTGCTCGCAGGCGGAGTGGATGTTGGAGGTCGGGGCGTTGGCGACCATCACGCCGCGGGAGGTGGCGGTGTCGATGTCAACGTTGTCCAGACCCACGCCAGCGCGGCCAACGATCTGCAGCTTCGGTGCTGCCTCGAGCACCTCGGCGTCAACGGTGGTTGCAGAGCGGACCAGCAGTGCGTCTGCGTCTGCGACTGCCTTCAGCAGTTCGGGGCGGTTCGGGCCGTCGACCCAGCGAACCTCGACGGAATCGCCGAGGGCATCGACGGTGGACTGGGACAGCTTATCGGCGATGAGGACTACCGGACGGGTGTTACTCACGAATGTTTTCTCCCTAAAGTGCGACATTGCCTCGCCCACGCCGAAACGACCGCGCCGACGCGGGAAGGGACCACGCCATCCAAATGTGACGTGCGACCCTTACAGCATATCCCTTACCTCTGCGTCACTCAGCATTGCCTTCCGGAATTGTTGTACCGCTCTGTCTGCATCGAAATTGACGCCAATCAGTACCACCTCACTCGAGGGGGTTAGCCCCACTTGGCGCCACCCGCCCGCTGGCTGTATCCGCAGATCGGGACCAGCTTGGTGCCAGACGTGGGCAAGCTCTGGACGATCGGCAATCCAGCAGTATCCCTTGGAGCGCACCAGCCCGGTTGTGGAGCGCAGAGCCTTGATCAGGCGCTCCCTGTCGAGGGGGCGGTCCCCGCGGAAGACAACGGAGCTGATGCCGTACTCTTCCGTCTCTGGGGTGTGCGGGTTTTCCAGCTCGTCGAGGTAGCCCTCGTAGGCGCGGGCCGTCGCCTCGTCGTAGAGGTGTACGCCGAGAATGTCGTCAACCGCCGACCGCCCCTCGCCGTCGGTCGCCGCACTCGGAGTCTCAGCCGCGCCAGGGCCGCCCGCGTCGGCGCCTGCGCCTGTTGGGGCATCGGACTGGTCGGCGACGATGCGGCCGTGAATGAGTTTTTCGATGCGCGCCCGCGGGTTCATTCGGCGCAACAGCGCAACCGTCGCGCGGTAGCGTTCCTCGCTGACGAGGTCCGCCTTGGTGACGTAGATGACGTCCGCGAACTCGACCTGGTCGACCAGCAGATCTGCGATGGTGCGTTCATCGTCCGCAGTCGCCTGCAGGTCCGCTTCTGTGAGCAGCTTCTTCTGCCCTATTTGCGGCAGAAACTGGGCGGCGTCAACAAGAGTGACCATTGTGTCGATCGGCGCAACGTCCGCGAGGCGAGTGCCGTCCTCCCAGCGCCATTCGAAAGTTGCGGCGACGGGCATAGGTTCGGAGATGCCGGTGGATTCGATGACGATATGGTCGAAGTCACCGCTGCGTGCGAGTGTGCCTACGGATTCCACCAGATCCTCACGAAGTGTGCAGCAAATGCAGCCGTTAGTGAGCTCGACGAAGCGGTCCTCGCCGCGCGTGAGGTGACCTTCGCCGGCGATGAGGGCGGCGTCGATGTTGATTTCCGAGAAGTCGTTAACAATCACTGCGATCCGGCGGCCCCCGCGATTGGCGAGCAGGTCGTTCAGTAGCGTCGTTTTGCCCGAGCCGAGGAAGCCGGATAGCACGGTGACGGGCGTGACAGCGCTCGCGGGCGCGGCACTGGCGGGCACGGCGCTCGCGTTTTCAGGCGCGGACGCGGCACTTGCGCTCGCGGACGTGCTCCCCTGCCTCGAGGAATGGTCGGCGGCTGTGTCGTCGGGAGAATGGCTATGCATGTGTCTCATGCGTAGCACCCTACACGTTACTGACATCCGTTTTCATTTAAGGGTCTGTCGATCCATCTTTACCCCCGCCACCTACACCAACACATCTATGCAAGGTTAAGAAGTGTCTTAAAAACAGCTAAGCTAAAGCAGTTCCTTTCGACGTTTCAAGAAAGCATTTCCCATGAAGAACAACCGCAAACGCAATGTTCGTCGCGCGCTCGTCGCGTCGGTAACTGCAGTGGCTCTGACCACCAGTGCTGTAGCTGCCCCTGACAATTCAAGCCTTCTAGCCGCACCGCAGGCTGAGGCAGCAGAACCGTCTCCGCTATTCAAAGCGCTCCCCCTGGAAGTACAACAAGGCATCGCCACCCTTTTCGGCTTCACGATCCTTGCAGGGATTGTCGGAGGTCTGATCAAGGCACTAGCCGAAGGAGGCCTCGCCGGTTCTCTCGGCGGGGGCAATAACAGCGGGAACCCAGGCGCCGGCAACGGCGGAACCACCCAGCCTCAGAACAACAGCTACGAGGCGATGGGAAAGCAAATGCTCGCTAAGATCAACCGCGAGCGCCGCGCAAAGGGGCTAAATGAGCTGATCTGGAACGATCAGATGTTCAGAGAAGCCACCGCATACTCCCAGAAACTCGGTCGAGAGAACGCATTCGACCATGACAAGAGCGGTTACTACTACTGGCGCATGGGCGAGAACCTCGCGGCAGGCCCGAACCCCCGCGAGCTCGCTGATATGTGGATCAACGAGAAGTACGGCCCGGCCAGCGAGCAGGGGCACTACAAGGCGCTGATGTGGGAGAAGCATCGATACGCCGCAATCGGCATCGCGAAGCACCCGCAGTGGGGCTACGTGGCGACGGGACTCTTCGCCGACACCCCTCGCCCTTCCTAACCCACTCACCCCACTGGGTGGCACTGTTCAGCAACACGGTGTTTCAAGTGCTGTAACGCTGAAATGCAATACGGGTTTGCGCTGCTGTGTCACGTTGCCGCGCCGGGGCTAGCGGTATGGAATCGGCAGCACTCGTCCCGTCTCCGGATCCTGCACCTCCAGGCAGGAAATCCCGAAGAGCTCCTCAACGAGCGGCGCAGACATAACGTCTTCCGTATCCCCCGCCGCCAGCACCTGGCCATCACGCATAGCGACGATCGTGTCGGCGAAGCGGGCCGCGTGCGTCATATCATGCACGACCATCACGACAGTCCGGCCGGCGGCATTGAGATCCCGTACCAAGTCCAGAATTGCAATCTGGTGCGCGGGGTCCAAATAGGTCGTCGGTTCGTCGAGCAGCAACATCGGGGTCTGCTGCGCCACAGTCATCGCCACCCACACACGCTGCCGCTGACCGCCGGACAAATCCGTGGCCGGTACATCCAACAGAGTGGTCACCCCGGCGCGCTCGGCAGCCTCCTCCACCGCGCGGTAGTCTTCCGCTCCCAACGACGCAAACGCACCTGTATACGGGTACCGGCCGTACGCGATAACTTCCCGCACACTCACCCCCTCAGGGGTAACCGGCTGTTGTGGCAAAAACGAGACGTGCCGGGCAAACTCACGCGCGTTCATCTTGTGGATGGAGCGATCGCCCAGGTAAACCTGTCCCCGCGAGATTGGTTGTTGACGCCCCAACGCTCGCAGTAGCGTAGATTTTCCGCAGCCATTCGGGCCTATGAGGGCGGTAATCTTCCCCTCCGGAACCTGGAGGGAAACATCTCGCAAGACATCCGGGCCGCCGTAGCCTACCGTGATGGCCTCGGCGTGCAAGGCAGGTTCACTCATTGGGAGTTCCTTTCATCTGTCGTGGGCACTGCGGGGGCTCCCGCTGGGCTGCGGGACATACGCAGCAGAAGATAAATGAAATACGGGGCGCCGACAACGGAGATCAACGCACCCGCGGGGATTTCAGTAGGCGCAAATACCCAGCGACCAAGGGCGTCACAAAAGACGACCAACCCCGCGCCAGCCAGCGCAGACACAGGCAACACACGCCTGGTAGCACCGCCAACCAGCAGTCGCGCAGCATGCGGAACAATTAATCCTGCAAACCCCAACACACCCGCCGCAGCCACAGCGGCGGCTCCCAACAGGATCGCGAACAGCACCGCCACGGTGCGCCACGTTCGCTCGCTGACGCCCACTCCCGCCATGGCAGAAGAGTCCAGATCCAGCATGTCCAAGTGCCTCGAAAGCACGACGACTACCACGATGACCACCAGCACCACGGGCCCTACGACTTGCGCATCTGCGAGAGTGCGGGCGTAAAGCGAACCTTTGAGCCACGTCATTGCCGCGCCGGCTTCCGGGGCAGCTTTCACCAGTAGCAGCTGAGTAAGCGCGCCCAAACCAACAGAGACAGCCACTCCTGTGAGAGTGAGCCGTACCGGATCCGTTGCTCCCCTCCCTGCGAGTACCAGCACCAGGCCTGCACCCACCAGTGCACCGACGAACGCCACGGGGGTTAGCGCCTGCGCGGGCAAGGAACCGACACTCAACAGAGCCGCCACGGCCGCTAAGCCCCCTCCTGCGGTGACGCCCACAGTGTCCGGGGCTGCCAGCGGATTACGCAAGGCTAGCTGCAGCAACGCGCCGGAGACCGCCATCGCTGCACCGGCGAAGATCCCCACGAGCACGCGAGGCATGCGATAGCGCCAAATGAGCTTGTCGCCGGTGAAGAGATCGTGGATGGTCTCTGCAGGGGGCTTCATGACGGCACCGACACTTAATCCCAGGACGATCGCAAACGCCAGCAAAGCCAGGAGCGCTGCATACACCGCTATAACTCTGGTAACCCCGGTGCCACTAGTACGCGGCGCCGCGGTATCACCCTGTGACGCCGCAGTATCACCCTGCAGCGCCGCAGTATCACCCAGCGGCGCTACAGTGTCACTCTGCGGCGCCGCAGTGCCGGGCTGGGAAACGGTACTCCGGAGGATTCCTCTGCGATTCAAACCGCGCTTCATCAACGCACACCTCCCGGTTGCAGCCGATTAATACCCCACAGCAGCAACGGCACGCCAGTGATGGCAGTAACCACGCCCACTGGAGTCTCCGCCGGCGCCCACAGAGCCTGCGCAACGGAATCCGCCACCAGCAAAACTGCCGCCCCCACCACGGGGGCAATCACTAAGCTCAACCGATGGCGCGGGCCTGCCACTCGATGCGACACAACCGCTGCCAATAGGCCAAGGAAACCAATGGGGCCAGCAGCCGCAACTGCCGGCGCGATCAACAGCACTGCGCCCACCACTGCCACAATGCGCAGTCGGTGGGGGTTCGCGCCGACGGAAGACGAGAGGGCGTCACCGGCAAAAAGCGTATCCAGTCCCCGACCAGCAGCGATAGTAAACGGCAGAACCACCGCTACAGTAATAATGCAGGGCACTACGTCCGGGAGACGAACCCCGCCCAAGCGGCCAGAAAGCCACGACAGCACGGTCGAAAGCTGAGCCTCATCGATAACCAACGTGATCGCGGTACACGCCGAGAACAAAGCAGAAACGGCTATGCCCAGCAAAATCATCCGCTGCACCGACTGAGCACCAGTCGGGTCTCCCACCGTCACGCGCATCCCAATACCCACCGTGATCAGAGCTCCAAGCGCCGCGCCACACAGCGCGCCCGGCAGCACAGCTGCGCCCGACACTGATCCCGTGATCGTCGTGCACAGAACCGCGCCAAACGCAGCCCCAGCGTTCACGCCTGTGATTTCCGGATCCGCTAGTGGATTGCGAGTAGCGGTGCGCAGCAACACACCCGCGGCACCCAAGGCCAGGCCGATCACTGTCGCCGCCAAAAGCCGGTCGCGCATGACGGCGTGCACCTCCCCTGCCAGTTCTGGCGCGTTCGGAGGCACTTCCACACTGTTCATGCGCCAAACCCACGTCGCGAGAATAACGGCCAACCCCAGCGCCAGCAGGATCCACTGCGTTGTACGGCGTGGTTGTAGCTCTCTTTGCACTTCACTTCCCTCGGTCGCTGACGCTCGAAGGTGCGTTTATTTACGAGCGTTTTCCGTTTCGATGATCTGATCCAGCATTGCTTCTGCGGCCAGTGGGCCTCGAGATCGGGACCACGTGTCCTGCTCCACGTCCACGATGTCCTTGACCACGTCCTTGTATGGGCTGGACTTAAAGCCTTCAATGTCGTTGTACAAGTACATTCGATCCAGCTTCATCGCCGGGAGCTTATCGCCTGTCATTTCAGCAACGTCAGTCTTGGATTCGATCGCGGTGCGGGAACCGTCGTAGCCGTAGACGTAGCCGGCGTCAGAAAGAAGGGATCCTGCGAAGGAATCCTTGATCCACGCATAGAGAGTGCCCTTCGACCATCCAACCAGTGCAGCACGAGTGTCCGGCTTAACGAGCTTCTTTGCCTCTGAGACTTTGCCTTCAATACGCTCGCGGATCTCCTTTGCCTTATCTTCTTTGCCCAGCTTCTTTGCGATGTCATCCATGGCATCAAGGACGTCGGTGTAGCTGGCGTCGCTGTAGGACTTTGTCTCCGCAATTTCCTCCAGCTGGGGCATGATCGATTCCTGACGCGTTGGGCTAGCGAGGATCAAATCGGGCTCAAGAGACTGAATAACCTCCAGGTTTGGCTGCTTAGCCTGGCCGACCGATTCGATGCCCTCGAGCTTGCCCTCCAGGGTTTTCGGCCCGGATGACTTGCCGATCTCGACAATTCCTACCGGTTTTACGCCCAGAGCCTCGAGGATTTCCTCATAACGCCAGTCCAGAGCAACGACCCGCAACTCGCCATCTTTTGCGCCGTTATCGTTGGTGCCACCGGAACCGCATGCAACCAAAGTTGTGGCTCCGAGAATCGTCGCGACTATGAGGGCAAGGGCGCGCCGGAGGGAGCCGCGCCGGGAATTTCGAGAGTTCATCATTCCCCAGACACTACCCTACTTAGGGTTACCTAAACAAGGTAAGCCTATATCCTAGACTTCCCGCTATTGTGAGCAGTTTTCCGAGCCCTTAGCAGACATTTTGCGGCCCCTCATGGCCTGCGTGTGCGGCACGCTCCACCTGAATGGTGGCGTGCGCAATCCCCCACTCCTGTAATTCCTGCTGTGCCGCGCACAGCACCGAAGCTGGGTCACAGCCGTCCGGAACCACAAGGTGTACTGAGGCTAGAGCGCTCGTCCCATCCAGTGACCACAGGTGGAGATCGTGCACGTCCTGCACGCCGTCGACCTGTCGTAGCAAAGCATCAACCTCAGCGGGCTGGTAGCCCGGAGGCGCTTGCTCGAGGAGAATCCGCAGCGCCTGCATCATCAGCTGCCAGGCGCGCGGCAGCACCAGCGCGGCAATCACCAGCGAGGCGATAACGTCCGCATACTGCCAGCCGGTCAGAATGATCACCCCGCCGGCCACGAGCACCGCGACAGAGCCCAACATGTCCGCCAGCACGTGCAGGAACGCCCCCTGGACATTGACGGAATGCTCCCGCTGGCGGTTCAAGATCCACGCGGAAATGATGTTGGCTAGCAGGCCGATCACCGCGACGATCATCATCGGGCCGGCCATGATCTCCACCGGCTCGCTGAGGCGCTGGAACGCCTCGACCACGATCCAAGCGGAGATTCCCAACACGGTGACCGCATTGACGAGCGCAGCGAGCACCTCCACCCGCCGATAGCCGAAGGTCGCCTGCGCAGTTGCGGCCCTGCGACCGATGAAAATGGCGACGACCGCAATGATTAGGCCGGCGGCGTCCGAAAGCATGTGCATCGCATCGGCGAGCAACGCGACGGAGCCGGTGATCAGACCGCCGATCAGCTCTGCAAAGAAAACTGTGCCAGTGACGCCCAGCACGATGAGCAGCGCGCGCAGCGGAGCATCCGTCGGCGCGTGGGAGTGCGAATGCCCGTGCGAATGCCCGTGGCCAGAGTCGTGGG
This sequence comes from Corynebacterium sp. HMSC058E07, assembly GCF_001809885.1. Classification (NCBI taxonomy): domain Bacteria; kingdom Bacillati; phylum Actinomycetota; class Actinomycetes; order Mycobacteriales; family Corynebacteriaceae; genus Corynebacterium; species Corynebacterium sp. HMSC058E07. Next base: position 435,423 of record NZ_KV799275.1, read on the forward strand.
ACTGTGCATGGCCGGATTCGTGCGAATGTGCATGGCCCCCCTCAGATACGCCGGCGGGCGCGGGCGCGCTGCCAGCGGTCGACGCGGGCGCGCCGCCAGCCGCAGGCGCGGACTCGCTGGAACGCGCAGAACCGTGGCGGCGCACGTCGGCACCACCACGGTCCTGTGGTTGTTGCTGAGCTGCGCTTGCGGGGTCGTTCATACCCTCACTTTAGGCAGCCACATCCCTTATTGACAACTTACTGAAAACAAAGACGGGGAGCCAGAACGGCTCGCCATTGGCGGCCGGAACATGGGCTCCCCGCTAAACAGATTCCAAATTCAGAATCCATAAACTTGGAAATCTAAAGCATTCAGTTATTCAGCCAGACCGCTTTAAGCAGGCCGCTTCAGCCGAGCAGTTTCAGCCGAGCAGTTTCGGCCGAGCAGTTTCGGCCGAGCAGTTTCGGTCGGGCAGTTTCGGTCGGGCAGTTTCGGCCAGGCCGTTGTGACCAGGCCGCTTTAGGCGGTCTCGGCGCGAGCGTCGACCTTGACCCAGCTCATCAGGTCGCGCAGCTTGGCGCCCGTCTGCTCGATCTGGTGATCGTTGTAGGAAGCGCGCAGCTCCTCCAGCTCCTTGTTGCCGCCCTCGACGTTGGCAACCAGGCGCTTGGTGAAAGTTCCGTCCTGAATGTCGGACAGAATGTCCTTCATGCGCTTCTTGGTGTCCGCGTCGATCACACGCGGGCCAGACAGGTAGCCACCAAACTCTGCTGTGTCAGACACGGAGTAGTTCATGTTACCGATGCCACCCTCGAACATCAGATCCACAATCAGCTTCATCTCGTGCAGGCACTCGAAGTAGGCCATCTCCGGCTCGTAGCCAGCCTCGACCAGAACTTCGAAGCCGGTCTTCACCAGCTCCTCGGTACCGCCACACAGAACAGCCTGCTCGCCGAACAGGTCGGTCACGGTCTCAGCCTCGAAGGTCGTCGGGATCACACCTGCGCGCGCACCGCCGATAGCGGCTGCGTAGGACAGAGCCAGGTCGCGGCCGTTGTTCTTCGGATTCTGATCCACCGCGATCAGGCACGGAACGCCCTTGCCGTCGACGAACTGACGGCGAACCAGGTGGCCTGGCCCCTTCGGCGCAACCATGCCGATGATGATGTTGTCAGCCGGCTCGATCAGCTTGAAGTGGATGTTCAGGCCGTGGCCAAAGAACAGTGCGTCGCCGTCGTTCAGGTTCGGCTCGATATCCTCAGTGAAGATCTTCGCCTGGGAGGTGTCCGGAGCCAGCAGCATGATCACGTCTGCCCACTTCGCAGCCTCCGCATTGGTCTTCACAGTGAAGCCAGCTTCCTCAGCCTTGGCGCGGGACTTGGAGCCCTCGCGCAGGCCGATAACGACCTCCACGCCAGACTCGCGCAGGTTCTGCGCGTGAGCGTGACCCTGGGAACCGTAGCCGATGATGGCTACCTTGCGGCCCTGGATGATGGACAGATCAGCGTCGTCGTCGTAAAAAACATCAATTGCCATGGGGAGCTTCCTTTCGTTGACTGTCTACCTTTATAGCAGACTCTATTTCATTTGGTGAGACTTTGGCGTCCACATAGTGAACTCTAGCGGGGCTGCTGCCCTCTTTCGTAGGTAGTGACGCCCGCCCGGCTGCAAGCTGAAGGCGTCACCAAAAGAGCTACAGATTCGCCGGGTACATGGCGCGAGGGCCACGGCTGATCGCAGTCGGCGACGCCTCGACAAGCTCGCGAATACCGAACGGCTCCAAAACGTCCAGCAGAGCCTGCAGCTTCGACGGCGTGCCGGTGCACTCGATGATCACCGACTCCGGACCGACGTCAACAACGTGCGCGCGGAACAGCTTCGCGGACTCCACCACCTGGGTGCGGTTCGCGTTGTCAGCGGAGACCTTCACCATCATCAGGCCGCGGGAGACGATGGTCTCCGGGTCGTGGCGCGTGACCTTAATAACGGGGATCAGCTTGTTCAGCTGCTTCGTGATCTGCTCCACCACGTGATCCTCGCCCTCGACGATGATGGTGATGCGATTGATCCCCTCGACCTCCGTGCGACCAGAGCTGATCGACAGGATATTAAACGCGCGGCGGGTAAACATGCCGGAGATTCGCGAGATGATGCCGTCAACGTCTTCACACAGGACGGACAGGGTGTGGACCTGCGACTTATTCGTGTTCATTACTCTTGCTCACCTTCCAGGGTGACCTCGTGGATCTCCGCGGGATCTTCCGCCGCCGAGGATTCCTCGTCGAACAGCGGCCGCAGGTTGCGTGCGTACTGGATTTCTTCGTTGGACGTGCCGGCGGCGACCATCGGCCAGACCTGCGCATCCTCGCCGACGATGAAGTCGATCACGACGGGTCTGTCGTTGATCGCTTCGGCCTTGCGGATCGTCGGCTCTACATCTTCTGGCTTTGTGACGCGGAACGCCGCACAACCCATGGACTCAGCCAACATGAGGAAGTCCGGCAGGTAGGTCTCCCCCGGCTTCAGGTTGGTGTGGGAGTAGTGCTGGTCATAGAACAGCGTCTGCCACTGGCGGACCATTCCCAAGTTTCCGTTATTAATGAGGGCGACCTTAATGGGCAGCTTCTCCACCGCGCAGGTGACGAGCTCCTGGTTGGTCATCTGGAAGCAGCCGTCGCCGTCGATAGCCCAGACGGAAGTGTCCGGCTTGCCAGCCTTCGCGCCCATGGCCGCGGGCACGGAGTATCCCATAGTGCCGAGGCCACCGGAGTTCAGCCAAGTGCGGGGGTTTTCGTAGTCCACGAACTGGGCTGCCCACATCTGGTGCTGGCCCACGCCTGCAACGTAGATTGCGTCCGGGCCGATGGTCTTGGACAGTGTCTCGATGACGAACTGCGGGGCGAGCTTGCCATTCGGCTGCTCGTCGTAGCCGCGGGGGAAGTCCTGCTTCAGCTTGTTCAGGTAGTTCAGCCAGCCGGCGGTAGTGGGCTTCTTCAGGTCCAGGTTCTGCATCGCCTTCTGGAGTGCTGCCAGGACCTCACGCGCGTCACCAACGATCGGCACGTTGGCTTCACGGATCTTGCCGATCTCCGCCGGGTCGATGTCAGCGTGGATGACCTTCGCGTCAGGCGCGAAACTATCCACGTGGCCGGTAACACGGTCGTCGAAGCGGGTGCCGATGGCGATCAGCAGGTCAGAGCGCTGCAGAGCCGCCACCGACGGAACACTTCCGTGCATGCCGGGCATGCCCATGTACAGCGGGTGCGAGGCCGGGAACCCGCCCAGCGCCATCAACGTCGTGACGACCGGGATGTCGTTGGATTCCGCGAACGCCAGCAGCTCGGCGTGCGCCTCCGCCTTGATCGCGCCGCCGCCGACGTACAGCGTCGGGCGCTTCGCCGCACTGATCATCCGCACAGCTTCCTCGATCTGGCGCGGGTGCGGGTTGGTGACCGGACGGTAGCCGGGCAGCTCGTAGCTCGGCGGCCAGTTGAATTCCATCTCCGCGTTCTGAACGTCCTTCGGGATGTCCACCAGCACCGCGCCGGGGCGGCCGGTACTGGCCACGTGGAAAGCCTCCGCGATGGCGCCGGGGATGTCCTCCGGGCGGGTAACCATGAAGTTGTGCTTGGTGATCGGCATGGTTACGCCGCGAATATCCGCCTCCTGGAAGGCGTCAGTACCCAAAAGACCTTTACCGACCTGCCCGGTGATAGCGACCAGAGGCACCGAGTCCATGTTCGCATCAGCGATGGGGGTCACCAGGTTCGTCGCACCCGGACCGGACGTTGCGATGCACACGCCCACGCGGCCGGTCGCCTGCGCGTAGCCGGTGGCGGCGTGGCCTGCGCCCTGCTCGTGGCGGACGAGGATGTGGTTCAGCTTCTCGGAGTCGTACAGCGCCTCGTAGAGCGGCAGCACAGCGCCTCCGGGCAGGCCGAATACTACGTCGGTGCCTAGCTCTTCTAGGGAGCGGACCACGGCCTGGGCGCCGTTAATTCGCTCTGGCCGCTTGCCGCGGGAGTTCTTCGCCAAGCTGGCGGGGCTGGGTTGCGAGCGTGATGTGTGTGTCACGTTGTCCTTCGCTCCTTGAATCCGTCCTGCCTTCAATTCTTTGCCCCCGCTCCCCGGCCGCTAGCCGCGCTACGCGCTGCGCCGCAGCGTTCGCCGTGCCGCGGCGTGCGCCGTGCCGCAGCTTTCGCGCCGTATCGAAGCGCACACACTTCAGCGAGCTAGCGTCACCGGGAAGCGATGGGCCGAAAATCTTCGGTATGGAATCGCTTTTTCGGTTTGGGTGCATGTCCTCCACACAACAAAAGCCCCCAAGCACCCGACGTTGCCGTCGGTTGTTGGGGGCGCCGTATCGAGCTCGACGAGGTGGCTAGTGGCGCCCCTCGGTAATGAGTACTCGTACTAGTTCCGTGGATTTCATAGCTCTAAATGTAGCTACTTTTCCTCGATGCGTCAAGCGTTTGACCAGATGTTTCCCAAACTGTGGCGAGGTATTCTCACCTAATGGACGCCCAAAACTCCCCGCGACCTGTACTTCCCCGCGCCCGCCGGCGCTCTCCACCCCGTGCCACGCCCCACGCTTTCCACCCCGCGCCCGTGGCTGCGCCCGTGCCCGCGCCTGCGCTCTGTGCTCGCGCCCGCGTCTCGTGCCCGCGTCTGCGCTCTGCGCTCGCGTCTGCCCCCGCGTCTGCGCTCGTGCCCGCAAACCTGAACACAGCATTCGAGCTCCAACAGAATCCAGACAGAGCGCCGCTAAACCCCGGCGAACTTTCGCCGAATCCGGCTGAACTCGGCTGAATTCGGCTGAATTCTATCCGCAGCTTCCGAACTGGCAGCTAACAAACAGCTTCCGTGACTACGGTGGGAAAGCATGTTGAAGTTCTATGCATTTCAACTCTGGGAATGGCTGGTCGCCCACGGCATTCCCTTGAGTGCACTGATCATTATCGCAATTCTGATCCCCCGTGTCGGGCGTTTGGCGATTCGCATCGTCAGTGGTCGATTCGATCGTGGAGAAGAGGCAACAAAGTCCCGCCTCGCTCTAGTCGGCGCGTTGGTGTACGTGGTGCAGGCGATTGCCTACTTCGCGATCATCATGCTGGGGCTGACGAACCTGGGCGTGCCCGCGATGGGGGCGGCGTTGCCGGCGACGGTTGTCTCGGCGGCTATTGGTTTCGGCGCGCAGAACGTGATTGGGGATTTCCTGGCGGGGTTCTTCATCATTTCGGAGCGCCAGTTCGGCGTGGGAGATTTCGTCGCTTTCGACGGCACGTCGAGCAACATTTCCGGCACCGTCGTCGCACTGACGTTGCGCGCAACGAAGATTCGTACTGCGTCGGGAGAGGTCGTGATGATTCCGAATGGTTCCGCGGGCGTGATTACAAACTATTCGCAGGATTGGTCTCGTGCGGTGGTGGATTTGGCTGTGCCGTTGCAGCCGGGCGAGTCGATGGCTCAGTTGACGGATCGCGTGGAGGCTACGGCTGCGGAAGCGCTCCGGGATCCGACGATCGCGGAAGATGTGACTGGCGAACTGGAAGTTCTGCCTGCAACGGACATTGTCGCTCCTACGGCGGCGGGCCAGTCCTGGCAAGTTAATTTCCGAGTGATGGTCGTGGTGAACCCGGCGCGCCAGTGGGCTGTGGAGCGCGTATTGCGCTCGGCTCTGGTGAATGTTTTCTGGGATCGTTACGACATGCCGCGGGTCTTTCGCGCTGGTACGGACGCCTCCGCCCGCGCCTCCTCTTCACGCAGTCCCATCAAGGCGATGGCCGCGGAGTCCGCGCTGGCGCCTACGGAGGTCATGCCCGCCCAGCACCCCCGCCCGACGCCTGGGCACGCGCAACATGGCGGGCACACCGCCGTGGCCAACGCCGAGCCAGCGGCGACAGCCAACGCCGAGCCAGCGGCGACAGCCAGCGCCGAGCCAGCGGCCGCGGCCAGCAACGCAGCCCCCGCACCCGCGACTGGCACCGCGCCAGCGGCCGCCGCAAGTGACGCAGCGGCCGCCGCCGCGGGGAAAACCGCTGCCGGCGGAGAGAACGCGAACTCCCAGAGCGACTCCACTGCCAGCTCTGCGGAAGCGTACAGTCCGACCCACCCGGCGTCGAAAGACGATGGTCCGGGAACGGCTCCATTGGACAGCGACGGAACCATCCGCCGCCGATCCGCCGCCGCCCCCACCAGCGCCAACGCCACCGCCGCGGACGCGGGCGCTACTGACAGCGTCGACTCTGCTTCTGCTGCCACCGACGCCGCCAATGCCACTGCCACTGGCAATGGCACGGACACTGGCACAGGCACAGGCACAGGCACAGGCACAGGCACTGACACAGAAAAGAACGCGGACGATTCAGAGCAAAACGCCAGCCGGGGATTCTGGCGTGACGAAGAGCACTCCTCCCGGTTCAAGAGGATCATGAGCGTCGGCGGACGCACCCGCCCGTCGACAACCGGCCTGATCATTGCACTGATGATGGTCGGTGGCCTGGCGTTGGCGTCATCGAACCCGGATGGACGCGACGCCGGCTGGCTCTCCCCTGACTACTGGCGCGACCGCCCGGCCAACAGTGCAACCACCAACAAGAAGGAATCCGACGAGAATCAGCCGACGGGAACCAACAGCCAAACCGAGCAGCAATCCTCCGACAAGCAGCAGCCAACCGACGGCGAACAGTCTCCTTCCAACGGGGAACAGTCCCCCACTGGCAGCGAGCAGTCCCCCGCTCAGGGCAGCGATTCTTCTCTGAACGACCAGGGCGGCCAAAGCAATCAGAACCCGTCCGACGGAGACAGCAACTCCCCTGGCAACAACCCCAGCGACGGATCCGCCAGCGGTGGCGCCAGTGGCAATGGAGGCGCAGGCACCAACGGTGGAGCCGGCAACGGAGGCGCAAATTCCAACGGCGCCGCGGGTGGCGCTGCAGGCGGGAACAGTGGCGCGGGCGGAAATGCAGGCGCCGCGGGCGGCGGCGCTCAGAATAATGTTTCGAACGAGCCGAAGGATTCCGAATTCGACGCTTTTGACTCCCCCGCGTCTATTACCCATCTACACGCCCTGGGCGCGCCCAATGCAACCAATGCAACGCGCGACTGATTAAATGACAGACATGAGCTCGAAGGTTTTCCACCCCAGCCGCGAACACATCCTCGGCGGGATCATTATGTTCCTGATCTGCCTGCTTTTCACCGGCTATAAGGTCGCCTGGTTTTTCTGGGTTCCGCTGGTGCCGCTAGTGTTTATTGTGTGGACTTTGCGAGTACGCACCACCGTGACGACCAAAGCCATCACCACGCGCTACCTCTTCCGCGCAGGCAAAACCATGCAGTGGGAAGACTTCCGCGCACTCCGCTTCAACCGAGCCGGACGCGCCTACGCAGTGGATAACCAGGAAAACAGCTTCTGGCTGCCGGGCGTGACCTTCAATTCCCTGGCGAGCTTGAGCTCCGCAAGTGGCGGGCGTATCCCCGATCCGGTGACCCCGGCACGCACAGCCACCGATGACAAGGTGCAGGTCGTGAACAAGGACGGCTACGCCGTACTCATGGACAAGGACGAGTACAAGGACTACGAAAAGCAGCGCCGCCGCGAAGCGGGAGTCGACGCTGGTGCCGAAAGTAGCCACGCGGAGCCAGGAGCAGCCAACGGGAAAGACAGCGCCCCCGACGCACAGAACTAACCGGGCGACGCAGCCAACCGAGCGGCACGCGCCAACCGGGCAGCGCAGCCAACCGGGCGGCGCAGCAAATGCACGGCCACGAAAGCTAGATAGCAACCTCCACGAACAAAGACTCCACACAAAAACCCCACACTCAGAGATCCCACACTCCGAGACCCCACATTCAAAGACGACGAGAAGAGAACCGAGAACAGCATGAACGCCATCCCCTTGCGATCCAGTGTCACCACCCAAGGCCGCAACGCCGCCGGCGCCCGCGCGCTGTGGCGTGCGACAGGCATGACGGACAAGGACTTCGACAAGCCCATCATCGCTATCGCGAACTCCTACACGCAGTTTGTACCGGGCCACGTGCACCTCAAGGACGTCGGAGACATCGTCGCTGACGCCATCCGCGAAGCCGGCGGCGTCCCCCGCGAATTCAACACCATTGCCGTTGACGATGGCATTGCTATGGGGCACGCGGGCATGCTCTACTCGCTGCCCAGCCGCGAAGTTATTTCTGACGCCGTCGAGTACATGGTCAACGGCCACGCAGCCGATGCGCTGGTGTGTATCTCCAACTGCGACAAGATCACGCCCGGCATGCTGAATGCCGCCATGCGTCTGAACATTCCGGTGGTGTTCGTATCCGGCGGGCCGATGGAGGCTGGCAAGGCGGTGGCAGTCGACGGTGTCGTGCAGGCTCCGACGGACCTCATTACCGCTATCTCCGCCTCCGCGTCGGACAAGGTCGACGCACAGTCGCTGTTGGAAGTTGAGTCCGCCGCCTGCCCGACATGCGGCTCCTGCTCCGGCATGTTCACCGCCAACTCGATGAACTGCCTGACCGAGGCGCTGGGCCTGTCGCTGCCGGGCAATGGTTCCACCTTGGCGACTCACGCCAAACGACGCGACCTGTTCACCAAGGCTGGCACCACCATCGTCGAACTGTGCCGCCGCTACTACGGCGAGGGGGATGCCTCCGTCCTGCCGCGCAACATCGCCACCCGCGAGGCCTTTGAAAACGCCATGGCACTGGACATGGCCATGGGTGGATCATCCAACACAGTGCTGCACATCCTCGCAGCTGCCCAGGAGGGTGAAGTCGACTTCGACCTGCACTCCATCGACCAGCTGTCACGGGAGGTTCCGTGCCTGTCGAAGGTCTCCCCGAACTCCGACTACCACATGGAGGACGTCCACCGCGGAGGCGGCATTCCCGCCATCCTCGGCGAGCTCTACCGCGCAGGCAAGCTGAACGAAGGCGTACACTCCGTTCACTCCGCCACGCTGAAGGAATGGCTGCTGGCCTGGGATATCCGCTCCGGCGCTGCCACAGAGGAGGCCATCGAGTTGTTCCACGCTGCCCCCGGTGGAGTCCGCACGACCGAGCCGTTCAGCACTGAGAACCGCTGGTCCAGCCTTGATACCGACGCGGAAGGTGGCGTCATCCGCGATGTAGAGCACGCGTACACCGCCGACGGCGGCCTGGTTATCCTCCGCGGCAACCTCGCTGAGGACGGTGCCGTGATCAAGTCCGCTGGCGTTGATCCGTCGATCTGGCACTTCGAAGGCACTGCACTGGTCGTCGAATCCCAAGAGGAAGCCGTGCGCGTGATCCTGGACAAGAAGGTCAAGCCGGGTCACGTTGTAGTCGTACGCTACGAAGGCCCCGCGGGCGGGCCGGGAATGCAGGAAATGCTGCACCCGACCGCGTTCCTCAAGGGCGCCGGACTGGGCAAGGAGTGTGCTCTGATCACCGACGGGCGATTCTCCGGCGGTACGTCCGGCCTGTCCGTCGGCCACATCTCCCCCGAAGCCGCGCACGGCGGCCTGATCGGCCTGGTTCGCGACGGTGACCCGATCACTATCGACGTGCACGAGCGGCTCCTGCAGCTGAACGTCTCCGACGAGGAGATCGCGCGCCGCCGCGCCGAGATGGAGGCCTCCGACAAGCCTTGGACTCCCACCACCCGCCAGCGCAAGGTCACCAAGGCGCTGCGTGCATATGCCGCGATGGCAACCTCCGCCGACCGCGGAGCCGTCCGCGAAGTGAAGTAGCTCAGCCTCCTCCATCCTTTCCGCCTCCACCCTTTCCGCCTCGACCACATCCAGTCGCGGCATCGTGGACAAACTGGCGTCTCGGTTTTCCTTTTCCGAGGCGCCAGTTTCGCCTGTATGCAAGGGGTAGCTGGCCTTTCTTCCAATAAGGTTTTTGGCAATTGCGGGACGCGTCGATGCAGTGCTCAGTGATGACCATGCGGATGGCTTCGCCGGTGTATTTTCGCCCGATGCCGAGTTGGTAGAGCCTGCTTGCGCAGCGGACGGTTGCCTCTTGCCGTTTGGGGTAACGGCATCTTTGCGGACACGCCATTGCTCTTCCGGTTAGCCGTTGGGTTCGGTTTTAGGATCGGTGGTGTAGACCTCATGCGGTGTCCGTATTCCGTGGGCTAGGTGGGCGGTGAATACGAGTCCGTTGTCGGTGACGAGTTCGCCTTGTTCGCGGACAACCCCGCCGCGCCAACGCTGAAGTGTCAAGCTCGGCGCCCGCCAGGTCGTCCGTAGGGTGGAGGGCATGCGCGATTCAAATTCTCAGGCCCAGGTGACCCGTCAGGCGGTATCCGCGGCGGGTGGCGTCCATAGCAATAACCGCGACCGCGAAAGGGCTGATACGCATGGCGCTGACGTGCGCGGCGCTGGCGCTGGCGCAGGGATGATCCGCGTTCGCGACGCCCACCTTCGCAACCTCAAACACCAGGACGTCGAACTCCCCCGCAACGCGCTAGTAGCAGTGACAGGCGTGTCGGGATCAGGGAAATCGTCGCTGGCATTCGGCACTTTGCACGGAGAGGCTCAGCGGCGGTACCTGGAATCCGTCGCGCCTTTTGCCCGCCGCCTGATCGGCGGAGCAGTGGACCCGCGCGTGGGATCCGTCGACGGGTTGCCGCCGACGGTAGCTCTGGAACAAGGCGCGCGGGCGGGCGGAGCCCGGTCGACGGTGGGGACGGTGTCGAACCTGTCGAACACCGTCCGCCTGTTGTATTCCCGCTGCGGCGAATACCCGGCGGAAGTTCGAAAACGCCACGGAGGCCGCTTGGCCTCGGACTGCTTCTCCCCTAATACGACCGCGGGAATGTGCCCAGAGTGCCAAGGCACGGGAGTCGTCCATGAGCCGACGGAACAGACCATGGTTCCGGATCCGTCGCTATCCATCGACGAGGGCGCCATTGCCGCGTGGCCCGGCGCGTGGCTGGGGAAGAATTTCCACGACATTGTCGCGGAGCTCGGTTTCCCTATGGATGTTCCGTGGAAGGATATCCCCCAGGCCGACCGGGAGTGGATCCTCTTCACGGACGAGCGTCCGGTGGTGACTATTCACCCTCACCGGGGTGCGGATCAGATCCAGCGGACATATGAGGGCACCTGGCGTTCGGTGGCCTCTTATTTGCGGAAGACTCTGGCGGAGACCGGATCCGATTCCACGCGGAAGCGTGTGTTGTCGTTTATGAGGTCGTCCCGCTGTGGGGTGTGCGCCGGCCGTCGACTGATTGTCGACGCCCTCTCCGTGGAATACCTCGGCCTTCCCATCGATAGCCTTGGGGCGCTTCCCCTGGAGGACGTTCTCGAGCATTTCGCTGCCCGCCGCGACTCAACAGCACTGACCGCCGCTGAAACTTCCGCCACCGCGGAGGCGGAGCGGGCCAGCGCCGCGGCGGAGGCGGAGCGGATTCTGCTGGACCAGGCGATTCCGACTCTGGAATCAGTGGTGGATCTGGGCCTGGGGCATCTGAGCCTGGACCGCGCAGCCGCTACCCTGTCGGCGGGTGAGATGCAGCGGTTGCGGTTGGCGTCTCAGCTGCGGTCGGGGCTTTTCGGCGTGGCATACGTGTTGGACGAGCCGTCCGCGGGTCTGCATCCCGAGGAGCGCCGCGCGGTGATGAAGCTGATCCGGGGGTTCCTGGACGCGGGCAATAGCGTCCTGCTGGTCGAGCACGACATGCACCTGGTGGCGGAGGCCGACTGGATTGTCGACGTCGGCCCGGGAGCGGGCGAACTCGGCGGCGAGATCCTCTACTCCGGCCCGGCCGCAAACCCCTACGCCGCCGAACGCCCCGGCCCGGCCGCAAAACCCAGCCCGGCCGCAAATCCCACCCCGGCCGCAAACCCCAACCCGGCTGAAGAGTCCCGCGGCGCCGGCGGAAGCGCCGGGCTAGCGGAGCTGGATTCCCCGACCGGGCGGGCACTCGCCGCCGGGCCGCTAGAACTGGTCAGCGACGCGGACGCCCGCACCCCCTCCGGCAAACTCCGCCTCACTGACATCAACGAACGCACCCTGAACAGCCTCAACGTAGACTTCGGCCTCGGCGCATTCACCGCTATTACGGGCGTCTCCGGCTCCGGCAAGTCCACTCTCCTGCACGTGCTGGCCGACACACTAAGCGAACAGGTGAAGACGGCGGTTAACGACGGAGACGTGGCGTCCAAAGGTAAGAACCCTGCACAAACCGAAATCGCAAGCCCAAACCCCAGCGCCACACTCAGCGCCACACTCAGCGCAGACAAAACCATCGACCGGCTGGTGCAGATCTCGCAGAAGCCCATCGGACGGACTCCTCGGTCCTGCCTGGCGACGTACACCGGGCTGTTCGACAAGGTGCGCAAAATCTTCGCCCAAACCGACGCCGCCAAGCAGCGCGGGTGGACCGTTTCGCGATTCTCGTACAACGTCACCCAAGGACGCTGCCCAACCTGCAGCGGCGAAGGGCAAATCGAAGTCGAGCTGGTGTTCCTGCCCGGCAGCTACACTCCCTGCCCAGATTGTCACGGAGCACGCTACAACGCTGAAACGCTGGCCGTGACGTGGAACGGCCGGACGATCGCGGACGTGCTGGGATTAACCGTTGCCGAAGCGCGGGAAGTCTTCGCCGACGAAGCAGCCATCGCACGGGCGCTGCAGGCGTTGTCGGCCGTGGGGTTGGATTATTTGCGACTCGGCCAGCCGGCGACGGAACTGTCCGGCGGAGAAGCTCAGCGCATCAAGCTGGCCACTGAGCTGCAGCGCGCGCAGCGTGGTCACACTGTGTACCTCATGGACGAGCCAACCACCGGGCTGCACCCTGCGGACGTTGATCTGTTGGTCACAGAGCTCCAGCGGCTGGTCGACAGTGGAAACACGGTGGTAGTTGTCGAGCACGACATGCGAGTGGTCGCGCAGACCGACCGGCTCATTGAGATGGGCCCAGGCGCTGGTGCGCGCGGTGGCCGGGTCGTGGCAGACGGAAGTCCCGCCGCAGTGGCCGAAACGGACACCGCAACGGGGCGGGTTCTAGCGGAGCGCAGCCAGCTAACTTCAGCTAGTTGAACGGGTTGCCTCCGCCGACGCCGAGCCACAGGCCGGCTGTCGCCGCTGCTGCGACGACGAAGAAGATCCACGCCGAGGCCAACGGGCGGGTTGCCCAGCCTCTGCTGCGATCGAGGCTGATCCGGCCGGGGCCGACGAAAATGATACTTATCGACGCCACCGTCAGCGCCGCCCACAATTGGACGTAAGGGTTCAGGCCGTATGGCCAGAGGGATCCTTGGAATCCATTGAGGTTATGGAACGTCATAAAGCCAGCGACGACCGTAGCGACTGCCGCGCCGAATGGCGTGAGCAGGCCGAGTAGCAGCAGGCCACCGGCGACGATCTCCGCCACCGGAATGCCGATCGCGAGGATGTCAGTGAAGTTGTAGTTTTCCAGCTGGCCTTGGAATACCTCCAGCCCGGGGTCTCCGCCGAAGGCGAACAGAGTCTGCAGGCCGCGTACCAGGAGGTACGCGCCCAGCACGACGCGCAGCAGGAAGAGTCCGAAGCTTGTGGTTCCACGCTTCGCAACGGATTGGGAGTCCTCCGCGCCCGCGCCGCCTGCCCCGCCTGCCGCGTTGGCGGGGATCTCCCGCTCGCCAACGTCCGCGCCCGCGCCGGTCGTCTCATCGCCGCCTGGGTTCCTCGTAACATCCGCACCTTGAGCGTCACCAAGCACACCCGCCCCAGTAACGCCAGCGCCCGCCGCGCTAGCCGCGCCCGCGCCGCCTGCCGCGTTGGCGGGGATCTCCCGCTC
>NZ_KV799275.1:449278-463593 GCF_001809885.1 Corynebacterium sp. HMSC058E07
ATCTCCCGCTCGCCAACGTCCGCGCCCGCGCCCCTAAACTCCGAGGTTTCAGCGTCGTCGACCTTGCCCCAGCGGTCTTCGTCCCCCTTGGCCGAGGAGCTTCCGCCGACAGTGGTCGCGCCCAGGCCAGCCCCCGCTGCGGCGCTCGCTCCGGCGGCAGCTGCGGCGCCGGAGCCGGACGAGGCCTCGGAGCCGTCCAGCTTGGTCAGATCGACATCCGAAGCGCTGTCGGTTTCCGGGTGATCCGTGTTGGCGTCATCAGTTCGAGTCGGCGCAGCATCGGGCGAACGGCCCTCGATGCGCTGAGGGCGAGCCCTCCCCAACATCGCATATACATCTCGCTTAGCCGGCTTCTCCGTGGCTTCGTCAGAATCTCCCACGTTGGCGTTCGCCTCCGGAGCGGACGCGTCCGCGGGCGCAGTCGCCTCAGCCTCGGCGGAATTCTCGGCGGAATTCTCGGCGGGCTTAGGGGCGTCCACGTCGGCGGGCTTAGCGATCTTCGTCGCTCCCGTCGAGGCCTCCTTGGGCTGGGGCTTTTCGTCGGCGTCGGGGCGCGCGTCGCGGCGGTAGACCGGTACGTCGATGTCATTGTTCATGTCATCGGCCAGCTCGTCCGCCGAGTTGTCGAACAAAGCGTCGTCTGGGCTAGGTCTACGGAATCGATCGGGCCTAGGGCTGTTGGGCTTTGCGTTGTTACTCACGCAACCCAGACTATTCTGACCAGCACGATTTGCGCGGGAGGTCGCTCGGCATGTCACAGATGGCGTACTCCATCGACTATGCCCCGGCCAGAGCGGCCTCCGACGGCACCCTGGCCGCCGACGCGCCGCTAGCTGAGCTTCTTAGCGATCAGCTGGTTAACCTGCGCGGGGTCTGCTTTGCCCTTCGTGGCCTTCATGACGGCGCCGACAATTGCGCCGGTTACCTTCTTGTTTCCTGCGCGGTACTTTTCGACGATGTCCGGGTTTGCGGCCAGGGCTTCGTCGACGGCCGCCTCGATGGCACTGTCATCGCGTACAACTTCCAGGCCTCGGGCGGCGACGACGTCGTCGACGTCGCCTTCGCCTGCCAGCACTCCGTCGACGGCCTGACGCGCAAGCTTGGTGGTTAGCTTGCCGTCGTTTACTAGTGACGCCACCCGCGCCACCTGAGCCGGCGTGATGTCGAGCCCGGTAAGTTCCACGCCTTGTTCATTTGCCTTGCCAGCGAGGTAGGAAACCCACCAGGAGCGAGCCTCATCGGGCTTGGCGCCTGCTTCGACGGTGTCGATGACGAGGTCGAGGGCACCGGCGTTGACGAGGTCGCGCATTTCTTCGTCCTTCAGCCCCCACTCCTTCTGGATGCGGGCGCGGCGGATCCATGGCATTTCCGGCAGGGTGGCGCGGATTTCTTCGACCCACTCGGCGGGTGCCAGTACGGGTGGCAGGTCCGGGTCGTTGAAGTAGCGGTAGTCCGCCATGGTTTCCTTGGGGCGACCCTTGGAGGTGGTGCCGTCGGTTTCCTGGTAGTGGCGGGTTTCCTGAACGATCTCCACGTCGTTGACGAGGCACGCTGCCTGGCGCTGCATTTCAAAGCGCACGGCTTGCTCGACGGACTTCAGGGAGTTGATGTTCTTCGTTTCGGTGCGCGTGCCGTATTCGGTGGTGCCGACGGGGCGCAGCGACAGGTTGGAGTCCACGCGCATGGAGCCTTGGTCCATGCGCGCGTCGGATACGCCAAGCGCCTTGACGAGGTCGCGCAGTGCGGAGACGTATGCCTTCGCAACTTCCGGAGCGCGTTCACCGGCGCCTTCGATCGGTTTGGTCACGATTTCGATCAGTGGCACGCCTGCGCGGTTGCAGTCCACGAGGGATGCGGTGGCGCCGTGGATGCGGCCGTCGGCGCCGCCGAGGTGGGTCAGCTTGCCGGTGTCTTCTTCCATGTGCGCGCGCTCAATTTCTACGCGCCATTCGGTGCCGTCTTCCAGGACGACGTCCAGGTATCCGTCGTAGGCGATGGGCTCGTCGTATTGGGAGATCTGGTAGTTCTTCGGCTGGTCCGGGTAGAAGTAGTTCTTGCGCGCGAAGCGGGACTTCGGAGCAATCTCGCAGTTCAGCGCCAGGCCGATCTTGATGGCCCATTCCACGCCCAGCTTGTTTACGACGGGCAGCGCGCCCGGCAGGCCGAGGCTGCATGGGTCGACGTTGCTGTTTGGTGCGTCGCCGAATTCCGCGGAGGACGTGGAGAACATCTTCGTCTTCGTGGCGAGTTCGACGTGAACTTCCATGCCCATCACTGGGTCGAAGCGCTCCAGCACTTCGTCGAAGTCCATCACATCATCGGAGTAATCGTAGACAGGCGCAGTCATGCCAGCCATCTTAATACGTCCCCGCCACCTTGTGTCGTTAGGGTCACCCCGGTGGCAGCCACGTGACGCGCCCGCTGACACGCGCCATCCGCCCGCGTCCGTGTTGCCCGTTTACTCCGTTGTGGTACGCGCATAGTAGTGCCATGTTTTCGGGGTTCGTTTCCCCTCCTTTGGCAAATTCCTGCAGGTGGTGGACTTGGCATTCATTCGCCGGACGCCCGCACCCTGGCCAGCTGCATCGCGTCGTCTCGGCTTCGAGCATGCGGCGTTGTTTTCTGGACGCCAACCGCCTCACCCTGTACAAGTTCACCGGCCCTTGCTCTGGAGCTATCAGGGTGATGTAGTCTCCATCTTTCAGCCCTGTGCCGCCCACGCCCGCAGCGGCACCGGCTGCGCCCGTGCCGGTCGGACCTGCAGTGCTGGCTGCACCAGAAGGAGCCTGAGCGACGCTAGCACCGTCGGCGCGGGCGCCGGCTGCGCCCGTGCCGATCGGGCCTGCAGTACTGGCTGCACCAGAAGGAGGCTGAGCGGCGCGGGCACGGTCGGCGCTGGCACGGTCGGCGCGGGCACTGTCGGCGCAGGCACTGTCAGCGCGGGCAACTTGGATGCCAGCTTCCTCGAGCCGGCGGGCGACATACTCCGCACCCGTGAGGACGGCGCCGTTGGTAGCTTGCAGTTCAATCTCGTCCCCGTGGCCACCGAGCACCTGCATGTAGTCATCCAAACTGACGACAACGTTGGTGGTCAGCGTGCTGCGCTGGATGGTGCGATTCTCTGTCAGCCATGCAAGTGGATCGGTGCGCGCGGATTCCCAGATTTCCGACATGCGGTGCGACGGGCCGGTGAACTGAATGGTCGTTTTCTTCCCGTGCATGATCCTCCGTCCCCCGTCGGCGGGGATCCGGGGGCCTTGCATTTCACGCCGCAGTTGCGTTGCCCGGCGGGAGATCGCCGCGTAGTCACCCGCTGTGTTGCAGAGCGCTTCGGTGAATACGTAGCGCTGTTTGATCCCCAGCATGCGCGCTCGCTCGGCGATGAGTATCAGCACGTCCAGCCCGTGTCCGTTTCGCCGCGCGGCCTCCAGGGCTCGCTTCTTGTACCTCGAGTACGCCGACCCGGAAAAGTGTTCGGCAGCCCGCGCCACGCTCCGGGCAAGTTCCCGGTCCAGTGGCAGCTGCTCGGCGGGAGTTCCGAAGGCTTCGGTCAGCAGCTCCACGCCGTGGCGCTGCGCGTCGGCCACTTGGCGCTGAAGCTCCGCGAGCTGCTGTAGTTTTTCCATGCCTCGGACGCTAGACCATCGGCAAGAATCCCGCCTCGCCCCGTACGACTGCCTGTGGATAACTCGCCCTCCCCGAGGGCGTTTTCCACAGGCAAATCATTTCCCCCTTGACAGCCTCTCCCCAGTGTGCAGTTCCAGCGCGCCGTCATACCGCACACGGCTCGATATACCGCGCACGGCTCGACATACGCAACTGCATCTGAGCCACATCGGGGCTACATCCGAACCGCCGGCTCGACTCGCGACTGCGCGCCGACGCCGCGCCATCGCGCCGCACCTGGCCGGTCGCGCACCCCACCACTGCGGCGTCTGCCGGCGTCCGCTAGCCGAAGAGCGAGCGCGCGGTGGCGTAGCGCTTCTCTGGTACTTCCTTCAAAGTACCGACGGCCTCTTCAAAGTCGATCAGTTCGATGCTGCCACCCTTGAGCGCAACGACCTTGCCGAATTCTCCCCTGATCGCGGCTTTGGTGGCGTTCACGGCAAATCGGGTGGCCAGCACGCGGTCGAACGCGGTGGGGGTTCCGCCGCGCTGGATGTGCCCCAGAACGGTCGACCGCACGTCGGTATCCAGTCGGTTTTCAATCTCCTTGGCGATCAGCGCGGACATGTTCTGGAACTTCTCGTGGCCGAACTGGTCCACTTCGCGTTCGGCGACGTCGAGGGTGCCTTCCTTTGGCAACGCCCCCTCGGCCACGACAATGATGCCGTACTTCTCCCCCAGCTGGAAGCGTCGAGCCATGCGGCGGCAGACGTCATCGATGTCGAAGGGGAATTCCGGAATCAGGATCTCGTGCGCACCTCCGGCCATGCCCGCGTGCAGCGCGATCCAGCCGACGTGGCGGCCCATGACTTCCACGATCATCACGCGGTCGTGTGATTCGGCGGTGGTGTGCAGGCGGTCGATGGCGTCGGTGGCTACGGCAACGGCGGTGTCAAAGCCGAAGGTGTAGTCGGTGCCGTTGACGTCGTTGTCAATGGTTTTCGGCACGCCGATGACCGGCACGCCGTTGTCGTGCAGGAAGCGTGCGCCTTTCAGGGTTCCTTCGCCGCCGATGGGGATCAGGGCGTCGATGCCCGCGTCCGCGAGGTTGGCTTTCACGCGATCGATGCCGGCCATGAAGTCGTTGGGGTGTAGGCGTCCGGTACCGAGGATCGTGCCGCCGCGTCGCAGGATCCGGTCGATGAAATCGTCGTCGTACAGTTGCACGCGACGGTCTTCCAGTAGTCCCTGCCAGCCGTCTTCAAATCCGACGACGGTATGGCCTTGTTCGGCCGCTGTCCGCACGATGCCTCGGATGACGGCGTTCAATCCTGGGCAGTCTCCACCACTGGTCAAGGTCGCAATACGCATGCTTTAAAGTGTAGCGACACGCTGCCGGATCTGCCGGGCGGAACTGGAAGCCTTTTTATTGACGCCTACTCGCCTCCCCGACCGACCTCTGACCGAGCCATGCCGGAGGCCACCGCGCCGAGCATCAGCATAACTACCGCGGGCAGCAGGGAGTCCCCGAAGGCCTGGGGGCCGACCACGCCGACGCGGGCTTGCACGACGGCGGCGATGACGGCGGCTCCGGTGACGGCGCCGAGTTGCCGGGTGGCGTTGTACATTCCAGAGCCCGCGCCGGCGAACTGGGACGGCAGGTCCCGAAGGGTGGTGGTGGAGTTCGGAGCCCAGACGAAGGAGTTTCCGAACCCGAGGATCACGAACGCGCCGATCATCATCCATAGAGGCCGTTCGGGTCGCATGGAGAACACCAACGCGGCCACGCCCGTGGCCATGAGGCAGAACCCCAGTACTGCGAAGCGTCGAGGCTCATATCGGTCGACCAGCCTGCCGACGAAGGGCGCCATGAGGCCAGCGATGATGGCCATGGGCGTCACGACGAAAGAGGCTTTCATTGGACTGAAGCGGTGAACTTCCTGCAGGAACATCATCACTGGCACCATCATGCCGGCGATGGTGAAGCCCATGGTGAAGATGGATGCGTTGCCGAAGGCGAAATGGCGGCGTGCGAACAGGGCGATCGGAACTAGCGCACTGCCTGCGGACAGGCGCGACTGCAGCCAGACGAATGCCACCATCAGCGCCGCGCCTCCGAGCAGCAGCGCCCAGATCCACGGCGCCCAGCCGGCGGGGTCGCCTTCCTGGATGCCGTAGATGACCATGGTCATCGCCACCATGGACAGGACGATCGACGGCAGGTTGATGCGTTCTTCCGTCGGCTGGAACCGCGGGACCCAGCGGGCGACCATCACGACGGACAGCACGCCGATGGGCACGTTGATGAAGAACACCCACTGCCAGGTTGCGTATTGGGTGATGAAGCCTCCGAGCAGCGGTCCGGCGAGCGTGGAGATTCCCGCCGTGGCTCCCCAGATGCCCAGTGCTGCCCCGCGCTTGTCGCGCGGGAAGATGCGGTTGATCACGCTCATGGTCTGGGGCGTCAATAAAGATCCGCCAATACCCTGCACGGCGCGGGCGGCGATCAGCGTTTCGATGCTGCCGGCCAGTCCGCAGGCCAGCGACGAGAGCGTGAAGATCGTCATGCCCGCGATGTACAGGTTTTTCGGCCCGAAGCGGTCGCCCAGTCGGCCGGTGACCATCAGGGGTACCGCGAATGCCAGCAGGTACGCGCTGGTGACCCACAGCACCTGCCCGTAGTCGGCCTGCAGGTCGGCCTGGAACGCGGGCGTGGCGACGGCCACGATCGTCTGATCCAGCAGGATCATGAAGAAGCCGATGCACAGCGCCACCAGGGCGCGCCATGCTTGTGGGAGCGGAAGCGGCAGGGCGGGGTATTTCACTAGAGGGAGTCTACTGCCGCCCGCAGGGTCGGCAAACTGGCTTTGAACTCCGGCATCAGTGGCAGTTCTTCCAGCCGGTCGATGGGCTGCCACAGTAGTTCCAGCGATTCGGCGGTCGGATGAAGTTCCAGGTGTTCGGAACAGGTGGCCAGGACGGTGGTGTACGTCCACTCGGTGATCTCCGGGTTTTCGTATTCCCACCAGAACGTTCCGCCGAGCCCGAAGATTCCGTGTGCATCCAGCGAGGCATCCAGGTTGGGGTGCCGGACGGGGAATTCTCGCAGGGCTTGGCGGGGATCCCCGTTGCGCTCGACGATCTTTTCAATGCCGGCAAACAGGTGCCGTTCGTCGTCACGGACGGGCAGGCGGCAGTAGGCGGTCTTGACGGGCACGGTGGAGGTCACGATTTCTCTGTGTACCTTTACTGAGGACGCCCCCACGCCCGTCTCCTCCCACGTCTCCCGCAGGGCACCGTCGGTGGGTGATTCGCCGACGTCGATCGCTCCCCCGGGCAGAGCCCAGGTGCCGCCGCGGTTGGTCCACTTGGCGCGGTGCTGCATCAGGACGTGCTGGTCGTCGGTGACGAGGAACAGCCCCGCCGCTCCGAGCACTCCCCAGCGCCGGGAGCCGTCGGGGTCTTCGACTAAGCCGTCGCCTGTGTAAAGTTCGGGAATCCTACCCATGTCCCCCACCATACGCGGATCCGCGAACCGCAACCTCCCCCGCAGATCTTGGGGCCGCCAGACCAGCCACGGGTGTGCTCGCCAAGGTCTCCGTCTCGGGCTGGCTAGACCCGGGCGGTTAGGCGCGGCCGGCCTCGAAGGCCGCGCCGACGCGGTACAGGCGGTCGTCGCCGTGCGCCGGGCCCATGATCTGCAGGCCGGTCGGCAGGCCGGTGTCGCTGGCGAAGCCGCCGGGCACGGACATGCCGCACACGCCCGCCAGGTTCAGCGGCAGGGTGAACAGGTCGAACATGTACATTGCCAACGGGTCGTCGGTCTTCTCGCCCAGCTTGAAGGCGGTGGACGGCGTCACGGGAGCGACGATCGCGTCGACCTGCTCGTAGGCCTTGGCGAAGTCCTGGGAGATCAGGTTGCGGACGCGCTGGGCCTGCAAGTAGTACGCGTCGTAGTAGCCGACGGACAGGGCGTAGGTGCCCAGCATGATGCGGCGCTTGACCTCCGAGCCGAAGCCTTCGGCGCGGGTCAGGCTCATCACCTGGTCGGCGGAGCGGCTGCCGTCGTCGCCGCGGCGCTGGCCGTAGCGCATGCCGTCAAAGCGGGCCAGGTTGGAGCTGACCTCACACGGCAGGATCAGGTAGTACGCGTTCAGTGCGTGGTCGAAGTTCGGGCAATCGACCTCCACCAGTTCTGCGCCCTGGGACTTCAGCTGCTCCAGGTTCGCGTTGTACGCCTCCAGCACGCCGGGCTGGAAGGCCTCTGCGCGCTGGAACTGCTTGACCACACCCAGCTTCACGCCGCTCAGGTCCCCGGAAGATCCCTGCTTCGCGGCCTCGACGACCGGCGCGACTGCGTGGGAGGAGGAGGTCGAATCGTTGGCGTCATGCCCCGCAATAACCTCGTGCAGCAGCGCGGTATCCAGAACCGTGCGCGCCGTCGGCCCGCCCTGATCCAGGGAGGAAGCGCAGGCCACCAGGCCGTAGCGGGAAACGGTGCCGTAGGTCGGCTTCACGCCGACGGTGTTGGTCAGAGCGGCGGGCTGGCGGATGGAGCCACCCGTGTCCGTGCCGATGGCCAGCGGAGCCATACCCGCGGCCAGGGCTGCCGACGAGCCGCCGCCGGAGCCACCCGGGGTGCGCTCTAGGTCGTAGGGGTTCTTCGTCGGGCCGTAGGCGGAGTTCTCGGTGGAGGAGCCCATGGCGAACTCGTCCATGTTCGTCTTGCCCAGGATCGGGATGCCGGCGGCGCGCAGACGCATGGTGACGGTCGCGTCGTAGGGGCTCATGTAGCCTTCCAGCATCTTGGAGGCACACGTCGTCGGAGCATCGGTGGTGGTAAAGACGTCCTTCAGCGCCAGCGGCACGCCGGCCAGCTTGCTGGTCGGCTGGTCGCCGGCGGCCAGTGCGTCGTCGACATTCGAGGCCGCCGCCAGCGCTTCGTCGGCGCCGACGTGGAGGAATGCGTTGATGTCGCCGTCGATCTCGCCGATGCGGTCCAGGTGGGCCTGCGTAACCTCCTGAGAGCTGATCTCGCGCGCGTGGATCTTCTCCGCCAGTTCCGCGGCGGTCCAGGTGGTGAAGTCCGAGTCGTCCCGGGAACCGACGATGTACTTATTCTCAGCCATGAGTGTTCCTGAAGTTCCTTCTTCTAACGATTGATTGTTTGGCGTGCGGGTTTTGTTTGGCGCTGTTGCCTTTTATGACGCCAGCCGCCCCAGCCGGTCTAGTCCGCCAGGATCTGCGGCACTTCGAAGCGCTGCTCGCTTTGCTTCGGCGCCTGGTCCAGTGCCTGCTCCGCCTTCAGGCTCGGCACGACTACGTCTTCCCGCATGACGGCGACGTCTCCGTCAACGTTTTGGGTGGGGTGGCTCAGCGGCTCAATACCTTCGGTGTCGACCTTCCTGATCGCGGCCACGTGATCGACAATCCCGTCGATCTGAGCTGCGTATTCATCCAACTCCTGCTCCCCCAGGTCCAGGCGGGCCAGGCGGGCCAGGTGGGCAACATCTTCGCGCGAAATCTCAGACATGGGTTCCACTCTAGTCAAGCCAACCAGCCCCCGTGGACTTCAGGTGGCGCTAATATCGGTTCTATGTCTTTCCTCATGCGTGTCCGTATGCCCGATACCCCTGGCTCCCTCGGCCTGCTGGCCATGGCGCTGGGAACCGTCGGCGGGGACATCCGGGGCGTCGATATCGTTGGTCAGGCTGAACTCGAAGAGCCAAACACAGTGGTCGACGACATTGTCGTGTCCCTCCCCACCGGGCATTTGCCCGACAGTCTGATCACGGCCACGCAGGAACTCGATGGTTTCTTTGTCGATTCGATCCGCCCCTTTTCAGGCACAGTCGACCGACGCGGCCAGATTCAGATGCTGTCCGGGGTGGCGGAGCAGCGGCGTCATATAGAAAAAGCGCTAGAGATCCTCATGCAGGATCTGCCCCGCACCATGACGGCAGGCTGGGCGGTCGTGCTGGAAACGTCTCCGCGGACACACCGGGTGGCGGCTTCGTCTGCCGCGCCGGAGGACAATGGCCAGGAGCTCGACCAGCCCCCGCTGACCGAAGCGCGCGTGCTGAACCCCGAACGCGAGGACTGGATCCCCGAGAACTGGGCCGTTATGGATTCCGCACTGGCGGGCACTCCGATCGCCGGGACGGATCTGCTTTTGATCGTCGGCAGGCCGGGTGGGCCGGACTTCCTGGTCAGCGAGGTGGAGCATTTGCGCCAGCTCGGCTCGATTTTCGGCGCGCTGTTCAGCTAGCGCCAGCGAGCGGCACGCTCTATTCGGCGCTGATGAAGAAGTCGTACGCAGGACTGTCCGTCACGTCCGTGGCGTGGTAGCCCAGCTGCTGCAGGTGGGCCTGGAATTCCGGGTCGCCGGAGACGTCCTCGAACGCCGCCAGCACGCGACCGTGATCCATGCCGAAGCTGCGGTAGTGGAAGCCGGTAATGTTCCAGCGGGTGCCCAGCACTTCCAGGAAGTGCTGCAACGCGCCCGGGTTTTCGGGGAATTCAAAACTGTAGGCGGTCTCGTCGACGTGCTGGCCGGGCGTTCCGCCGATCATGTAGCGGACGTGTTCCTTCGCAACGTCGTCGTCTGACAGGTCGACCACGCCGTAGCCTGCTTCGCGGAGGTCTGCGGCGATGGCTTTGCGCTCGTCCTCGCCGTTTTTGAGCTTGACGCCCACAAAGATGCGGGCGGGCTTTTCACCGTCGCGTTGGCCGACTCGGTAGCTGAATTCTGTGACGGCACGGTGGCCAAGCAGTTTGCAGAACTCGAGGAAGGCTCCCTCGCGTTCGGGGATGGTCACGCCGAAGATGCCTTCACCGCCCTCGCCGATTTCCGCGCGCTCGGAGACGTAGCGCAGGGAGTGGAAGTTGACGTTCGCGCCGGAGAGGACGTGCGCCAGCGTTTCCCCTTCGAGTTGGTGGGTGGCAGCGTAGCGCTTCAGGCCTGCGAGGGCGACGGCGCCGGCGGGCTCGGCGATGGCTCGCGTGTCGTCGAAGATGTCCTTGATGGCGGCGCTGATCTCGTCGGAGCTGACGGTGATGACGTCGTCGAGGTATTCGCGGCAGAGCCGGAATGTTTCGGCGCCAATCTGCTTGACGGCCACGCCTTCGGCAAAGAGGCTCACGTGGTCGAGGGCTACGGGCTTTCCGGCGGCGAGCGCGTGCGTGAGGCAGGCGGATTCCACCGGCTCCACGCCGATGACCTTGATGTTCGGATCCAGTTCCTTGAGCAGCACGGAGATTCCAGCGGCCAGTCCACCGCCGCCGACCTGGACGAAGACGCGGTCGACGTCCGGGCGGGCTTGGAAGATTTCCAGCCCGGCGGTGCCTTGGCCGGCGATTACCGCTTCGTCGTCGAAGGGGGCTACCCAGACCATGCCCTCAACCTCGGAAAGCTCCATGGCCTTAGCCTTGGCCTCGTCGAAGTTGGCGCCGTGCAGCAACACTTCCCCGCCGAAGCTACAAACCGCATCGATTTTGATGCTGGGGGTGACTTCCGGCATCACGATCACGGTGCGGATGCCTAGCTCAGTGCCGGACAGCGCTACGCCCTGGGCGTGGTTTCCAGCGGAGGCCGCGACGACTCCGCGGGCGCGCTCTTCTTCCGTGAGCTGGGCCATGCGGTTGAATGCGCCGCGGATTTTGAAGCTGTGGACGGGCTGCAGGTCTTCGCGCTTGACCAGAATCTCGTTGCCAATGCGCTTCGACAGCGTTTCCATGTACTCGAGTGGCGTGTTCGTTGCGACTCGGTAGACGGGCGCGGAAACGATCTTCTTCAGGTATTCCGCGCCGTTTCCCCCGCTGACAGGATGCGAAGCTTCATGTGACATGCGCTTCAGTATAGCCCCGCCGGTGATCCCCCTTACCCTGCGGTCCCCACACCCCCACAGTCGCGAGCCCCGGCGTTACTGCCCCGCCCCAGCCGCCACCGCGACTGCGAGCGCGACCGCCAAAACTGCGACCGCGCTGCTGGCGCTGGCGCTTACTGCTGGCGGTAGTCGTCTAGGTTGACCTGCGGGGTGGGCTGAAGGTGCTCCGTGGCGGGGTTCTTCACCGACGGGTACTTGAGGTCGACATCATGGTCATCTGCGGTTCCAACGTACGGATCCTGGCCATTGAGCACCCGCTTGACCTGTTCCTTGTCCACTGTGTTCGTCCACTTGCCAACCAGCAGAGTGGCCACTGCGTTACCGGAGAAGTTGGTCAGGGCGCGGGCCTCAGACATGAAGCGGTCGATGCCAGCGATGATGTCCACGCCGTCCAGCAGCTCCGGACGGTGCGATTGCAGACCGACAGCCAGGGTTGCGATACCCGCGCCGGACACACCCGCGGCACCCTTGGAGGCGATAATCATGAAGATCAGCAAGCTGATCTGATCCCCCATGCTCAGGTGCACGTTCATCGCGTCCGAAATAAAGATGGCTGACATGGTCAGGTAAATCGCGGTGCCGTCCAGGTTGAAGGAGTAGCCCGTCGGCACGACGATTCCGACCGTGGACTTGTCCACGCCGATGTGTTCCATCTTGCGCATCAGGTTCGGCAGCGCGGACTCAGAGGAACTGGTAGCGAAGATTAGCAGGTACTCGCGCCCCAGGTACTTCACCAGCTTGAAAATGTTGAATCCAGTGAAGACCCGCAAGATGGTTCCCAGGATCACGAAGATGAAGATGATGCAGGTGATGTAGAAGCCTAGGATCAAGATACCGAGCTGCAGCACTGCCTTAATACCAGTGCCGCCGACTACGCCAGCCATCGCACCAAACGCGCCGATCGGGGCCAGCCACAGGATCCAGGACAGGATCTTGAAGACCAGCTTCTGCAGAGCGGCCACGAAGCCCAGGATCGGCTCGCCGGCCTTGCCCATGGATTGCGTTGCGAAGCCGACCAACAGGGCGATTAGCAGTACCTGCAGAATCTTGCCTGAGGTGAAGGCGCTGAAGAAGGTTTCAGGAATGATGCTTTGTACGAACCCGGTCTCTGGCCCTTTATTGGCGTCGAAGCCGCCGGTTTTTCCAATGTTCAGCCCTTCGCCCGGCTGCAGCAGGTTTCCCACGACTAGGCCTACTGCGAGGGCGAAGGTGGACATCGTGATGAAGTAGGCCAGTGCCATGCTTCCTGCTTTGCCTACTGACGCCGCAGACCTCACCGAGCCAATTCCCAGCACGATCGTGCAGAAAATCACCGGTGGGATGATCATTTTGATCAGCGTGACGTAGGTGGTTCCGAGCTCTTTGAACCCCTTTGCGACATCGGGTGCCACGAGGCCGAAAATGATGCCGGCGATCACTGCGACGATCACGCCGATGTATAGCCAGTGGGTGTTGTCCTTCTTCTCCCGCTTCGACTCAGCGATCTGCGGAGAGGTAGCAACCGCGGCTCCGGCGGCGACGGGCTGGGTGCCGCCGAGCCCGGAACCATTGAGCTCTGCGCCATTAGCGCCATTGGGTTCTGCGCCATTGGGTTCTGCGCCCTGGGGATTGTTCTTGTCATCCATGGATCCCTGGTGCTCCATTTCACTATCTTTAATAGGTTCACTTGAAAGCGCCGGCCTTCTCCCCCGTGCGCGACCACGCCGTCCATTGGCTCTGGCGGGAGCGGGTGGGGGCGTCACAAAGATCGCGAAGGAATAGACCTCAACACCTTCATTGTGCTACTTCGAGAAGATAAGTAACAAATGACCAGTGCCATAGGATCGGGCTGGGTCGTCGCGTAGCAACCCAAGCGCCGTTGACCTGCGGGGCCATGCGGAGCCCGTGCCAGTTTCACTGTGGCCAAAAAACGCCCTTTTCATGCGGAAACCCGCTTCTTTTCCTAGACTCTCTATCCGCAACGGAAAATATTTTCGTATCGGGAACATTGCGCCGATGTAACGCATCCCACACTTGAAAACTCGTATAAGCCTATGTCTTAAGGAAGGCGTTGATTCCCTTTGTTGTCCGCTGAATCGGCTCAGCACATCAGCCAGAGACAAAACCCCCCCGCCAACACCTGGCGCCTGGCCACCGCCCTGCTGGCATTCCTCACCATCCTGGCACTACTGCCCATCCTGGCTGTCAACGCAAACGCAGAGGACAATAACACCGGCGGCGACGGCAAAGTCGCCATCGTCCTCGACGCCTCAGACTCCATGGCCGAAAAGGACACCAACGACGGCGGCACCCGCATGGACGCAGCCAAAAAAGCCGCCACAGACACCATCAACACCCTCGCCGACAAATCCCAAACCGCCATCATCGCCTACGGATCCAAAGAATCCAACGCCCCCGACAACCGCGCCAAAGGCTGCCAAGACGTCACCACCCTCGCACCCCTAGGCAACAACAAGGCCGAAGACCTCAACAACAAAATCAACGGCCTCCAGCCCAAGGGCTACACCCCCATCGGCAACGCCATCAAGAAAGCGGCCGAAGAACTCGGCGACTCCGGCAAACGCAACATCATCCTCGTCTCCGACGGCATCGACACCTGCGCCCCACCACCAGTCTGCGACGTAGCCAAAGACATCGCCGGCGACGGCATCGACCTCGCCATCCACACCGTCGGATTCAAAGTCGACAACAAAGCCCAAAAAGAACTCCAATGCATCTCCGAAGTCTCCGGCGGCACTTACTCCTCCGCCGATGACACCGACGCACTTTCCAAAGCCCTCGCCGACGCCGCCCAACGCGTCGCCGGCGACTACGAATCCGCAG
>NZ_KV799275.1:463693-465856 GCF_001809885.1 Corynebacterium sp. HMSC058E07
GTTCTACCTCGGCGAAGGCCTCTACCAAAGCTCCCTTCCCGGCCCGCGCGATAACTCCAATGGAGGAGAAGGCGACGAGAAGTGGTTCAGCATCAGCGTCCCAGAAGGCAAGAAAGCTCAGGTCTCGGCGAACCTGGTGCCGGTTGGCTTCGAGGGCGGCGACCACATCTACTACAACGTTGACGTCGAGTATAAGAACGATACCTGTGACCACAGTGGATCCGGTTACTACAGCGGTTCCAATTGGCCCGGGCCGCCGGAGGCGGAAACTGTAACGATCGATCCAGAAGAGGACTGTGATCCGACGAAGTACCGCGTGAAGTTGAACCACTCCGGCACCGAAATTGACCACGACCTGCCGGTGGAGATCGTCATCGGTTTCGAGCCCCAGGTCGACGGTTCCGAAGCTGGCCCGAAGAACGATCGTGAAGTCCCAGAGGGCGAAGACAAGGATAAGGTCAAGGTTCCCAGCTCTAAGCCGACGCCGACCCCGGGTGGCACGTCGTACAACAAGGCAACCGAAATCACCCCGGGCACAGTGTCCGACACTCTGGTGCCCGGCGAGACGAAGTTCTACCGCATGAACGTCGACTGGGGCCAGCGCCCCCTCGCGGAAGTGGAATTCGACAAGAAGCACTCGAACGATTCCCGAAATGGGGACATCTACGTCGCATCTCCCCGTCGCATAATCACTTCTAAGGAGACTGTTAAGTCCCTCGATAAGGATGTTCCCGTCACTGCACGAGCTGTGAGTACGCCGTACGTCTTCTACCGCAACAAGGAAGGAAACGTATCCCAAGACAAAGCTTCGGATGCCGGTCAGTGGTACATCATGGTCACTCTCGAGGGCTACAGCGACAACGGAAAGCAGGATAAAGACATCGAGTTCCGCCTGTCGACCGCCTTGGAGGGCAATAAGGTCGATGGACCGGAGTGGCGTCAAACCCTAGAGCCCGGGCCAGCACCATCCCAAGACCCGCCCGGCAGCGGCAACGACGACGGCAGTGGCAACAGTGATGGCGCAGAAAGCGGCGACGGTAACAACGGCGACGAAGCTGCCGCGCAGGCCAAGGACATCGACAACGCGTCCCAGAGCAACACTATCCTCTACATCGGCCTGGGAATCCTAGCGGTGATCCTGGCTGCGGCCGTGGCGGTGTACTTCACCGCCGTGCGCCGCAAGTAGCGGCCGCGCGGCGCGTGCTCAGCTCGCCGTCGCCTCCCCTTCTCGCGGCCTAGTGTTCCCACCGGCTAGGGGTTCCCGCGGGCTGAGGATTCCCACCGGCTAGGGGTTCCCGCGGGCTGGGGTCACTCCGCTAGTGGCCACGCGGTGTTGACCGGCACGTCCTTGCCTTTCTTCTGGAACCATTCCTGCAGAGATTTCTGCGATTCGTAGAACCACGTGGCCTGGGCAAGCATCAATTCATCCGTCGACATTTGCACAATTTCGGGGTACTTGCGCGCCAGCATCCATGCCACACGAGCGGCAGCCACCGCATCTGCCGTCGCCTCGTGGGCATTGTCCAGAACCACACCGTAGTGCTCGCACACACTTTCCAACGTGCGCTTGCCTTTGCGGTACTGATCTTTCGCCCGATCTACGACAAAGGGATCGAACACCGGGCCGTCGACGGTGAAGCTCGGCTCCAACGCTCGCAGCACACTGAGGTCGTAAGCAGCGTTATACACGATCAGCGTGGCACCAGCGCGCCATGCCTCGCGTATCCCTTCGATGGTTTTGGCCAGCACTTCGTCGTGATCCTGGCCGTGTTCGCGGGCGTACTCGGTGGTGATGCCGTGGACGTCAGAGGCCTGCTGCGGAATCTCCACGCCAGGGTCAGCGAGCATTTCAATGTCGTTTCTTTCCCGTCCCTTGATCGTCACCAGTGCGCTGGTGACGATGCGGGCGGTCTTTGGGTCTACGCCGGTGGTTTCCAGGTCGAAGCTCAGCATGTGTGCCGGGTCAAAATGCAGTGCAGTCATGCTGACCACTCTATAACTGTCCCCGGACACCCCCTCGCGGTGTTCGAGAAGAAAACGGTTTTTCTTCACCACACTTTCATCTCTCCGGGAACTTTTCCTTCGCCAGGAGCATTGTGCGGTTGCGCTGCGTCTCACTTCTGAAATTGTCGAGAGTGTCTGATGGTTTGTGTGTGGGTACCT
>NZ_KV799276.1:0-269 GCF_001809885.1 Corynebacterium sp. HMSC058E07
GGGGCGAGTCCGAGTGGGTCTTGGGCGTTGTAAGCACCCAGGGTGGGACTGTAGCAGCGGAAGCGGTTGTACGCCCACCCGGATTCCACATCCTCGTACTGACCAGCAAACAACAACGGGCTGGTACACCGACCAGACCACGTACGCTTGCCGTACAGCGTTTGGGTGGTGTGTCCCTCGACGACACCGGTGGTGGTGTTGATCAGTTCCTGAGGCGCTCCGGCCAGATCGCACACCAGGGCGTAGAACGTCGCATCAACCCGGGCCTG
>NZ_KV799277.1:0-11886 GCF_001809885.1 Corynebacterium sp. HMSC058E07
TAATGTACACACACCCCACAACAAACACAAACTTACTGGTCAAGCTTGCTTTTTAGGGTGCCTAATGCACGCCAGTTTCTCGCATTCCCAGGCGTCGGTGTTTCTTCTAACCCGGCTTCCACGCCTAAGGGTCTGCCTTAAGCTTCCGTAGCCAAGCCCAGGTTTTCGCTCACCGACTCATTGGTCGTATCGAAGCGCTGAATGCCTCGGCTCAACACACCAAACGCAAGGGCCAGCACTAGTGCTAGCCCAGCGGCTATTCCTAGCACGAACCTCAGCACATTCCCGTCGGCCTCGATGACCTCCTGAACGGTGACGATAGCTGCAGCCAGTGCAGCTGAAAGCACCATGATGGACAGGATGATGACCACCCATTTCAGCCATCCGGTGAACCGGTTACTCACCCAGAAGCCGACTATCCCAACCAGGCCGAAAGTTGCGGCCACTGACGCTGCGACCAGCAGGGTTATCACCAAGCTTTTCGCATCTGCACGCACCTCTAGGTTTCCTACGCTCGGGAAGATGGCATGCAGCAGCAGGAACTCTGCGATCCCTAACAGCATCAAAAGCGCAATGCTTGGCAGCCACAGCGCCACCCGCCCCATAGCTTTCGCATACCACTGGCGGCGATCACCCGAGAACACCAGCCAATTGCCCAGACTCATGTTGAGCGCTTCACCGAAGTAGAACGCTGCCATCAGCAGGAACATTGATGCCGGGTAGAGCCACATCGCACCACTGGTCGTCACCCCTGTGACAAACCAGCCAATTGTTCCGATGCTCACTGCGGCGAGCCCAATAAGGAATACCCGTGCCATGTACCTGTCGATCCGCCAAGCGGTGAGGTAATCCAGCGCCGAGGGGTTGGCGCCCTTTTGTTCTTGTTGACGCCACCTCGTCTCCGTATTCAACCCCCCAGCGAACAAGCCGAAAGCGCCATCGGTGGTTTCCCCAGCGGGATCGGCCCCTTCCTCTACCGCTGCAGCCTTGTCTTCCTTGGTGGATTTGATGACCTCATTGTTATCTTCCACCCGAGCGAGTGCACCAATAATGCTGGCCACGTGCACGACGAAAACTACTGCCAAGACAAGCCAGAATGCCGGGATGTGCCAATTGAATGTTTGCGCGAGGATGTAGCCCAATAGCATCGATCCGCAGACGACTGTCGATGCAATAGGCATGACTATCAGGAAGTTTCGGCGGATATCCGCCACGCTCATCCCCAGAGCACGAAGCTGCGCCTTGTCCCACACTGCGGTGATCGGCTGCAGCCCCAGCGAAAGACCAAATAGTAGGTATGCCCCTAGCTTGAACCCGTGGATTTCTTCCCCACCCATCGCAAAGAAGAGGACGAGAAGAATGAACACGATGCTTATTCCAGAGTTCCAGGCTTTAGACTGCAGCTGGCGCATAGCCAGCTTCCAGTGGGTCCCCCACGGCATGGGCGGGTAGACATTCGTCACGTCAGAACTCCCTTCCGGTCAGCGCCAGTACCGCCTGCTCCAGATCTGCCCTGGTCACGCGTACGCCACTGCCCTCAATACGGGCAGCGAGATCTTGGACGCTGCCGACACCCAATCTGTGAGTGTCTAGCACTAGGCGACGTAGGCCGGAAGAGGTGGCGTCGTTAAGAACAGAACCAGTGGCCCCAACCTCGCCGAGCGTGGCGTCGACGGCCGCGGCGGAACCGGAGAGGATCGCAATGCGCTCGGTGATGGAGTCGAGGGTGCCGACTCCCGTGATGCGGCCTTTATCGAGGAGGACGACCGAATCGAGGATGCGGGCAGCGTCGTCGACGTGATGGGTCGAGAGGATGAAGGTGCGTGGGTTGCGCTCGACATCCTGCAGCAAGAGCTTGTAGAACAGCTCGCGATTCTGCACGTCGAGCCCCAGGTAGGGCTCGTCAAGGAGGGTGACGGGGCACTGCGCGGCCAGGCCAATAACAATCGAGACCAGGGACTTTTGTCCGCGCGAGAGCTTGGAAAGAGGCTTGCGCGTATCGATCTCAAAGACCTCGCAGAGGTGGTCCGCGTAGCGGTGATCCCAGGTCTCCCAACGGGCGGCAGCCACATTGAGCAACTGCTTGACCTTGATATCCGCAGGCCAGGGAACATCGGGACCAGAGAGGATCAGGCCATTAAGGACTGCGGTGTTGTCGAAGACAGGCTGACCGCCGATGAGAACCTCGCCCTTGGCGCGCAGCTGGCCCGCGATGGTGCGCAGCAGGGTGGTCTTGCCCGCGCCGTTGCGTCCGATAAGGCCATAAACGCGGCCACCTGGGAGGTGAGCAGTCGCGCCGTCGAGGGCATGGGTAGAACCGAGCTTGCGGCGGACGTCGCGCAGCTCGATGCTGGGGGCGACGCCAGAGGCAGCGCCGGGAGATGTTGTGGCGTTCATTCGTACAGTCCTCTACTTTCTGCGACTTTATCCATGAGGTTTTTCAGCTGCGTGCGGTTCATGCCCAACTTGGCGGCCTCGTCGACGAGGGGGACCAAATAACTGGCTGCGAAGGCTTCTTTACGCAGGGTCAGAATGAGCTCCCGCGCGCCTTGTTCGACGAACATTCCCACGCCGCGCCGCTTGGCCAATACGCCCTGATCGACCAGCAACGCCAACCCCTTCCTGGCGGTGGCGGGGTTAATGCTGTGGAATTCTGCGAGTTCGTTTGTCGAGGGGGCACGTTCGCCTTCAGGAAGCGACCCGTCCACGATCGCGTCCGCTATCAGGTCCGCAACCTGCTGGAAAAGCGGTGTTGCCGATTCGTCCACGCGGCACCTCCTTCAAAGCACTACTTAACAAGCTCCCAGCGCGCTCTGCGTTTCGGCGCTTTTAGTTAGCTGGTTGGTTACTTGTGTAACTAACCATATAACAAAGTTTTCAGGCATGCTAGAGGGACAAGAACTAACAACGAGCGAAATGAAATGAGCAATGAACAATGTTGGAAAGAACACAGGTCTATGTCGACACGTCTTACCTGCTAGCCAGCTTTTATAACTCCTGGGATACCGGCGCCCGCGCACAGTTAGAAATCGACCTACCGGAGGTCGTGGCCGTCCTCGGCCAGATGATTCAAGACCAACTAAAGCAACCCGTCCACCGGCAGTTTTGGTACGACGGAATCCCTGATTCCGGCCCCCACCGCTACCAGCGTTCCCTACGCAGCGAACCGGGTGTGCAGCTGCGCGCCGGCCAGCTGATCGAGTGGGGCGAGCGGCGCACCCAAAAAGCAGTGGATACTCGACTGGTCGCGGACATCGTTATCGCCGCGATGAACCGCCAGGTATCGGACATCGTGCTGGTTTCTGGCGACGCCGACATGCTGCCCGGCGTAGAAGAGGCCGTCGCGGCAGGCATCCGTGTGCACCTCTACGGATTCGGCTGGGATTCCATGTCTTCCGCCCTGCGCTTCGCCTGCGACACAACCACAATCCTGGATCCGCGCGAGGACTTCCGCGACACCATGCGCCTGCAGATCCTGGAAGGTCCACTGCCGGCTGGCGAGCAGCCCGAACAGCCTGAGGACAAGCCACTGGGAGACGCGGAAGAGCCCGCGGATCCCAGCCCGTGCGTGGTCACAGCGTCGGACGTGCCCGGTGGTGTATCCGGCGATGCTGCCGACACCGACACTGCTTCCGGCACTGCCAGCACTTCCGGCACTATCGACGCCACCGGTTCAGCCACTGACGAAACAGCTCCTGCTGAACCGTCCCCCGCTGCGCCGTCCCCCGCTGCGCCGTCTCCTGCATTGCTGGCAACTCCCGAGCGCACCACTGCCCCGCAGGTACCAAGCCCCGCGGACGTCGCTCAAACAGCACCTGAAGCCACGGCCAAGCCGGAGGCGGTGGCGTCACCACCAGAAGAACAACCAGCAAGACAACCAGAGGAAACAGCACCCGAAGCAGAAGAGGCACCCAAGCCGAAGCCGCGTCCGAACCCCGGCATGATGGCGCGCCACCGCAAGTTGCGCAGCCGGTACGTGCCGCTACCCAACGAGGTCTGGGCTACAGCGGGCGAACAGAGCCCCTCCGACATCGGCCAGCAATACGCGGTCTGGTGGTACGACAACATCGCCACCGAGGAGCAACGAGACAACGCGCACCTGCTCTCCGGCGGTGGACTACCCCCAGAGATCGACCGGCCGCTGCTGCAGTTCGCCTGCGAAACACTGCACGAGTACACGCTCTCCGAAAGCCAGCGAGTGGGCTTGCGTGACGGATTTCACTCTGGGATCAGGGGCATTATGCTGCGCTAACGCGCCAGAGAAACCAAGGCCGTCCGGGGCATATGTAACAATGAAGCAATGAGCTCAAGCCCCGCCGCGAAGGTCGACCCGACGGTTCCCTTCAGCAAAGACGCGCTGACGGTGCGCCAGACCCTTATTCGCCTGGCGCTGACCGGTGCGATTGCGTTCGCCGGAACCACCGCAGGGTGGTACATCATGTCGCACACGAACTTCCCGGCCTTCACCAACAGCTTCGTGCTGCGCGGCCTCACTACGGCGAGCATCGCCATCCTGGTCATCCTCACTGGCCTGGCGAGTTACTGGTGGATCTACCCGCCGCGATGGCTAAACAAGAACGCCCGCAAGGGTTCCCGTGCGGACAATGGCCGAGCGGATGGCCGTGCGGATAGCCGCGCGGGACGGAGCGCCCGACGGGAAACTCTACGGCCCTGGGTCTCCATCATGCTGCAGCTGGTGATGTACCTCGCCCCCGCTGTACTGGTGCTGGCCGCGCTAGGTATTCCGCTGGCCGCGACACAGCTTTACCTCGGCGGCATCAGCGTGGATCAGGCTTTCCGCACCCAGTTCCTCACGCGCATGACGGATTCCCTCGGGTGGGAAGACATGGCATACGTCGATGAGCCATCCTTCTACCCCGGCCTATGGTTCTTCACCGGAGGACTGTTCGCCCGCATCTTCGGACTGTCCGGCTGGGTAGCTATGCAGCCGTGGGCACTGATCACCATGGCGATGGCAGGCAGCATGCTGGTGCCGGTATGGCAGCGCATCTGCGGCTCCCTGCCGGTCGCCAGCGCCCTGGCGCTCGTGACAGTCGCAGTCACCCTAACCGTCGGCGGCGATGAGCCCTACGCGGCGATCGTCGCAATGGGCATGGCACCGGCGCTAGTGGTCGCGCGGCGAGCACTGCACGGAGGCCGGACTGCGCTGATCGGATCCATCATCTACCTCGGACTATCGGCGAACCTCTACACGCTGTACACCGCCGTGTCCGCCCTGACCGTGGTGGCTCTCGCCGTTGCCGGGGCAATCACGGTGCGCAGCATCCAGCCACTCATCAAGCTCGTGATCATCGGTGTGGGGTCCATCGCCCTAGCGCTAGTCGGCTGGGGACCATACGTCTGGGCGCTACTAACCCAGCCGCACGGTCCGACGGGCACCGCCCAGCACTACCTCCCCGAGGCCGCAACGCATATCCCCACCCCCTTCTTCGAGTCGACGGCCATCGCCTTCTTGTCCCTGGCCGCCCTGATCTGGATGGTTTTCCGACGCAAGGACGGCGATGTACGCGCCCTAACCTACGGGCTCATTGTCTGCTACGCCTGGGTAATACTGTCGCTGCTCATGACGGTCCTCGGCACCACTCTGCTGGGCTTCCGTGTGGCGGTCCCGATCAGCATCATCCTCGCCGTCGCCGGTGTGCTGGCAATCGCCGACTGGCGACTGGTTTATGTTCCGCGCATGTCTTCGCTGGAACGTCGGAAGCCGGGCTTTGGGGTGCTAGTCAGTCGTGTCATGGCCATCGTGCTGGCGATCTGTGGCATTCACTATGCCTCGCAGATCCCCTTCGTCCACGAAGGCCACATCGATACCGCCTACACCGACACTGACGGCGACGGCAAACGTGGCGACCAGCTCCCCGGCAATTCCGCCGTCTACTACGCCCAGGTGGATCAGGTACTACACGAAGAGCTCGGAGGTCGGTCAGGCAAGGTACTGCTGACGGACGAGAAAACTTTCATGGCCTACTATCCCTACAACGCCTACCAAGCCTTCACCGCGCACTACGCCAATCCGCTCGGCGAATTCGCCCGCCGCAATGAGGTCATCGAGCGTTGGGGCGACATCACCAAACCCGAAGAACTGCTGGCGGCCATGGATGATGCGGAGAAGACGAACGGGTGGAAGGCGCCGGATGCGCTGCTGCTGCGCGGGCAGCTCGACCTGGAGAAGGAGATGGAGAAGCGCAAGACGGGCTCCGCCAACGAGCCAGGCGACAAGACTCCAGCCCAGAAGCGCACCGAGAAGCCCCTCCCGAAGGTCAAGGGGCCAGGCAACGGCACGTTTACCTACCTGGTGGCCGACGACCTCTACCCCAGCCAGCCGAATGTCCGCTTCCGTCCGATCAGCTTCGAAGCCACCGCATTCGCCAAGGGCTGGAACCTGCACCAGGTCGGCCCGTTCGTGGTTGCGGTGCGGCAGCGCTAGCCCGGTGACAAGGGGCGTCAATAAGAAGAATAAGAGCACCCCAAAAACAACATTCGTCACATTAATGCGCAAGAATCACAAGAAACAGGCTATTTGAGTTCCGAGTTAGCCGTCTCGTGTCCTACAATTACCTGTTGTGTCTAAAGTTCAGCAGCCAACAGGAAAACTAAAGTTAGCGTCCATCATCTCCGGCCTCATCGGCATGGTGATGTTCCTGTCTTTGCCCTTCCTGCCGGTCAACCAGGTTCAGTCCTCCTTTAACTGGCCCCAGGACGACGACCTCACCTCCGTCCAAGCACCGCTGATCTCCTACGTCCCCCAGGACGTGGACATCACCGTGCCCATCAAGGAAGTCCGCAACCTGGACAACGGTGCGACCAATATTCTGTCCACCCTCCCGCAGGAATCCACGGAGGCCACCCTGCGTGGCCTGTTCGTCCGCTCTACCGACGACAGCCTGGACGTGGTCGTGCGCAACGTCGTGCCACTGACCATCCAGAAGGATGCCCTGGCGAAGCTGCCGGACGATGCGAAGCTGCGCATCACCTCTAACTACGAATCCACTCGCTCCTGGGTTCCGGACGCAGAAAAGTCCCTGGGCTACGCACTGGATTCCACTATCGACGACGATGTCCGCCCTGCCCTCACCGGCATCTACACGGACATCAAGAACACCGAGAAGAACTCGAACAACACCATCGACGCTGGCTTCCAGGCACACGTCACCGTCGACTCGCGCTTCACCTCTTCCCCCTCGGCTATCAAGTACCTGGCGATCTTCGTGGGCATCATCGCCACCGCGATCTCCCTGTACTGCCTGCACCGCATCGACATTCTGGATAAGCGCACCACCTCCCGCCGACTGTTCCACCGCAAGTGGTGGAAGCCCCGCCCCCTGGACGGCGTAGTCGGTTTCGTACTGCTGGCCTGGTACTTTGTCGGCGCGAACACCTCGGACGATGGCTACCTGCTGACCATGGCCAAGGTCTCCCACGAGTCCGGCTACATGGCCAACTACTACCGCTGGTTCGGCGTGCCGGAATCCCCGTTCGGCTCGCCGTTCTACGACCTGCTGGCGCTGATGACACACGTCACCACCGCCTCCATCTGGATGCGCCTGCCGTCCCTCATCGCAGGACTTGTGACCTGGCTGGTACTTTCCCGCGAAGTGATGCCGCGCCTCGGCGCCAAGATCAACCAGCGCCGGGTAGCGCACTGGACCATGGCGGCGACGTTCCTGCTGTTCTGGATGACCTTCAACAACGGCACGCGCCCAGAGCCGATCATCGCCGTGCTTTCCCTGCTGGCCTGGGTTTCCTTCGAGCGCGCGATCGCCACGCATCGCCTGCTGCCCGCCGCGGTCGGTACGATCATCGCCACCCTGGCGCTGGGCGCCGGCCCGACGGGTCTGATGGCGGTCTCCGCCCTGCTGGCTTCCCTCGGTGCGCTGATCCGCATCCTCACCCGCCGACTGCCGCTGCTGGGCGCTCCGAAGGGCGCCCCGAAGAAGACGGTCATCGCCGCCATCCTGGCGCAGATCGCCCCGTTCCTCGCGGCCGGCACCGCGATCCTCACGGCCGTGTTCGCCGACCAGACGCTGCGCACAGTCGCAGAGGCCATCAAACTGCGCGGCGCCATCGGCCCGTCGATGCACTGGTACGACGAGTTCCGCCGCTACGAAGCCCTCATGGAACAAACCGTCGACGGTAGCTTCCCGCGCCGCTTCACGATGGTCATGCTGTTCTTCTGCATCGGCATCGTCATCGCCGCCATACTGCGCAATGGACGCATCACCGGCGCCGCCAAGGGGCCGTCCATGCGCCTGCTGCTGGTCATCCTGGGCACCCTGTTCTTCATGACGTTCACGCCCACCAAATGGACCCACCACTTCGGCGTGTTCGCTGGCATCGGCGCCGCGCTGACGGCCCTGGCAGCAGTCGGAGCCTCCCGCTTCGCCCTGCAGACCCGCCGCAACCGGATCCTGTTCTTGGGCTCCACCCTGATGCTGTTCGCCTTCACCCTCGCAGGCCCGAACGGCTGGTGGTACCTGTCCTCCTACGGCGTGCCGTGGTGGGACAAGCCGGTGCAGATCTCCGGTATTACCGCCAGCTCGGTGGTGCTCGCCATCTCAATCGTTGTTCTGGTGTGGGGCGCTATCGTTGGTTTTCTTGCGGACGCCAAACACGCCCGTGCCACCACCGAATCGGAAGTGGCCGATTTGGAGCTGGCCGAGCGCAATAAGCTTGACCGCTTCCGCGGCCTGACGGCCGCGCCGATCGGCATCCTCACGACCATCACGGTCGTGTTCACCCTTGCTTCCATGACGAAGGGCATGGTCAGCCAGTGGCCCGCCTACTCCGTGGGCAAGGGCAACGTGATGGCCCTGACGGGTCAAAGCTGCAACCAGGCCGCGGACGTGCTGGTGGAAACCAACACCAACGAGTCCTTCCTTAAGCCCGCCGACGGCAGCTCGCTGAAGGACTCCCTGACCGCCGGCGGAGGTCGCGGCTTCGAGCCGAACAACATCCCCGCCAAGATCGATGCGAAGTCCAGCGGAGAATCGCAATCCACCGTGGGCTCCGCGGACCAGTTCCGCAAGGAGGAATCCAGCAGCGATTCCAACACGGACTCTAATTCCAATGATTCGCGCACTTCCGCTGACCGTGGTGGGGCGCAGTCTGCGGCGTCCCAAAATAAGGCAACAAACGATCCCGACGCCGAGAAGGGCAGCAGCAGCGATAGCAACGACGCCTCCGGAACCACCGGTGGCCTGCGCTCTACCAAGGGCGTGAACGGTTCCTACGCAGTGCTGCCGTTCGGGATCGACACGAACAAGGTGCCGGTGGTGGGCTCGTTCACAGAGGGGCTGCAAACGCCCGCGAACACCATGACCAGCTGGTACAGCCTGCCGAAGAACCGCGACGGACTGCCACTGCTGGTGTTCAGCGTGGCCGGACGGGTCGGACACTTCGACATGGACGGGATCTTCAAGTACGGCCAGGAGATCAAGGTGCAATTCGGCAAGTCCGGCGGCTCCAAGAAGGCCGAGGACTTTGAGGTGCTGGGCGAGCAGATTCCGCTGGATCCGGGCTACGCGCCCGAGTGGCGTAACCTGCGCATTCCGATGGACCAGGTGCCGGAGGACGCAGACTCGGTGCGCATCGTTGCGAACGACCCGAACCTGACGCCTGCACAGTGGATTGCCATCACGCCACCGCGCGTGCCGGAGATGGAGTCGCTGAACGACTACGTGGGCTCCGAAGCACCGACGCTGCTGGACTGGACGATTGCATTCCAGTTCCCGTGCCAGAAGCAGTACGACCACTGGGCAGGCGTGGCGGAACCGGCTAAGTTCCGCATTTCGCCGGACCATGACGTGCGCAGCAATCACACGCCAGTGATGGACTACTCCGGTGGTGGATCCTACGGCCTGGTGCAGATGACCTCGCAGGCGGAGGAAATTCCGACCTACCTGAAGGACGACTGGCAGCGGGACTGGGGTGTGCTGGACAAGCTGACTCCTTTCCCGAACGCTTCCGGCGATGCGCCGAAGCCGGTGAAGCTGGAAACGGAGACGCACAAGCGCTCCGGGCTCTGGTACAACGGGCCGATGAAGTTCTCGGACTAGTGGCCAGGAGCGGGGGCTGGCGACCTGGTGCTGGGCGGGCTGGCGGGCTGGCGACCTGGCGTTGGGGCGGGCTGGCCCGCCACTTACGCGCAACAGACCCGCCACTGACCCGCCACAGACGCGCCACTGCCCCGCCGCTGACGCCCCCGGAGCTTCGGGTGCGGGCAGTCTCTGAGGGGGATGTCCCAAATTCCACGTCTTAGAATATAACTATTCTGTTTGCGCAGGTCAGAGGCCTGCGAGTTTTTACTGCAGACCCGCTACTTCCAATAACTCGAAGATTTAGGACAATACCCCTCCGGATCGGTGGGAATGAGCATGCGTAGTCACCCTGGATCGAGACCAACTGCGCGATTGTGGTGGGGGTTGGTTCGGGGTCAAAGCTCTGTAAGCGCCATAGACGGCCTAAACGGGGTCGGGCGATACCTGAATAGGGGCACGAAAATGGGCCGCTTTTTCGGAGATTGCTCAAACGCGGGCCTCTCGGGGGCCTGACGGGAAGGGAATGTCCCAAATCTTCCACTCTGTTTTTATAACTTTCCGTTTATGCAGGTCAGAGGCTTAAGAATTATTGCTGCAGACCAGCTACCCGTCGAAAGTGGAAAATTTGGGACATCGGACCGCGCGATCGGTCGAAGCGAGTGAGCGCGGAGGCTGGAATAGCTCTAGCGAGTGGGTGCAGATCCCGAATAGGCCAGTACGCAAGTAGCGCAACATAGGAAAACCGCCGCCCAGTGAGGACGGCGGTTGGTTGACCGCAGCAGCGTCAGCAGTCGAAGCTGGAATGCTTGACGGGGCGAAGCCAGCGTTTAGTTAGCAGGGGCTGGGGCGGGAGCCTGACCAGCCGGGGCAGGGGCCGGGGTCGGAGCGGGGGCGGGAGCCGGGGCCGGGGCGCCAGCGGGAGCCTGACCAGCCGGGGCCGGGGCGGGAGCCGGTGCCTGACCTGCCGGGGCGGAGCTATCGGCGGTGGCGGACTTCGCGGCGTCCGCGAGGTCAGCGAAAGCGTTAGCATCGGGCTTGACCTGGCCGTTCTCCAGCTTGGCATTCCAGTTGGAGATGCCACCGAACTGCTGCAGCAGGGTCAGGATCTGGCCGATGTTCACAGCGCCACCCTTACCAGCACC
Organism: Corynebacterium sp. HMSC058E07; assembly: GCF_001809885.1. Classification (NCBI taxonomy): domain Bacteria; kingdom Bacillati; phylum Actinomycetota; class Actinomycetes; order Mycobacteriales; family Corynebacteriaceae; genus Corynebacterium; species Corynebacterium sp. HMSC058E07. The sequence goes on from NZ_KV799277.1 coordinate 11,201, forward strand.
AGCACCTGCACCAGCGCCCGGCGCGACACCCTGGAGCAGCTTCAGGATTGCCTCGACCGGCAGCTTCTTGCCACCAGCGTTGAACTCCTTCAGCGCACCGGACAGTGCGGTGTAGGCCGTCAGAACTTCCTGGGCGGTCTTCATGGAACCGGATACGTTGCCACCGTTGCCAGCAGCGCCAGCGGAACCTGCGACCTGCGCCGGATCCATCCCCTGAATCTGCGCCTTACCCTGAGTCAGCAAAACGTCCGGGGATACGCGGCCACCGATAACGCCCAGAACCTGCATCAGGAAGTCGGTAGCCAGCGGAACGTTCACGCCGGTGGCGTGCTCGATCTTGTTAGCGACCGCAGCCTCGCCATTAGCTGCCGGACGCAGCACGTCCAGAGCTTGGGAAGCCTGGCCAGCAGCGGTGTTCGCCGACATGCCAGATGCCAGAGCATTCAGGGCAGCATCGTCGCCGTAGTACTTGTTCAGGTCCACCTTGGCCTTAATGCCGTCGACATTGCCGGAGTCGGAGTACTGCCAGAACGTCACGTGATCCCAGCCACCCGGGATATCCGCCGGCAGAGTGTCGCGGTAGTAGGCCAGCCACAGTGGGTACTCGGAGAACTCGGTGGTGTTAGCCATCTTGTTCTTCCAGAAGTAGTAGTAGGTGTAGATGATCGGATCACGGCCGGTCAGGG
>NZ_KV799277.1:11986-51798 GCF_001809885.1 Corynebacterium sp. HMSC058E07
CTTGATCTCGTCGACCCATTCGCGCACCCAGTTCTGCAGTTCGGTCGGGTTCAGGCCACCGTCTTCCTCCAGATCCAGCGTCGGGGGCAGCGAAGGCTGCGCACCGGTGGCCAGGGTCGTGGCGTACAGGCGTGCCTCGCCACGCGGGTCGCGGTTACCCGGGCGGGCGTAGTGGTAGCTACCCGGCACCACGCCGGCCTGCTGGGCCTTAATGGAGTCGGTAGAGAAGTTGGGGTTGGTGTAGTAGTTGCCCTCGGTCGCCTTAACAAAGGCGAAGGACTGGCCGGACTGCTTTACTGCGGTCCAGTCGATAGCAGCACCGCCCGGGTGCTGGTGAGAGGCCACGTCAACGCCCTCGAGCGCCCAGGAGGGAACGGGGACAATGTCGGTGGCAACGAGGGCTGCCGCCGTGAAGGCGGTGCCAGCTAGTGCCGTTGCGGTGAGGCGTGCGGGGACGGACTTGCGCGTGGTACGGCGCCATGGCAGTGAAATCATGAATCACACCATACCCAAAAGTCACACCTTTCACACCATTCACACTAGCCTCATCGACAACACTCTTCGCCGCAGGAAACCTTCCAACCAAAAACCCCAGCTCAACCCCCTATGTGATTTTCGTCACACGCGCTGATATATCGCCACAGCTGGGCAAACACCCTGCCTCTTCCAGCGCAAAAACTCCCGACTCGTCCGCACAATCAGCCATATCACCAAGGCCGCCAGCCCGACCCACACACATGCCAACCACAGCAACTGAAACGCCGACGCCCCTCCTATCCAGCGCACATTCCACGCGAAATGCGTCAAGAAGCCCAGACCACCCCACAACACGACCGCCCCCAGCCGCCAAGCGACAGTGCGCGGCTTCCCCGCCTTCGCCCCCACGAACAGCGCCAGCCCGATGCCATATCCAACCAGCGCGCTGAACATCATGTGCTTTGCCGGCCCTGCAATCATTCGCAGAAGGTACGTCGACATCGCACCCCGCACATCGGACACCGGATCCATCACGGCCAGCATCATGGCGTACATCATGTTCTCGAACACCTCGAAGCCCAGTCCGACCAGCAGCCCGGCGATGATCCCGTGCCACGGGCGGTTCCACCACGCCCGTCCCATCCACAGCAGCAGCCAGATGCCCAGCCCTTTCGCAATCTCCTCTGGGTACGCCCCGGCGAAGCTGGCGGTCATCCTGTGCCAACCCAACTTATCCACGGCGTGGACCACGGGCGGCTGAATCACGGCCGCCGCCAGCACCACCGAGGCTGCCCCGCCCCACAGCACCGCCAACGCGACCAGCCGCCGAGGCGTTCCTTTATATATAGGCAGCAACCTGATGCACACCAGCACGCCCGCCAGATGTGCCGCGCCGATCAGCAGCACCAGCCCTAGGGTGGAGCTCACCTTCGAGGGGTTGTTGCCGATCAGCAGAAAACCCGACATCACCAGGCTCGGAATCAGAAGCAGCCAATACGCCACCATCCACCCGTCGCGGAACAGCCGCAGCTTCGGCCGGGCCTGCGGTGGGTGCTGCAGGTGAAAGTCGCGCGGCACCTCAAACACACGGTAGTTGCGCACCTTAAACATCGGTCTCACCTGCTCTTTCTTTGTATTTGCTATCTAGACTGACGCCGCGCACTAACTCGTTGATCTCTTCTAACTGTCTTTCGAATGACGCCGACTTCACCGGAATTTGCATCACAACCACCACCGCGGCCTTGTCCTGTACGAAGGCCACCGAGACAAACCGCTCGTCTCCACGGCGGTAGCTCTGGGACACGCGCAACTGGTCGACTTTGGCTTTGTCCAGCCGGGACTTGTCTTCCTCCGACAAATCGTTCTTCACGTCCGTCGAATCCAGTTCCAAGCCATCCTGGAAGATCAATGCGCGCAGGCCACGGTTCATGGCGCGCTTGACGGCTTCCTCCGACTTGACGTCCACGTGCGACATACCGATCATGCGAATGTCCTCGCCGTCGCAGTCCAGCTGCATGATTCCCGGGCGCCCCAGGCCAGGTGAATCGTGGCAGTCTTCCAGAGTTGCAAAGCGTAGCGGCCACTCGGAATAAGTGAGGATCGAGTCCGCCATCCCGTCCTTGACTGTTAGAGCCTTAGAGCTGTCCTCCAGGGTGGCGTCCAGAAGAAAGGCACCTCCAACTAGAAACAACAGGGCAGAAATGAGCCACGCCGAGTACAGACCGCGCCGTTGTGGGCTGGTCGGCGCGGGGCGATAGGTCGTCGGCGCGAGTCGCGGAGTGGCCGGCGCCACGGGATGCGGAAACATACGCCCTAGCCTAACGACTACCTCGGACACCCTGTCCGGGATGGTGTCTAAGGTGGTGGACATGACTGAAAATAATGCGCAAGAATACACTCCGGCCGCGACGATCCCGGACGATGTCTCCGAGGCTCCGGCCCAGAACCAGGCGGGCGAGGCAACCCAGCCCTCGCCGGCGCAGGACCTGTACCGTCACGTCAACGGCGCATGGCTGGCCACCCACAAGATCCCGAGCGACCGCCCCGTCGACGGCACTTTCCACCAACTACGCGACCTGTCTGAGCAGGAGGTTCGTGAGATTGTAGAGGCCGCCGCCACCGACGAGCCGGACGGTCGCGTGGGCGCTTTGTACGCGTCTTTTATGGACGTGCAAGGCATCGCCGCCGCGGGTCTGGCGGGTCTGCGGAAGCCTTTGGGGCTTATTAATGACGCCACCTCGGTCAGCGACCTGGCCAAGGTACTCGGCAGGCTAGATGTGGAAGGCACTGGCGGTGTTGTGGGGTACTGGATCGAGAAGGACTCCAGCGAAGACATTCAGCGTGCCTACCTGGTACAGACGGGGCTGGGGCTGCCGGACGAGGCGTACTACCGGGAGGAACAGCACGCAGCGACGCGCGAGGCGTACCGAAAGTTCGTAGAGGACATGTTGGGCCTGGTCAGCGAGCTGGAACTGCCCGGGAAGTACGCGGATGCGGGCGCAGCTGCGGCAGCGGATGCGATCTGTGCCTTCGAGACCGAGCTGGCGCGCGGGCACTGGGACAACGTGGCCAGCCGCGATGCAGAGAAAACCTACAACCCGACGAAGGTGGAGGATCTGCCGACGGGCTTCCCCTTCCGCGAGTGGCTGGCGGCCACTGGTGTGGATACGGAAAGCGCTGGCGGGGCCACCGTCGTGGTGTGCCAGCCCAGCTACTTGGAGCACGTCGCAGCGATGGCAGCTGGCGAGGGCGCGGCAGCCGGATCGGGCGATAAGCCACAGGTCAGCGGCCTGGACGAGTGGAAGCTGTGGGCGTACTGGCGGGTGATCCTGGGCAACGCGGCCTACCTGCCGACGGAGGTGAACCTGCGGAACTGGGAGTTCTACGGCCGCACCCTGTCCGGCGCTACGGAGCAGCGGGCGCGGTGGAAGCGTGGCGTCGCACTGGTCGAGGGCGCCGTGGGCGAAGAGGTGGGCAAGAAGTTCGTCGCCGAGCACTTCCCGCCGGAGCACAAGAAGAAGATGCTGGAGCTGGTGGATTACCTGATCGCCGCCTACCGCGAGCGCATTAGCGAGCTGGCCTGGATGACCCCCGCGACACGCGAGAAGGCGCTGGCGAAGCTGGATAAGTTCCAGGCGAAGATCGGCTACCCGGATAAGTGGCGCGACTTCGACGGCCTAGAGTTCGGCTCAACCGGCGCGGACCTTTTGACCAACGTGTGGGCGGCGAGCCGCTTCAACCACAACTACGAGGTATCGAAGTTGGGCAAGCCCAGCGACAACGAAACCTGGTTCGCCACCCCGCAGACAGTGAATGCGTTCTACAACCCAGTGAAGAACGACATCACCTTCCCCGCCGCGATCCTACGCCCGCCGTTCTTTGACCCGGAGGCGGATATGGCCGGCAACTTCGGCGCCATCGGCGCGGTCATCGGCCACGAGATCGGACACGGTTTCGACGACCAGGGCTCGAAGTACGACGGCGACGGCAACCTGAACTCCTGGTGGACCGAGGAGGATCGCGAAGCTTTCACCGCTCTGACCGACAAGCTGGTCGCGCAGTACGACGGCCTGGTGCCGACGGGGCTACGCCAGCGCGGCATCACCGAACACACCGTCAACGGCAGCTTCACCTTGGGTGAAAACATCGGTGATCTGGGCGGATTGGGCATCGCCATCGTAGCGCTGCGGCGCTACCTGGCCGACCAGGGGCAGACCTTCGAGACGGCAGAAAAATTGCCGGTCGAGGGGCTAGTGGATGCCGACGGCAACCCGGACGCCACCGAGTACACCGCCCTGCAGCGCGTGTTCCTGCGCTGGGCGCGGATCTGGCAGACCGCGATCCGCCCGCAGATGGCGGCGCAGTACGCGTCCATCGACCCGCACTCGCCAGCGGAGTTCCGCTGCAACGTGGTCTCCAGCAACATCGCGGAGTTCTACAAGGCCTTCGACGTCCGCGAGGGCGACGGCATGTGGCTGGCGGAGGACGAGCGCGTCTGCATCTGGTAGCGCGCTAGCCCGGCGCCTGCCGGGGCTCACGCTAGCCCGGCGCCTGCTGGGGCTCACGCTAGCCCGGCGCGCTAGAACGCCTGGAAGTTCTCCGGGGCCAGCAGGTCCGGCTCGTGCGCATCCTCGTCGGGGACGAACTCCTCGATCTCGCAGAGGTTCACCAGCGCACCCGTCGGATCCTCGATGGTCGCCATGCGGCCGAACTCGGACTCCCAGGCCGGGCGAACCACCTTTCCGCCCAGCTCGGGCGTATTAGCGACCGCATCGTCCACATTGGCCACGCCCAGGTACACGGTCCACATCCCCGGCACCTCCAACGCGGAGGTATCCCACAGGCCGACCACCGCCGCGCCGTCGAACTCGCCGGTGGCATAGCGGAAGTCATCGGTCCCCGCGGCTTTGATATCCCAACCCGCCAGCTCGTGGTAGAACTCCAGGGTCGTTTCCCAGTTCTGAGCCACCATCAGCTCAAACCACACCGGGGTTCCGGGCTCGCCCGCGGCGATCAGAGCATGCTCGTCCGCCGGGTTGCGCAGGCCAATCGTCGCGCCCGACGGGTCGATGAGCACAGCCATGTCGCCCCGCTCCCCCAGGTCCTGTGGCTCCAGCACGGACTTCGCCCCCGCCTGCACGGCTTTGTCGTGCGCCTGCTTCACGTCCGGGGTGTACAGCAGTACTCCCCACACGGACTGGTTCCCCTCCGGAATCTGCGCGATGCCCGCCACCGGCATGCCCTGCTTCTTCGCCACAGAGTAGCCGTCGGCCAGGGACTCGAACTCCCAGCCCAGCAGCTCGCCGTAGAACTTCTCCGACTTCGCCGCATCGGTACTGGCCAGATCCAGCCATACGGGCATTCCGGGCTGGGCGATCATCGCGGGCATGTTTCCTCCACTGCTCTTTCTTGTGTTCTTGTTGGGGGCTAACTGTTGTTTTTTATTGACGCCAACCCGGCCTCCACCGGCCAGGCGATCGGATAACGCTAGATCGCGTTGTCCTCGCGAACATCTTCCAGGCTGACGTTGCGCCACTTTTCCGGGTCGAAGTCATCGTCTGCGGTGGCTTCGTCAAAGAACTCGCCGAGGTCGTCGTCGGCATCTTCCGAGCTGGTCGTGGCAGGTGCGCCCGCGGTGCTAACCACCACGGCTCCGGCCAACACATCGCCAGTTTCCGCATCCACCAGGGTCACCTCGTCGCCCGGGCGCAGCGTCTTGCCACGGCGGGTATCTACTTCACCGTTGACCTGCACGGCTCCGGCGGCGATGGCCTCTTTGGCCTCCCCGCCGGTCTCTACCAGGTTCGCCAGTTTGATGAACTGCCCCAGTTTGATGTCGGAATCGCGAATGCTGACCTCTGGAAATCCCATGAGCCTCAGTCTAGCGGCCTTTAGCTACCCATCAGCATCTGCACGCCCTCGAAGGCCAGGAACGCGCCCAGCACGACGAATAGCACCCCGGCCACCATCTCGATAAAGGGATTGATGCGCTGGATCTTCTCCGCCCCCGCGGCCACCGCCAGGGCGAATCCACAGAACCACGCCACACCCACGATGGTCATCAGAATCAGCACCAGCAGCCGGTCCAGCAAGGAAGTCTCTACCGGGATGAACTGCGCAAACACCGAACCAAAGAACAGCAGCGCCTTGGGGTTCGACAGGTTGGTCGCAAGTCCCAGGCGCCAGGAGGCGAAGTCCCCCAGCGGTGCAGCCGCGGAACCCCGCGATACGCCGTCGGTGACTGGGGCGCGGGTGGCGTCATCAAGAGAAACAGCAGGTAAGGCTGCACGCGCGCGCCAATCCGCATAACCGGAACGGAACGCGCCTTGGCCCATGTAGATCAGGAAACAGCCGCCGAACAGGTACAACGCGGTAAGGATCCATGGGAAGGCCGCGATCAGCGCGGCCAGGCCCAGCATCGTGACAACCGGCCACAGCACATTGCCTGTACAGATTCCGAGCGCGGCGAACACCGCCGAGCGGCGCGACCGTGCACCCAAACGAATGAGCTGCACGGTGTCCGGGCCCGGCACCGCAATGGCCAGCACCCAGGCACCGAGCAGCCCCAGGTAAGCGGCTAGGCTCAAGCCTGCATCGCCACGTCAGTCGGGTTGATCGGGCGCGGCAGGGCGGTCTCGCCCATCAGCTCGCGGTCCAGCTCCGCAGCGGCGGAACGGCCCTCCGAGATGCCCCACACGATCAGGGACTGGCCGCGGCCCGCATCGCCGGCGACGAACACCGGGATGTCCGCGAACTCGGCGTTGGTGGGCTGAGCGCGGAAGGTGTCGTCGCGCTCCAGGCGGCCGCGCTCGCCGATCTTCAGACCCAGGTCTCGCACCACCGGGGTCTCCTCAACGGAGACAAAGCCCATCGCCAGCAGCACCAGGTCGGCATCCATCTCGAAGTCGGACTCCGGGATGTTTTCTAAGCCGTTTTCGCCGAAGCGGCACTCGGCTCCCTTCAGGCCGGTGACCTTCTCGCCGTCGCCGGTGATCTCCACGGTGTTAATCGAGTAACGGCGGATGCCCAGCTCGTCGCCCTGCTGGCGCTCGGCCAGGCCCAGGGCGGCGATCTCGTCGGCAGACTCGTTGCCGGTCACGCGGTACTCGCCCTCCTCGTGGGCGGACGCCACGCGCCAGATGCGCGGGTAGGTCGGCCACGGGGTGGAGGCACCACGAGTCTTCGGCGGCTTCGGGGTGATGTCGAACTGGGAAACCTCAATGGCGCCCTGGCGCAGCGCGGTGCCGAAGCAGTCGGTGCCGGTATCGCCACCGCCGATGATGACCACGCGCTTGCCCTTGGCGTTGATGGTGGATTCCTCGCGGTCGCCTTCGCAGACCTTGTTGGCCTCCGGCAGGTACTCCATCGCCTGGTACACGCCCTTCAGGTCGCGGCCCGCCACGGGCAGGTCGCGGCCGACGGTGGAGCCGATGGCGACGATCACGCCGTCGAACTCCTTCAGCTGCTCGCCGGTGGGCGAGGTGTTAACGACGAACTTTGTGCCCTCGGCCTCCATCTGCTCCAGACGGCGGTCGATCCACTTCTTTTCCATCTTGTACTCGGGCACGCCGTAGCGCATCAAGCCGCCGATGCGGTCGGCGCGCTCGAAGACGGTGACGTCGTGGCCTGCGCGGGTCAGCTGCTGCGCGGCGGCCAAGCCGGCCGGGCCGGAGCCGACGACAGCTACGCGCTGGCCGGTCTTGAAGCTCGGCTTGATCGGCTGGATCCAGCCTTCCTTCCAGGCGTGCTCGACGATGGTGTACTCGACGGTCTTGATGTTCACCGGATCATCGCCGATGCCCAGCACACAGGCGCCTTCGCAGGGTGCGGGGCACAGGCGGCCGGTGAACTCCGGGAAGTTGTTGGTGGCGTGCAGGCGGTCGTAGGCCTCGCGCCAATTGCCCTTGCGTACCAGGTCGTTCCACTCGGGGATGATGTTGCCCAGCGGGCAGCCATCGTGGCAGAACGGGATGCCACAGTCCATGCAGCGGCTGGCCTGGGTCTGCACCTTGTCATCGGAGAAGTCCTCGTAGACCTCGTTCCAATCCAGCAGGCGCAGCGGGACGGGTCGGTGTGCCGCCGACTCGCGGCGGTGCTTCAGGAATCCGCGTGGATCAGCCATTTACTTCACTTCCTCCATGATTGCGGCGGCGATGCCGTCCTTGTCGAGCCCCTCAGCTTCGGCGCGCGCGATCGTCTTGAGCACACGGGCGTAGTCGCGGGGCATGACCTTGATCAGGTCCGCGGCGTTGACCTCCACGGTAGATCCGGTCAGGTCGCGGTGGGTCTGGATCGTCTGCTCGACCCATCGCAGTTCTTCCTCGTCGGTGATCTTTTCGATGTCTACGAGCTCGGTGTTGATTCTGTTTGTGACGCCACTACCGTCATCCACCAGGTAGGCAATGCCACCGGACATGCCGGCTGCGAAGTTGTTGCCGATCTTGCCCAGGACGATGACCCGGCCGCCGGTCATGTACTCGCAGCCATGGTTGCCCACGCCTTCGACGACGGCGGTGAGGCCGGAGTTACGTACACAGAAGCGCTCGCCCACGGTGCCGCGGATGAACATTTCACCCTGTACGCCGCCGAAGCCCAGCACGTTGCCGGCGATGACGTCGCTGGTGAAGTCCTCAGCCGCGTCGTCCGCCGTCGGGCGGATGACAATGCGGCCGCCGGACAGGCCCTTGCCCACGTAGTCGTTGGCGTCACCGTTAAGGGTGAGCGTCATGCCGTGGGTGGCAAAGGCACCGAAAGAGTTACCAGCGGAGCCCGTGAACTGCAGGTTCACCGTGTCCTGCGGCAGGCCGTCGCGGCCAGCCACGCGGGAGATCAGCGAGCCAGTCATGGTGCCGACCGTGCGGTTGACGTTGGTGATCGGGTAGCTGAGCTCGATCGATACGTCCTCGCCCGCAGCGGCGCGGCGGATCGTGTCTTCCGCGTCCTTGCGGATCTGGTTGTCCAGCGCCTTGTCCAGCGAGTGATCCTGCTCCTTGGTGCAGTGCAGATCCTGGTGCATGAAGGGGCTGTCCGGCTGAGCGAAGATCGGCTCCAGGTTCAGCTTGCCCGCGGTTTTGTGCTCGACTTCCATCTCGCCGCCGGTGAGGCATTCGGAGTGGCCCACGGCCTCTTCCAGGGTGCGGAAGCCCAGCTCTGCGAGGTATTCGCGGACCTCTTCGGCGATGAACTTGAAGAAGTTCACCACGTGCTCGGCCTGGCCGGTGTAGCGCTTGCGCAGCTCCGGGTTCTGGGTTGCCACGCCCACCGGGCAGGTATCCAGGTGGCAGACGCGCATCATGATGCAGCCGGAGACCACCAGCGGAGCCGTCGCGAAGCCGAACTCCTCGGCGCCCAACAGGGCTGCGACCATCACGTCGCGGCCGGTCTTCAGCTGACCGTCACACTGGACAGTGATGCGGTCGCGCAGGCCGTTCATCAGCAGGGTTTGCTGGGTCTCGGCCAGGCCGAGCTCCCACGGACCACCCGCGTGCTTCAGCGAGGTCAACGGGGAAGCGCCGGTGCCGCCGTCGTGGCCGGAGATCAACACCACATCCGCGTGCGCCTTGGACACACCGGCGGCGACCGTGCCCACGCCCTGCTCGGCGACGAGCTTGACGTGGATGCGCGCATCCGGGTTGGCGTTCTTCAGGTCGTGGATCAGCTGCGCCAGGTCCTCGATGGAGTAAATGTCGTGGTGCGGTGGCGGGGAGATCAGGCCCACGCCCGGGGTGGTCACACGCACCTCGGCGATCCAGGGGTACACCTTGTGTGGCGGCAGCTGGCCGCCCTCGCCCGGCTTGGCGCCCTGCGCCATCTTGATCTGGATGTCCGTGCAGTTGTTCAGGTAGTGGCTTGTCACACCGAAGCGGCCGGAGGCCACCTGCTTGATGGCGGAACGCTTCCAGTCGCCGTTCGCCTCCGGCTCGAAGCGGGCCGGATCCTCGCCGCCCTCACCGGAGTTGGACATGCCCTTCAGTCGGTTCATCGCGATCGCCAGGGTCTCGTGTGCCTCGGCGGAGATGGAACCGTAGGACATCGCACCGGTGGCGAAGCGCTTCACGATCTCGCTGACCGGCTCGACCTCCTCGATCGGGATCGACGGGCGGTTGGACTTGAACTTGAACAGGCCACGCAGGGTAGCCAGCCGTTCGGACTGCTTATCGACCTTCTCGGTGTACTCCTTGAAGATGCGGTACTGCCCGGTGCGGGTCGCGTGCTGCAGCTTGAACACGGTCTCGGGGTTGAACAGGTGGTATTCGCCCTCGCGGCGCCACTTGTACTCGCCGCCGATTTCCAGCTCGCGGTGTGCCTGCTCCTCGGGGCGGGGCAGGAATGCCGCGCGGTGGCGCTTGGCCACGTCGTCGGCGATCTCGTCCAGGCCGATGCCGGAGATCGGGCTGAATGCGCCGACGAAGTACTCGTCGAGCAGGCTCTGGTGCAGGCCCACGACGTCGGCCAGCTGCGAGCCGCGGTAGCTCGCCACCGTCGCGATGCCCATCTTGGACATGACCTTCTGGATGCCGGTGGTCGCGGCCTTGATGTAGTTTTCCTCGGCCTCTTCTGTGGTGACGCCCACTCGTCCGTCGTTGACCATTTCATTGACGGTCTCGAGAGCCATGTACGGGTTGATGGCATCCGCGCCGAAGTTGATGAGCATGGCCAGGTGGTGCACCTCGCGGGCTCCGCCGGACTCGATCACCAGCGATGCGCGGGTGCGCGTCTTCTCCTGCACCATGTGGTGGTGCACGGCGCTGGTCAGCAGCAAAGACGGGATCGGAGCGTAGCGCTCATCGGACTCGCGGTCAGAGAGGATCAGGATGGTCGCGCCATCCTCGATGGCCTCCGTGACCTGGCGACGGACGCGCTTGATGGCCTCGCGCAAGCCCTTGCCGCCGTGTGCCACGTTGTACAAGCCTGGGATGCGCACGGCCTTGAAGGCACTGAGGTCTGCGCCAGAGCCGGAAGCCTCCGCGTTCTCCGCGGCACTCGCCAGGTTAGCCAGCGTCTGGTTACCCAGAATCGGAGTGTCCAGGTGGATCCGGTGGGCGGCGTCAGGACCAGGGTTAAGAACATCCGCCTGCGCACCCAACTGGGTAAACATGCTGGTAACCATCTTCTCGCGGTAGCTATCCAGCGGCGGGTTGGTGACCTGGGCGAAACGCTGTGCGAAGAAGTCGTACAGCAGGCGCGGGCGGTTGGACAGGGCGGCGATGGGCGTATCGGTACCCATCGAACCGATGCCCTCGGCACCCTTGGCAGCCATCGGCAGCAGCAGGGTCTCGAGATCTTCCTCGGTGTAGCCGAACACGCGCTGGCGCAAGACGATGCGCTCGTGGTTCATGCCGATCGGCTCGGCCGCCGGCAGGTCGGATACCTTCACCAGGTGCTCGTCGACCCACTCCTGGTACGGCTGGTCGGCCAGGGACTGCTTGATCTCCTCGTCCTCAACTACGCAGCCACGGGAGGTGTCGACCAGGAACATCTTGCCCGGCTCCACGCGGGTGCGCTTGACGATCTGGCTGTCCGGGATGTCCAGAACGCCGGCCTCGGAGGCCATGACGACCAGGCCGTCCTTGGTAATCCAGATGCGTCCCGGGCGCAGACCATTGCGGTCCAGGGTGGCGCCGATAAGGGTGCCGTCGGTGAACGTGATGGCGGCCGGGCCGTCCCAGGCCTCCATGAAGCTGGAGTGGTACTCGTAGAACGCGCGGACCTGCGGGTCGATGTGCGGGTTGCGCTCCCATGCCTGTGGAACCATCATCAGCACGGCGTGCGGCAGGCTGCGACCGGCCAGGTGCAGCAGCTCCAGGGCCTCGTCGAAGCGGCCCGTGTCCGAGCCTTCCGGGTCACAGATCGGCAGCACGCGATCCAGGTCGCCCAGTACCTCGGAGCGCAGCTGGGATTCGCGGGCACGCATCCAGTTTTCGTTGCCGCGGACGGTGTTGATCTCACCGTTGTGGGCAACCAGGCGGTAAGGGTGTGCCAGCGGCCAGGACGGGAAAGTGTTGGTGGAGAAGCGGGAGTGCACGATAGCCAGTGCGGACTCCATGCGCTCGTCCTGCAGGTCCAGGTAGAAGTCCCGCAACTGCGGGGTGGTCAGCATGCCCTTGTACACGATGGTGCGGGCGGACAGGGAGGGGAAGTACACGGTGTCTCCACCGGAGCCCTCGCCCGGACCCTTGGTGCCGAGTTCGCGCTCTGCACGCTTGCGTACGAAGAAGGCTCGACGGTCGAGCTCGAGGCCCTCTAGAGGGGAGCCATTGGCGTCCTCACCAGAGATAAACAGCTGGTGGAACAGCGGCTCGGCGTCGCGTGCGATGGCGCCTAGGCTCGAGTCGTCGACCGGCACGTCGCGCCAGCCGATAAGGTTCAGCCCCTCTTCCTCCACAATGGCCTCGACGGCGCGCACAGCGTCGAGCGCGGCCATGCGGGAGTTGGGCAGGAAGGCGATGCCGGTGGCGTACTGTCCAGCCGGCGGCAGGGTGATGTCCTGCTTGGCCATTTCCTCTCGGTAGAAACGGTCCGGGATTTGGATGAGGATGCCGGCGCCGTCGCCGGTGTTCTTCTCCGCTCCAGCTGCTCCGCGGTGATCCAGGTTCACCAGGGCCTGAATGCCCTTGTCCACAATGTCGCGTGTCGCGCGGCCGTGCATGTCAGCCACGAAGGCGACACCACACGCATCATGCTCAAACTGGGGGTCGTAAAGACCCTGGCGTGCAGGGTAGTTTTTCATGATTTACGGCCTAACTCTCGTCACAGGTACTGCAGTTGCATATGCGAATAAAGTTGCAATCGAGTCGCGGTTCTGCTGGTGACTTGCGTCTCTAGCAAAATCCAGCTGTCGCGCCGATCACATCATTTCGTCATGGGCTCTCTAGAGTGCACCGACCGGTGCGAACAGACAAAATTAGGATTGCCTTACTCTTTCTAGCTTCACCCTATCGTGTGATCGGAATCACGCTGAACAGCGATGATTGTCATGCATTACTCACATTTTGATACATACTTTAACCCGCGTCGGGCTGAATGCTCTCGGTTTCTCGAAAAGCCCCACAAGTTTTTGCGCAGTTAGGAATAATTGCGCCCATGACGAACCAGCCTTCCAACGACTCTTCCGTCCGCACCCTGCTGCCGCTGACTACGGCACCCGGCGCAGCCACACTCACCGCCACCCCGACCGAGGATCCCGCCACCGCTTACAAGACCCTCCTCTCCCCTATCCAGGTCGGCAAGACCACCTTCCGCAACCGCGTGATCATGGGCTCCATGCACACCGGCCTGGAGGACAACACCGAAGATGTACCAAAGCTCGCCGCCTTCTACGCCGCCCGCGCCGAAGGTGGCGTGGCCGCGATGGTCACGGGCGGCTACCCACCGGTTCTAGAGGGCAACCTGACCCCCTACGGCACCCCGTTCAACACCCCGGAGATCGCCGAAGCGCACCGCGAAATCACCGATGCGGTTCACGATGGTGGCGCGAAGATCCTGCTGCAGCTGCTGCACGCGGGTCGCTATGGCTACCACCCGATGGCGCAGTCCGCTTCTGCGTCGCAGTCGCCGATCAGCCCCTTCCCCGCCCGGGAGATGACGGGAGAAGAGGTAGAAAAGCTTGTTGACGCCTTCGCCACCTCCGCCGCCCTCGCGGCCGACGCAGGCTACGACGGCGTACAGGTGATGGGCTCCGAAGGGTATCTGATTAACCAGTTCCTCGCAGAGCGCACGAACCAGCGCACCGACAAATGGGGAGGTTCGGTGGAAAACCGCCAGCGCTTCCCGGTGGAGATTGTGAAGGCCATCCGCGCCAAGGTTCCGGAGGACTTCGTTATCGACTACCGCATTTCCGTGCTGGAGCTGGTCGAGGGCGGCCAGAGCCAGGAGGAGATCCTGCAGCTGGCCAAGAAGCTCGAAGAGGCCGGGGCGGACATGCTGAGCTCCGGCGTGGGCTGGCACGAGGCACAGGTCCCGACGATCGTGACTTCTGTGCCCCGCGGCGCTTTCGCCTGGGCCACGCAGAAGGTGCGCGAACACGTGAACATCCCGGTGGTGGCTTCCAACCGCATCAACACCCCAGAGGTTGCCGAGGCCGTGCTGGACGGCACCTGGGATGGTGGCAACGGCGAGCCCGCTGGCAAGCCCCAGGCCGACCTGGTCTCCATGGCCCGCCCGCTGCTGGCGGATCCGGAGTTCGTCAACCGCGCAGCGCGGGGCCTGAATGCCGAGATCAACCACTGCATCGCCTGCAACCAGGCCTGCTTGGATCACACCTTCGGCAACCAGCGGGCAACCTGCCTGGTTAACCCGCGGGCGGCTTACGAGACGGAACTGGAGTTGCTGCCCGCGCAGGGTACGAAGAAGATCGGCGTGATCGGCGGCGGTGTAGCCGGACTCTTCGCTGCTGAAGCGCTGGCACTCCGTGGCCACAACGTCACTATCTTTGAGGCCGCCGACACCCTGGGCGGACAGTTCAACCTAGCGATGCGCGTGCCGGGTAAGGAAGAGTTCGTGCAGGCTCTGTACGCGGTGGTTAACCGCCTGGAGGGTCTGAAGGTGAACATCTCCACCGGCAAGGCCGTGACCCCCGAAGAGCTGCAGGCCGATGGATTCGAGGAGGTCGTGGTGGCCACGGGCGTGCGCCCGCGCATTCCTGAGTTCCCCGGTGTGGCCGAAGGCTTGGAGGGCACAATCGACGGCGTGACTGTCGCCACCTATGCCGAGCTGATCTCCGGCAAGAAGGCTCCGGGCGACTACGTGGCCGTCATCGGCGCCGGTGGCATCGGCTACGACGTCGCGGAGTTCCTGCTGGAGGATCGCCAGGGCGAGCCGCAGTCCTTAACCTCCTGGAACAGCCAGTGGGGCGTGGTCGAGGATTCCGACGTACACGGCAACCTTTCCGCCCCGAAGCCGGAGCGCCCACAGCGTCGCGTGGTGATGCTGCAGCGTAAGCCGACCCGCATGGGCCGCTCGCTGGGCAAGACGACCGGCTGGGTGCACCGTGCGACAGTTGCGATGGGTGGCACGGAGCAGATCGTGGGCGTGACCTACGAGAAGATCGATTCCGATGGCCTGCACATCACCGTTCCGGTGGAGGATCCGCAGGTCACCCTGAAGAAGATCAAGCAGATCAAGTCCGGCACTTTCGAAAGCCGAACCCTGGATCGCGCAGAGAAGCAGGAACTGTTGGAGCAGATCGAGCGCGAAACCAAGGAGAACCGCGAAAAGCGTGCGCTGAACGTGGACACGGTCGTGCTGTGCACCGGCCAGGAGTCCGTCCGCCCGGCAGGCGCTGAACAGGATAGTGCCGACAATAGGGACTCCGGCACCGTTCACATCATCGGCGGTGCGGACGTCGCCGCGGAGCTGGACGCCAAGCGCGCCATCCGCCAAGCCGTCGAGCTGGCCGCCAAGATCTAAGCGGCCACACTATCTTTCTAAGGCTCCACCACCCGGTCGTCAACCATGCCGATGGCCTGCATCAGCGCATAACAGGTGGTGGGGCCAACGAATTGGAAGCCACGGCGCTTGAGTTCCCGCGCCAACGCGCGGGATTCCTGCGAGGTCGAGGGCACGTCGTCCAACGTAGCGGGCCGGGAGTGCTCGGCCGGAGTGAAAGACCACACCAGCACGGGCAGTCCGGGAGCGAGCCTGTTTGCCGCACCACCCAGCACCTGGCGCGCCGGTGAATCCTCCGGCAAGACCTGATACTCGTCCAACTGTCGCAGCGCCAACGTCGCCTTGGCATTTTCGTACAGTGCCTCGTGTTTGCGGGCATTGCGAATCAAACGCTCATCCTGCAGAGCAGCGCGTCTTTGGGGTTCACTCATTTCGGTGATGCGCTGGGCGTCAAAAAGAAAGAACACAGAGCGAAAATCCCGCCGCTTGCGCAGGATCGTGGCCCACGACAGCCCCGATTGGAAGCCCTCTAGGGAGATGCGTTCCAGAAGGCCGTGCTCGGTGATGACGGGGCGGCCCCATTCGTTGTCGTAGTAGTCCAGCTCGACCTCGCTGCGATAGGCCCACGGTGGACGGGCCGCCCCGGATTCGTCGGTGAGCTGGCCAGTGCTGGTGGTGAGTAACTGCCGTGTGCCATCCATCGCGTTTCTTCTTTCCTTTCAACTGCGAAAAGCCTAGCTGCCGTGTGTAAGCGCTAGTAGCAATCAACAGCGTAATGAAAACGCCGGACAAACTCCGCGCGAGCAGCTTCTTACCCCACCCCTACTGCGGAGTTATCCACAGAGCCCTGACCTGTGGATAACCCTACATGGGGGTAGAAAAATGGCACTCACCAGGATGCCTGCCCCTCTAAAGGGGTCGCCTTCTACATAGCGGGAAGTCGCGACTAAGCTTAAAATAACCCAACAGCAAGGACTGTTTTTATTACCTCACTTTTCAGCCTCTCGCAGAGCCTTCGCTCGGCTCTGCGATTGCTTTTCAGGGTTCGCAGCACCGACCCGACTGCTCGAGCCCACGGTTGTATCGCAGCCAGAAAACAACGTGGAACGCTTTAAGTAATAGACGGGAGGAAACCCGATGGAAGGTCGCCCCACAGTCGGCCCTGCGGAACCCACCGTGGCTCCGCAGCCGATATCGCCGCAGCGCGATACCGGCACATTTCGCGCCGTATCTGTTCAGCGCGGCGGATTCCTCAACGAATCGGGCGAGCCAGCCGTTTCCAGGAATGAAGAAAGCGCCCGACCTGAGGTCGAGGCGCCTACTCGGGAAGAATCGAAAAGTGACCCTTTCCGTTCCTACTTCTTCATCGGAACACTGATTTTCATCATCTGCGGACTGATCGTCTTGCTGCTAGTGCTGTGGCTAGGCCAAGGCTTGGAAGCCGAAAGCGCGCGCCTCGGCGTAAGCACTCAGCCCACCATGGGAGCGCGTTAACGCCCCGTAGCTTGTTGCTACTTCTTGCCGCGCTTGCCGGTAACTAGGCCGACGAGGAACAGGAAGATACATGCACCCAGCAGGCAGGTGAGGAAGCTAAAGAACTTGCCGCCGCTGCCGATATCCAGCAGCCCCAAGACCCAGCCACCGATGAAGCCGCCGATGATACCGACGACGACATTGAGGACTAGCCCCATCTGCTCGTCGGTGCCCATGATCTTGGAGCCGATCCAGCCAGCCAGGCCACCGATAATGATCCAACCAAGCATGCCGAGTGGCGGCACCGCAGAATCGCTCGCGAGAAGGAAAGTGTTTGCTGCAAGAATTTCTGTAGTCATGTCACCTACGCTACCTGTGGTCCCCAGGAAGTTCTATGGACGCTGCATAAATAAAGATTTACCCCTTCCATACTCAAACAATTAGAAGCTTTCTCACAGGTTATGTATAGTCACTTTCGTGAAAAAACCTCTGACCACTTTCTTCGCTGCATTCCAGCGCATTGTTGTAACCCTTTCCCTCGTTCTGGCCACCGTGCTGGGCGCAGCCGGCGTAGCTGCGCACAACGCTCCCGCCGCCAACGCCGCCCCGCAGGGATCCCTGCCCCAGCTTCCTCCGCTGCCACCGCTTCCGCAGCTGCCTCCGCTGCCTGCAGGTTCTTCTGACCTGCAGCGCATGCTTCAGCCGCCGGCTCCGGCGAAGCAGGGCCCGCAGCGCGTGAACACCGCCAAGCCAGCTCCGCGCATCGGCAACGGCCAACAGATCAACGTCTACACCCGCTCTGGCGGCTACAACCGTCGCTACATCCTGGAGATGCCGACCCACTACAACCCGGCACGCCCGGCTCCCGTGATCTTCGGCTTCGACGGCTGGCGGGACACCCCGGAGAACTTCCGCCGCTACTCCCGCCTGTACGAGACCGGTGCACGCCAGCAGGCCATCAAGGTTTTCCCGGAGTCCATCAACCACGGCTGGGAAGGCGCCCCCTACGCAGTAGTAAAGGGTGGGACCGACCTGCGGTTCTTCCTGCAGATCATCGATGAGGTCGACCGCACCTACAACATTGACCGCGGCCGCATCTACGCTACCGGCCACTCCAACGGTGGTGGCATGACGGCAGTTGTTGCCTGCCACCTGCCCCACGTCTTCGCCGGTGCCGCTGCTGTCGGTGGCGCGTTCTACGATCCGGTGAACCGCGGATGCAAGAACCGTGCGATCCCCTTCCTGATCATGCACGGTCGTGGCGACACGATGATGAAGATCGGTGGCGGCTACCGCCACAACGGCGCCCACTACATGGCCGTTCGCGACCTGGTGAACAGCTACGCACGCCGCAATGGCTGTGGCTTCCCGCCGCGCGTCACCCGCATCCCAGGCGGCGAGCGCCACGTCTACCCGTGCGCCCGCAAGGAACTGCAGCTGATCCTGAACCCGCAGAACCACACCTGGAACCGCGTCCCGGATGCCTCCCAGGAAGTCTGGAACTTCCTGTCCCGCCAGCGCCTCTAGTCGCGAGCCTCGAGTCGCTAGCCTCGAGTCGCTAGCCCCAAACAGCTAGCGACTAGTACACCTGGGGAAACCTAAGCGAAGCGCCGTAGGCAACACAGCGCTTCGTCGTACATCTTCTGCACGACATCCCCCGCCGGAACCTCTGCCCGCAGCAGCTCAACGCCTTGCCCCGCGTGCAGCTTCAGTTCGTCGGCGAAGTCGCCTCCCGCAGCGCGGGCGGCGATCAGTTCCTCATCACTTACCTCACCAGCGTCGGACAATGGTCCGTACGTATCCACAAATGCGTTGCGCACAGTGCGGGTTGGCCACTGTTCGGTATCCCACTTTTGCTTCTCGGCGCGGTCGTAAATGTCCGTCAACACGGCCTTGCTGGCCGTGGCCTTGATCGCGGCGTGCCGGAGCTCCTCTGACCCCGCAGCTTCAGGCGAAGCCAGCAGCGCAGTGCCCACCCAGGCTGCGTCCGCACCAGCTACCAGCACGGAGGCCACGCCCCGTCCCGTAGCGATACCTCCGGCGACAGCGATCGGCACGCCCGGCGCGTGAAGCTGCATGTACTCCGTCACGATCTGCAGCAGCGGCAGGGTGCCGATGCGACCGGTGTGGCCGCCGGCATCGGTTCCCTGCACGCACACTGCGTCCACGCCCGCGGCCAGCGCTTGGCGCAGCTGAGCCATGGTGTTGATCGGCGCGACAACGGAAATTCCGGCCTCGTGCGCCCGATCCACATAGGGCGCGGGATCCCCGAACCCCAAGCTCACCACGGTGGGGCGGGCTTCCAGCACGGCGTCGAACTGCGCGGGGTTGTCCTCCAGCGCCCACACCATCAGGCCAATGCCATAGGGGCCAGCTTCCGCCGCGATACGCGCATTCTCGAGGATCCACTCCGGCGCAGTACCCGCACCGGCACCGAACATGCCCAGGCCACCGGCGCGGCTCACCGCTGCAGCCAGCTCGCCGTCGGAGCGCCCGGCCATTGGTGCGCCGATGATTGGCTTATCGATTCCCCACAGCTCGGTTAGCCGGGTATCGATCCGATCAACCATGGAATGTTCCTCCTCATGATCGTTGTACCTTGAACTACTTGCCACCCTAGTCATCGTTTTGTCGATTATACGAAGTCTAGGTCTCGTCGCGCGCGTAGGGTGGGGGCATGTCTAAGAAAACGAAGCTGGATCAGCTCAAGCCCACCACCACTGTGAAGCCTGCGAAGGAGGTCAGCACCGCCGCGGTTGTTTCCACCGGTCTTATCGGTGGTTGGTTGACTGCGCGGGAGACCGGCATCCGGCCACTCGGCGGCGTCATCCTCGCTGCTGCCGGGGGCTATGCCGCCCGTTCCTGGAATGCCAAGGCCGGTGCCGGGGTAGCTGCGGGGCTGACCACCGGCTACATCGCGGCGTTCGGCCTGTCCCACCCGTTGGCTAAGAAGATTGGTGCTTGGCCTGCGGTTCTTTCGGTCACTGCGGCCGTCGCCGGTGCTGCTTACGCGCTGTCCGACCAGCGCTAAAGCGCCTTAAATTATCGACGCCACAGCCTGGCCCACTACCGCCTGCGCCATCACCTCTAGCTCCGCCAGGTGGGGCTCAATATCTCCCGTGAACTCGACGGGTTCGGCGACCGTCTGCCATTCCAACCCGGTGAGGATGGAGCGCATGGCTTTCTCCGCACCTGTCGTGTCATATCCACCCCGGATCCACCAGCTGGTCGGGGTGTTTTTCATGTCCTCTAGGACCGGCACGTACACCGTGTCGAAGTAGTGCTTGAGGGCGCCGGAAATGTAGCCGAAGTTGGCAGTAGTTCCCAGGATCACCGCGCTGGCGCCGCGCAGCTCGTCGACATCGGGATCCAATGCCTGCCGCTCCAGGACCTGCACGGCTGGCTGGCCGCCGCCATCCCCGGCCTCCCCCATCTCGGCATTCACTTCCTCGGCTGCGGCGCGCGCTGCGGCGAGGACTGTGTCCGCCAGCTTTTGGGCCTTCTCTGTGGGGCTGTGGTGGACGACCAGGATCGTTACTGGCTGGTCGTCGTTCGTGGTGTTCTTACTCATGACGCCAACGCTACCGATCCTGCGATGTTGCGTGAACCATTCGGGAAAGGGGGGCGTGGGGGCGTCCAAAAATAGTTAGCATAGAGAACATGAATGCAGCACCGCTCATCCTTCCGTTTCAGGGCAAGGCGCCGAGGATCCACCGCAGCGCGATGATCTCCCCCGGCGTGACGATCATTGGAGATGTAGAGATCGGGGCGGATTCCTCGGTGTTCTATGGGTGCGTGCTGTGCGGGGACGTTGATCGGCATGCAGTCGGCGCTGTTGTCCGGGTCCGTGATCGGCAGCGGTAGCCTCGTCGCCGCGGGCGCGGTGGTGCTGGAAGGCCAGAAGATTCCGGCTGGCAGCTTGGCCGCCGGGTTGCCCGCGAAGGTACGGCGCGAGCTGACTGAGGAGGAGCGGCAGGGGTTCATCGCCCATGCAGCGCGTTACGTGGAAACAGCCCGTAAGCAGGCCAGCGCAGCGGAGGCACTGTCCTTGGAGGATGTGTATTTCGAGTAGCTCGGTGGCGCGGTTCCACGGCGCAAACAGGCAGCGCCAAAAGTTGCAGGCCTATGCACTTTGAGCGCTGACGGGTGAGTCGTTTCGATATTTTTCCCGCTGGTCAATAGACTGATTCAAGTTATGGCACAGGGAAACTCTACGGCGGACGAGAACTCGCACCATACAACGGAGCAGTCGGACGCCACTCAGGCGAAACAATCAACGGCGAAACAATCAACGGAATCCACCGGCGCTGCGCAAAGCACCGCCAAGAAGGTTGGCTCTTCCGGTAAGTCCGGCGTGCGCTCCTCCAGCATGCGCTACGACATTGAGGGGCTGCGCGGCCTGGCTATCGGCCTGGTCGTGGTCTTCCACGTCTTCGTCGGCAAAGTCAGCTCGGGCGTGGACGTGTTCCTGCTGCTCGGCGGCATCTTCTTTTTTGGCAGCCAGCTGCGAAATGCGCAGAACCCGAAGGGGTTGACGTTCCCGCAGTCTCTGATCCGCATTATCCGGCGACTCTTCCCGCTGCTCGCGGTGGTGGTTGCTAGCGTGCTTGCGGCCTCCTTGCTGCTGATGAACCGCCTCGTGCATGTGCAGATGGCGAAGGATGCGGTGGCCGCCCTGGGCTATTACATCAACTGGCAGTTGGCATACACCGGCCGCGAGTACACGTCCGTGAAGACCACGGTCAGCCCGTTCCAGCACCTGTGGTCCATGTCTGCCCAGCTGCAGATTTACGCCGGATCGCTACTGGTTATCACTCTGATTGCCCTGATCTTCCGCAAGTACGCCCGCCAAGTACTGCTTGTTGTGCTTACCGCCGCCACGGTGCTTTCCTTCGCCTACGCCACGTACTTCCACATAGAAGACCAAACCATCAACTACTACTCCACCCTGAGCCGCTTCTGGGAGATCGGCCTGGGCGGTCTGCTGGGCATGTTGCTGCTGCGCCGAGATGCCAACGGCAACCCTGTGCTGCGTCCCCTCGGCCGCTGGACGCGCACGATCATGGGCATCGTGGGTCTGGCCATGATCATCGGTACCGGCATCTTCCTGGATGGCTCTTCCCAGTTCCCGGGCCCGTGGACGCTGGTGCCGCTGGTCGGCGCGCTGCTGGTGGTTGTTGCCGGCCACTCCGGCGAGCCCGTCGGCGTTACCCGGATGCTACTGACCCGTCCGTTCCAGTTCTTGGGCCGCATTAGCTACGCGCTGTATGTCTGGCACTGGCCCATCCTGGTGCTGTGCGTCTACTACTTCAACGTCCCCAAGGTCACCCCGGCGCTGGGCGCAGCTGTGATCGGGGGCAGCGTGGTGCTGGCTTGGCTGTCCAACATCCTGATCGAGCGCCCGCTGCGCCAGGGCAAGAAGCCGGAGCGTAACTGGGTGCTGCTGAGCCCTCGTTACTGGGCAAAGTCCCTTTCCGCCTGGCCGAAGGCCATTTACGCCGTGCTGGTTATCGTGATCGCCGGCGCAGTGGTGGTTTCCCCGAAGTACCTCCAGCACCGCGAGGACGTGAACAGCGAACAGCTGTGGGATCTGGCGGCCGATCGGTCAATCTACCCCGGCGCGGCAAGCTTCCTAAACAACGCTCCCGTGCCGGAGAACATGCCGCTGGTGCCACCATTGGAGGACTTCCATTCGCTGCTGCCGCAGACCCAGCCGGATGGCTGCCAGATCGGCTTCGATAGCGATGCGCTGATTCTGAAGAAGAACTACAACCGTTCCGACGAGGAATGCGCCTACGGCGACATCCACTCTGACAAGACCCTGTACGTCATCGGCGGTTCGCACTCCGAGCACTACATTCCGGCGCTGGACATCGTGGGCCGCAACCGGCACGTGAAGATGATCCCGATCCTGAAGATGGGCTGCCCGGTGAACGCCAACATCCCGCGCGTCAACGGCGATCCCTACCCCACCTGCATCAGCTGGTCGAAAAAGGTCGTGGAATACATCAAGGAGCACCCGCCGACAGAGGGCATCTTCATGACCGGCACCCGACCGTCCACGATCGGTGGCGCGGGCCCGGAGCAGGTGCCGCAGGAGTACAAGGATCTGGTCCAGAGCTTTACCGACCAGGGCATCCACAGCTGGCTGATGCGCGATAACCCGTGGCAGACCAACGCCAACGGCGCACCGCGTGACATGCGCACCTGCGTGGCGGAGATGATGGAAGGCAAGCAGGGCGAAGCTGCGGAAGACGATGGTTTCCCTGGCCTGGCTAACCCCGGTCGCCCGAACTTCGATGAGGTGCTGGCCATCAACGCCGAGTGTGGCCAGAGCATTTGGGATTCCCTGCTGCCTGAGGATCCTTCCATCGATGCTTACAAGGGCATGGACGTGACCCTCCTGGATCTGACCGCGGCGGTGTGCCGCGAGGACTGGTGCCCGTCCATCATCGGCAACATGGCGGTCTACCGCGATGCGCACCACTTCAACAACATCTTCGCGGAGACTCTGGCTCCGGAGCTAGAGGCACAGATGTTCGATCCGAACCACAAGATCCCGCCAATGAACGTCGGGCTGATGCCCAAGAAGAATCAGCCCGCGCCTCCAAACCCGCAGAACTAGCGGGCGCTAGTCGGGCTAAATCAACCCGGCGCTAGTCGGCGCCCTCCGCAGCCTCCACCAGCAGCGGCGCCCCGTTCGCCGCGGTGGTGCGCAGAGACCATGTGCACATTTCCGTCAGGTCGGTGCGCGCGGGCGAGATCTCCACGATAGGCGTGCCGCGCTGGGCTGCGATCGCGGGCAGGTCTGCGGCGGGCCACACCACTCCTGACGTGCCAATGATCACCACCAGATCCGCCGCCCGCATAGCCTCCTCGGCGGCCTCCCACTCCCGGTGTGGCAACGACTCACCGAACCACACCACGCCGGGACGCACCGGATTTCCACACAGCGAGCACGTCGGCGGCGTGGCACGTTCCACCTGCTTCTCGGGCAGCTCGGGCATGCGCGCGGGCTTGCTACAAATGCTGCATCGATAGCGAAACAGGCTCCCATGTAGGTGCGCCACGTTCTTACTGCCGCCACGCTCGTGCAGGTCATCGATGTTCTGGGTGGTTACATGTACGGTGACGCCCCCTCGTTCCGTCCACTCACCTATCGCCCGGTGCCCCGCGTTTGCCTCTGCGCGGCGGCATAACACCGCCCGCCACAGATACCAGGCAAGCATGGGCTCGGGGTCCTTCGCCCAGGAATCTAAGCTGGCCATCGCCTGGGGATCAATATGAGACCAGATGCCGGTCTGCGCGTCGCGGAAGGTATCTAAACCGGAATCGGCGGACATGCCAGCTCCTGTAAACACTTCCACGTACTTGGCGCCGCGCACTGTGGCGATAAGATCCTCCGGCAGATCCTCCAACGTCAGCGGCCCGAGATCGTCGGAGGTGGACTGCGGACTGGCGATCACGGTGACCATGCCCCCAGACTATTCCCTAAAATGCTTTTCCACAGATGAAGCTGAGTGATTAGACTGATTTTTAGCTAAAAGAACTGGAGGTACAAATGTCCACAAGCACAGACTGGCCTATTGAATGGATTTCACAGGAGAAAGTCGAAGCTATTACACTTCAGAGCTTCGGCAAAGCTCTTCAGAAGATCACTGGTGAACAGAAAAAGAATCTTCAAACAGATCCTACGCTGGCTATCGCGCTTAGCACCTTCCTTGACCTGCCCGAAAAAACGGTCGCGCGGATCGCCAAAGACGTTTCAGTTGTAAAAACACTTCAGAATGCGATTGGAAGTTTTCACCAATCTATCCTGGGTAATGCCGTCGGCTGGAATGACTTGGGCGCTCGCGGTGGAGTTTTCGATATCTATTCCGACGATAAAATTGCTCTAGCCGGCAATCGCAACGTGTTGGCGGAAGTCAAAATGCGTTACAACACGATGAATGCTTCTCAGAAACGCTCGGTCTGGGATGATCTAAAAACTGCGGTCAAGTCCCGTGGCGGAGAATCCAAATGGGTTGCCTACCTAATCCAAATTGTTCCCGATAAACAGGAACCTTACGATAAGCCTTGGAAGATTGCAGAACGGGTAGAAGTACCATACGTACGCTGCATAGATGGAACCACTGCCTACCATCTCGTAACCGGAGACCCAGATGCTCTCAACCAGCTATTGCACGCGTTACCTCCAGTATTTAGGAAAGTTCTAAATGAAGTCAGCGTACATAAGACAGATCAGACCAACCTGATAACAGATGTCTACATTGATCAATCCATTCGGAAGAGCCTCCCGACACAATCCGCACTAGTCGAAGATTGTCGCTAGTACCTTTTCCTCAGGCTGAACCTCTTCGTAGCCTTCGGGAACTACACCATCGAGCATTGCCTGGATACCGATTCCGACGTGGTAGGCCAGATTTACCGGCACAGCGTTGCCTATTTGCTTGTACTGCTGCGAAACGCTTCCCTGGAAATCCCACTCATCAGGGAAGGACTGAATGCGTGCGTATTCTCGCACGTTCAGTGGCCTCGTTTCGCTCGGGTGGCATCGCTCCGTCTGCTTCTGTGCCGGATTACAAGTAAGCGTCAGGGATGGCTCATCCCAGGAAAGCCTGCGAGCCATCCCGGTTTTTCCACCACCTAGGAAGAAGCTTGCCTTCATATACGACCGCTGAATATCTTCAGGGAGGTCGCGCCAGTTTCCTCCCTCAGGGACTCGTTCCATCACCTCGTGCTTCCAGTCGTTGTATTCCATTCCCGGCCCCGCCGGGACATCAGAAATAACCTCCCTGAGGGATAGCGTGTAGTTTTTCTCCTTCGGGAAGAGAATCGGCAGATCTAGATCTCCACGTACCGCCAAAATAATCAGCCGTTCACGCTTCTGAGCTACGTCTAGGTATTGTGCTCGCAACAATCTGTAGGCCACTTTGTAGCCAAGATCTTGAAGAATTCCAATCATGGTTCTCAAAGTTCGCCCGTTGTCGTGCTTTAGCAGCCCTCGAACATTTTCGCCCATAGCGACTTTGGGGCGTGTTTCCCCTACGATCCGTGCGAATTCGTGAAACAAAGTACCTCGGGTATCGGCGAAACCCTTCTTGTTGCCTGCGTAGCTAAACGCTTGACATGGAAACCCGCCCTCAACGAGATCCAAATCCGGATAGCTGTTATCAAATGTGAGTTCATGAACGTCACCTTCGACAACATTCCATTCCGGACGATTAGCTCGTAGGGTTTGCGCAGCCCATTTGTCGATTTCATTAACTAGAACGTGCTCAAACCCTGCGTTTTCAAGACCAAGCGCTGTCCCCCCGGCTCCTGCGAAAAGATCGATCGCGGTGCGTCCGGTCGGTTTACTTTCAAAGACATGAAAACCTCGACCTGTGGACTCCCCGCTAAGTTTCTTTGCTAGAAGTTCAATCTCATCGAAGTCGAACTCCCGCTGACCTCGGGCGTTACGGTAAGCCTTTACAAGCCCTTTTTTCTCCCAGCGCCGGATTGTGTCTATCGAGACATCCAACTTGGTCGCTGCTTCCGAAATTTGGATTAAGCTCATTCTCCGCCCATCTGTCCTGACCTATGCAATGGTTACCATAACTCTAGTCAGTTTCTAAGCTCCGGAGCAAACGCACACGTCGCTCCACTCTCCGTAACTTCCGTGCCTTTCATAGGCACACTTCACAACCAACCCCGTCACCAGCTGACCTTTTTTCAGCCGCCAGCCCCGCGCGTTCCTCTATAGTCGGTTGCACAGGCGCGCACGCTGGGACTGTGGGCGTCATTAAGAAAAAATCGCAGAAAGGCCAGCAACACCATGATCGTCACTACCACTAACTCCGTCGAAGGCCACTCCATCGCGCAGTACCTGCGCATCGTTTCGGGTGAGACCGTGGCGGGCATCAACATGTTCAAGGACATCGGTGCGGGCTTCCGTAACCTCACCGGTGGCCGTTCCTCCGCCTACGAGGGCGAGATCCTGCAGGCCCGCGAGACCGCTCTGAAGGAGATGGTGGATCGCGCGCTGGAGATGGGCGCGCACGGCATCGTCGGTGTCGACATCGACTACGAGTCCCTGGGGCAGGGCGGCATGGTGATGGTCAGCGCGACCGGCACCGCCGTCACCTTCCAGTAGCAGCTCGTGCCCGGCGCGTTGCCGGGCTTACACCTGGTCGAGCGGGCGGATCATGATGGACTCAACGTCCATGTGGCGTGGCCGCCCCGCGACCCAACGAATGGTCTCGCCGATATCTTCGGCCTGCAGGTTTAGCTTGTCTGCATAGACCTCCGCCGCGCGCTCGGCATCGCCCTTGAAACGATTGAGGCTGAAGTCGGTGGCCACCCGTCCCGGGTCCACCTGGCAGACGCGCACGCCAGATTCGGCGAACTCCATGCGCATCACATCGGTCAGTGCGGTCTGCCCGAACTTCGCCGCATTGTAGCCGGCGCCCCCTCGGTAAGCGCCGCGACCTGCGACGGAAACCACGTTGATCACCTGCGGCGCCTCCGCCACCTGTAGCTGATCGAACAGCGCGCGGGTGACCTCCAGGGTGCCCATCACGTTTGCTTCGAACATCCAGCGCCAATCCTCCGGATCGGCTTCCAGCACCAGGTCGAGGCCACGCGCGCCACCTGCGTTGTTGACCAGCAGATCCACCTTGGAGCCCGTCAGCTCGGCCACGGCTGCGGTGAAACTATTTATTGACGCCCCATCCGTCACATCGAGCGCAAGGGGCGTAGCCTTACCGCCCTCCTGGGCGATCTCTTGCGCGACCTGCTCTAGCCTTTCCATACGACGAGCAGCCACAACGACGTGCCAGCCATCCGCGGCCAGGAGCTTGGCGGTTGCTTCCCCAATGCCAGCACTTGCGCCGGTGACAACGGCTACGCGGGAGTCGGACGATGGGTAAGGTTCGGTTGCTGCAGCGTTAGTACTCATGAGTCCCAATGTAGCGGCCGGGGTGGCGCCACAAGGAGGTTCTTCCCGACTTGGCTTCGAAAAATTCCTAGAGCACTGCAGCGGTCAATTCTATGTATTAATCTTTGGCCTAATAAATGATTATGGCGTTTCTCTAAGGATTTCACATGTCGAACAACTTCGGTGATGGTGGCTCCCCGTTCAATCCGGGACAGAACCCGGGTCAGAACCCGGACGGAGCCGCTAATCAGGGACAACAGTACAGTCAGCAGGGATACGGCCAGCAAGGCTACGGTCAACAGAACTATGGCCAGCCAGGCTATGGTCAGCAAAGTTACGGCCAGCAGAACTACGGCCAGCCAGGCTATGGTCAGCAAAATTACGGCCAGCAGGGCCTCGGTCAGCAAGGGTTCGACCAGAACCCCTTCAACTCGCAACCTCACGGCGCATATGGCCAGCCGATGAATGGTGGCAACGGCGGTGGTGGAAACACCGGAACAATCGTCGGCATCATCGTTGCAGCTGTCGTAGTGATTGGTCTCATCGTCGGTGGTTACTTCCTGCTGAACAAGGACGATGAGGGAGGCTCTACCGAGGCCTCCGGTTCCTCGAGCAGCGCGGAAAAGTCGGGTGAATCCTCCGAGGAAACTTCGGAGTCTTCGGAAAGCAGCAGCGAGTCTTCTTCCTCCGAGTCCTCTACTTCGAAGCAGCCCCGGGAACGCGGTCGAATCGGTGGCCCCGATGATTCGCTGACCAAGGAATACGCGGACGCAATGCCGGCGAAGCTCAAGGATATGGTCTACGGCTGCAAGTCCGGCACCTTTGAGCTGAACCGGGAAAATAAGCGACGAGTCCAGGGAATGCAGTGCTCCGGTGTCTGGGACACAGCGCTGGAGTACAAGCAGATTAAGCTCATCAAGGACTCCAAGGCTCCCGATACCGAGATCAAGTACGCCAAGGACCACAACGCCGAGATCTGGTCCGACGCCCCGGATAATTTCGCTGGCTACATTCCGGACACGTACTCCCCGATCGTGTTCGTCTTCAACAAGTCCAAGGGCTACCTGATGGAAACCACCCTGCACTTAGGCGATGAGGAAAAGGCGAAGCAGGCACTCATCGAACTGGGCTACTCGGAAAAATAATCCCCTTAGTGGGGTGACACATCCCCCCATCTGTCACCCCTATATCACCCCAACTGAACACGTAGCGGAACACCAAGTCGCGTGGCAGCATTCAACCCCACGAATGCGCTCACAATTTCTGAGCCATGCAAAAAGCAAAGACGTTTCTTGAGACTTGAAGGACTTTCACTCCACCATGACGAACAACAATCCTTACGGAAACACTCCCAATCCGGGCGATAGCAACGGGGGCGACAACCCTTTTAACGGCTCCAACCCGACAGACGAAACCACGCAGTGGAATTCGGCGCAGGGGCAGAACCCAGGCCAGAATCCGCAAGGCGCGCAATACCCCGGCGCACAACCGGGCCAACAGGGTGGCTATGGCCAGCAGGCTCCGCAGGGCGGCTTTGGCCAGCCGAGCCAGTTCGACGGTTATGGCGAGCCGGGGCAGAACAGCTTCGGCCAGCAGCCCCAGAGCCCTTTCGACCAGGGTGGGTACGGCGCAGGTGCAGCAGGGTATGGCTCGGGGGCGACAGCTTACGGCCAGCCTCAGAATTCGGGTGGCGGTGCCGGCAAGATCATCGGCATCATCGCAGCCCTAGTCGTAGTGGTCGCGCTGGCAGTCGGTGGCTACTTCTTTGTCGTGAAGGATGACGAGGAAACAAAGAACACCGCCGACAGCTCCTCGACGGAATCCACGGGTGCAGAGGAAACCACTGAGGAGACAAGCACCGAAGACACTCCGTCTAGCGAGGACACTAGCTCGTCTAGCAGCACTTCCAGCAGCTCCAGCTCTGCTACAGACACTCCTGCTGCGCCCGGCACTTTCGGCGGCCCGGATAACACCCTCGAGGAGCCTTACAAGGGCGCAATGCCCGCGAAGCTAAACGATCTAGTCAACCGCTGCAAGAACGGCCACTTTAATCTCCGCTACCGAGACCGCAGTCGCCCGTCCCGCGAAATGGACGGCCTTCGCTGCACGGGTGTCCGGGGCACCGGTTGGGCATACAACCAAGTCGACCTCATCAACGACAAAGAGTATGTCGACACTAAGTCAAAGGAATTCAATAGCCAGAACCCGGTTGTCGTAAGCAACGACCCGAACAACTACGCCGGACACTTCAAAGAGCTGGCTCACGAGAAGCTCTTCATCATCAACAAGGACAAGGGCATCATCCTCGAAGCCGACATTTACAACGCGGAGGATGGGGAGCTGAACGGGCTGCTCGAACAGTTGGGTTACAAGGGCGGCGAAGGCGAATCCGCCTAACGCCCTGCGCACAAGCCACTATTTATAGTGGCTTGATCCATCCCTGCTGAACGGCGTGCTGGTAAGCACCGAACGCCGCAGCGCCCAGGGCGAATACGCCCGCGATGCCGCCGACCCAGGCCAGAATGCCTGCGATCGGCGGCGCATCTTTGCCCAGGGAACCCGCAGGGTCAGTGCTGCCCAGCGGGAAGGCCTTCAACAACCACTCCGCGCCCGGGTTCGCGGATTCCACGCTGCTAGCCAGCGAGCCCTCGTTGTTCGCTTGCGGATTCTTTGGATTGTCATCCGGGTCGACGGGCTGGGTAATCGGAGCCGTACTGGACCCCTTACCCTCGGACGACGCTGCGGCCTGGGCCGGAGCTACACTCGCGGCGCCGGCAACCAGGGCAGTTGCGGTGGCCAGTGCAGCCAAGGACTTGGAAGAAGAAAAGGACTTCATAAGTCCAGATCTTAAAGCTGCTCCAGCGCCTGCGCGACATCTGCGAGCAGATCCTCCAGATCCTCAATCCCGATGGAGATACGCACCAGGTCGCGCGGAACCTCCAACTGAGAACCCGTCACGGACTGGTGGGTCATCGTCGCCGGGTGCTCCAGCAGAGACTCCACGCCGCCCAGGGATTCAGCCAAGCAGATCAGCTTGGTGGACTGGCAGAACTTCAGCGCGGCCTCCTCGGAGTGGAAACGCACGGAGATCATGCCGCCGAATCCCTTACCGGTGGACTGGCGCTTAGCCACCTCGTGCCCCGGGTGCTGTGGCAGGCCGGGGTACAGGACAGTGGCGACCTCGTCGCGGCCGTCCAGGTACTCCGCAATAGCTTGGGCGTTCGAGCAGTGGCGATCCATCCGCACACCCAGGGTCTTCAAGCCACGGGCGTTGAGGTAGGCATCAAAAGGCGAAGCAATCGGACCTGCCCCGCCCAGCAGGAAGTCCAGATCCTCATCCAGCTGCGCATCGTTGCTGACGATCGCACCACCGACCACATCGGAGTGTCCACCGATGTACTTCGTCGTGGAGTGCAGCACCACGTCCGCGCCCTGATCCAGAGGTCGTTGCAGGTAGGGGCTGCAGAAAGTGTTATCCACGATCAACTTCGGGCGCGTAGGGGCGTCACTACCACACTCATCGGCAAGCACCTCGGCGATGGCGGCGATGTCGGACACAGCGAGCAGCGGGTTCGTCGGAGTTTCGAGCCACACCAGCTTTGTCTTCGGGGTCAGCGCCGCACGGACGGCCTCTGCGTCGGTGGTGTCAACGACGGTGAAGTCCACATTCCAATCCTTGAAAGCGGTCGCGATCAGGCGATACGTGCCGCCGTAAGCATCGTGCCCCATGATCAGGTGATCACCGGGGCGCAGCAGCACGCGCAGCAGGTGGTCGGTCGCTGCCATACCGGAAGAGTAGATACGGCCGTGCTTGCCGCCCTCGAGCGCCGCAATCGTGCGGGCCAGCGAATCGACAGTCGGGTTCGCCACCCGGCCGTACTCATAGCCGCCGCGCAGATCATTCGGCGCGTTCTGGGCGAACGTGGTGGAGGCGTAGATCGGTACGTTGATGGAGCCCATGAACTCGTCGGGCTCGTAGCCTGCGTGGATGGCGTCTGTGTTGTGGGCCATGGAAACTCCCTTTCGACCTAGTGCTTGGTAGCGCGTCTTTGCGCGTTTTGTGCGCCGGGAACTCACAGCCCGGTGCGCATCGTTTCAACGATTATAGACCAAGCAGTCTAGTTTGGAAGTGCAACCGGTGGAAGTGGCCCTCTATCTGCGCTTCTAACAGCGGCCGAGCTCGCGCCGGATCGCTTCCTTCTCCGCCTGTGTCACCCACAACTGATACTCCGCCTTCACCCGCACCTGAATAGAGACGTAAGTGCAGCGGAAGGACTTATTCGCAGGCAGCCACGTCGCAGCATCGCCCGCGCCCTTCTGCATATTCGAAGGTCCATCAACAGCCAGGAGGTTCAGCGGATCGTTGGCGAACTGCTCGCGCCGCTCCGGCGTAAGCTGCTGCGCGCCCTTCTGCCACGCATCAGCAAGCGCCACCACGTGGTCGATCTGCACCGCCTGGCTGGTCTTCTGCCCACGAACGAAATGGATCAGCTGGCCGGTATAGGGGTCATCCAGGTCCCCACTGAGCACCTTGCAACCCTTTGGCGCGTACACGTTGGTAAGGTCTCGCGCCAAGATGTCGTTGCGCTGGTCGCAACCGTTACGGTCGATGTCCTTCCACCGCTGGCCGAACTCGGCGCGGCTGTAGCCGGTCTTCGGCGCGCGCCCCTTCACCGCCAGCGTCTCCAGCAGATCCAGCATGTTCTGCTGGTGCAGTGAACGTTCCGGCACTGCGGGCGTTTCTTGCTCTGCGGGCTGAGTCGGTTGGTCTGACTGCTCTGTCTGTTCTGGCGCCGCCGGCGGTTCCGGCTGGTCGGGGATTGTTTCTGTAGGCGGTTCTACTGTCGTTTCCGAGTTTTGGGACGCCGAACTTCCGCCCTCTAGAATCTCCGCACCCTCGACGCACCCGCCGAGCAGCAGGCTTGCGCCCAGCACCAGCGCTGCCACACCGCGCACGCCGACTACACGCGCGCCGCCGACTACACGGCCGCTTACCCTCTTGCTCATAGCCCATCACGCTAGCAACCCAGCCGGACAACCCCCGCAAGATCCAGCGTTAATCCACGGTAAGTTTCGAACACTCATGCGGTACGGCGCGGGCGTAGGGGCGTCAACAAGAAAAGAATACTTTTATACCTGCCTGCCGTAGGCGGTCCGCGATACCATAAACGCATCATGAAACCTCTAAAGAAGATTTACCAAGCACAGATGAAGGCAGTACCCGGCTTCGTGAACAAAATGATTAAGAAGCCGAGCCGCATGCGACGCATGATGAACCTCTGGCCGCCACTGCTGTTTTCCGGCATTAAGATGACCGAGGTCTCGGACGACTGGGCCTTTGCACGCATCGTGCTGAACCTGCGCTGGTGGAACGCAAACATGCACGGCGCAGCTTTCGGCGGCACCCTGTTTTCCATGACGGATGTGCTGTTCGGCACCCTCATTGCCCGCCGACTCGGCACTGAATACGAGGCCTGGACGCGCACCGGCACCTTCCAATTCCTCAAGCCCGGACGCAGCGGCGCGTACATGGACGTAGAACTTACCCCCGAGCTGATCGACTGGATCACCACCACTGTCGACGAGGACGGCTACTGCAACGTGCCGTACACCTCCATCATTTACAACAAGGATGGTTCGGTCGTTGGTATCGGCCAGCAGGATTTGCACGTGCGCCCGCGGGGTGGTGGCAAGCGCGCCGACCGTCCGAAGCAGGCTCTGCAGCCGCGCGGCCTGGTGCTGGAGTCGTTGGCGAATGCCGTGGTCTGGCACTGCTTCAAGGATCAGCCGGAGATCCTGACCGTCCTGATGTCCGAACAGCGCCGCATTCCCGATCCCGAGGATCAGATGCGCCACGTGGTGAAGGTAGCGCTAGAAAAATCCACCAAGTCCCGGGAGGACCTGGTAGCTCTCGATATTCCGGAAAAATACCTGGACGCCTAAGTTAGCGCGGTACTTGATTAATCCGGTACCTAGCTCGGCAATTAGCCGAGCACCTTGCCGCAGTTCGGCCAAGCGCCTGCGCCCTGCTTGGCCAGAACCTTCTCGGCAATCTCGATCTGCTGCGCCTTCGTGGCCTGGTTAGCCGTCGGGGCGTACTTCGCACCGCCGAAGCCAGACCAGGTCTGGGCACTGAACTGCAGCCCGCCGTAGTAGCCGTTGCCCGTGTTGATCTTCCAGTTGCCGCCGGACTCGCACTGTGCGACTTGATCCCAGGCGCTAACAGGTGCAGCCTGTGCGGCCGGGGCTGCGACTGTGGCGGCTGCCGCCGGGGCAGCAACCAGGCCTGCAGCCATGCCAATACGGGCGAAAGCGGTCTTTACGGACTTATTCATGTAGACGAAAACTCCTTTCGCGTGGCCAGCCGGGTGGCCGGCCGATTGCTCGTAAGTCCGCAAACTTACGCACCCACCCCCGGGGTGCGTCAACCGAAAAGTGCCTAAAACGACGAGAATTTCTACATTGATAAAGAAATTTCAGGGGTTTCTCATCCCCGCCCGCCATCTAACAAATAGCACAAGATCTGACATTCACATGCCCTGAACAGGCATTTACATCAATGCACCTCTTGTTTGATGCTTTGATGCCGGTTACTATTGTGTTTATGCGCACCACAATTAACCTCCCCCCCAAACTCCTCGAAGCCGCCAAGCGGCAAGCGAAGCTGAATGACCTGACTTTAAGCTCCTATGTGGAAGAGGTAATACGAACCGCTTTGGAGCACGTAGACAGCACCCCCCACCAATCAACTGCCGTCACACTTCCAGTATTTGATTGCGGCCCAATGCTCGTAGACATTGACGACAAAGATGCCCTATGGGAGGTTCTCGATGATCGTCCCTGACGTCAACGTACTAATTAACGCGTTCAGCTTCACTGCACCTAGACACACTGAGGCAAAACAATGGCTCGAGAACGCGCTTGCTCAGCGTGAATCGGTCGGAATCCTCGACGTCGTTGCCACCGGATTCATTCGAATCATGACGAACCCGAAGATCTTTTCGACTCCCCTCACCCCAGGTCAGGCCTTGGAGGCAATCAAATCAATCCTCGCCTCCCCCAACGCCGTACTTCTGCATCCGGTAAACGCATCGTGGGACATCTTTGACGAGATGGTTCAACTGCATAAACTCCGTGGCAACGAAATCCCCGACGCATGGATCGCTTCCACGGTGATCGCAGAGGAAGCAACATTGATCAGCGACGATCAAGGCTTCGCCCGATTCCCCAACCTCCGCTGGAGCTCCGTCAAAAAGGACTAATCTGAGACTTCCGGGTCGTAACTACCCTGCCGGAAGGTTTGGCGAAAAAATATTTAGCGGCGCGGGCCGTAAACGGCTGCCGATTCAATACGGGACGGCACCACATACGCAATCGCGGCGGTGCAGACAATGCCCGTGAGCGTGACGAGCGTCCCCCAATCGCCGTCCAGCAGCCCACCTGCAAAGACCCATGCGATCGCGGCGACGGCCGCCAGGGCAATCACCGCCATTCCGAAGAGGTGCTCGTTACCCGTACCGGAGACCGGAATGTATAGCAGTCCGGCAAGTACTCCGATGACGCCCGCTACCACGCCAGTGAGTACCGCGGATCCTACGCCTGCAGAAGCTTCGCCAGGGATGAAGCTCACAAGGAGATCCGCGATGAACACCGCAGCGAAGGTGACGGCCGCAGCCAAGACGGCGAGGACGATGAGGTTCACCGCGACCTTCTTGCCGTCATATCGACCGGCCAGCAGCCCTTCGCGGGAATCTTGCTGTGGCTGGTTGTAGCCGGAGTTGTAGCCCTGGTTGCCATAGCCACCGTAGCCACCGTAGCCACCGTTGCCAGCACCGCCCTGCGTGTTGAACATGCGAGTCTGGTCGTCGTTTCCTTGCGGGTACGTCACCCAACGCTCCTTTCACTGGCGTTTCAGGTGGCCTATGTTACCGGAGTGACTATTGAGTAGTCACTCTTCTCCGCAGCTTTAGTGATCGAGCTTTAGTGATCGTCCCAGTGGTCGCCGTGCTTCGCGTGACGGTGGCCGTCGTGAATGTAGTCGACGTGGTCGCCGTGCGGGACGGCAACGTGGCCGCAGTTCGGGCCATGCTCGTGGTCGTGACCCTCGTGGACGTGGTGCTCGACGGTCTCGCACTCGTCCCAGTGGCCCTCGTGCTCGCGGTGCAGGTGACCGTCGTGAACATAATCGACGTGGTCGCCGTGCGGGACGGCAACGTGGCCGCAGTTCGAACCGTGCTTGTGATCGTGGTCGGCGTGAGTGGTGCAGCTCATGATGAACTCCTTATTAATCCAGGGCAACCATGGAGCCACTTCCCCTTGGTCGGGCGGGCCAGTCGGTTGCTTTGACGCTTTCTATACTGCCCCTCACCTGCTGCGTTGTCAATACGTTTTCAATAAAGTTTCCCCGGAACCAGCTAGACGCTGGTCGGGCGCGCAATCTTTCTCCAGCCGCGAATCACTTCCACAACCCCTTCCCTCACTACAACAAGCATGTAGGTTGGGTGACCAAGTACAGCAATCCCCAGAGAGGATTCGAACCATGGAAAACAACACGGCCAAACCACTCGACGTACTCATCGTGGGCGGCGGGTTCGCGGGCACAGCGGCGGGCGTCACCCTAGCCCGCGCGCAGCGGCGCGTAGCAATCGTCGACAGCGGCAAACCCCGAAACCGCTTCAGCGCCCACGCGCACGGGATCATGGGTCGCGATGGGGTTAACCCCATGGAGCTGTTAGATCAAGGTCGCAGCGAGTTCGCTTCCTTCGGCGGCGAGGTCATCCCCGGCGAAGTCACCGCGCTCGACAAAGTAGGGAGCGCGAACAGCGCCTGGAAGGCCACCACCACCGACGGCCAGGAGCTTCTGGCCAGGCAGGTTCTCGTCGCAACCGGCATCACCGACGAGCTGCCGGACGTACCAGGACTGACTGAGCTCTGGGGATCCCGCGTTGTCCACTGCCCCTACTGCCACGGCTATGAGGTGCGCGGACGCGACCTCGCCGTCATTGGCGGAAAGAACCCTGGCTTCACGATGCACATGGTGCACCTGATGCGTAAATGGACCGACCGCGTCACGTTCTTCACCAACGGGCTTTCCCTCGACGAGGCCGACCGCGCACTGTTCGAAAAGCGCGGTGTTGTTCTTATGGACGCCCCCGTCTCCGGCGTACAGCCCGACCCAGCATCGGACACGGGGGTTCTGGTGAGCACTTCCGACCCCTCCTCTTCCGACGGCTCCGCCTCCACGACCCGCGCCTTCGAGGCATGCTTTACCGGACCAGATTTCCACCCCAATGATCAACTGCTGCTAGCCGCCGGATGCGAATCCGAGAACGGCTGGGTAGTACGGCAACCTCGTGGCCAAACGTCCGTCGCGGGTCTGTGGACCGCAGGAAACGTCACCAGCTCCCCTGACCAGGTTTCTCAAGCAATGGGCGCGGGTGTGGCCACCGCAATCGCGATCGATCAGGCCTTATTGGACGAAGAACTGCAGCAGGTTCGAGAGCAGGCTCATGAATAACGAACGACCACAGCAGGTAGCGTTTATTCTTTTCGACGGATTCGAGCTCTTGGATGTCTTTGGACCCGCGGAAATCTTCGCTAAGGTTCCTGACCTTCAAGTGAAGTTTGTATCCGCGGATGGGGAGCCGGTAGCCAGCTCCCAAGGTGTGAAGATTCTCCCCGACACAACCTTTGATTCCCTCGTGTGCGACACCGTTATCATCCCGGGCGGTCAGGGAACGCGAGCTCTCGTCAAAGATGCGGATTTCCTGGCCCGCATCTACGAAATGGCGAGTTGCGCCTCACTTGTCTGTTCCATATGCACAGGTTCGGCGGTTCTGGCCGCAGCTGGCTTGCTAGAGGGATACGCCGCCACCAGCAATAAACTTGCGTTTGATTGGGCCGCCTCTTTCGGCAACAACATCGACTGGAAAAGTTCTGCCCGGTGGGTGCACGACCGTGATCGCTGGACGTCATCCGGTGTGGCAGCGGGGATAGATATGGCCGTCGCCTTCGTCTCCCACTTCTTCGGCGCTTCGCTTGCGGAGAAGATCGCCCATGACCTGGAGATTCAATTCAATAGCGACCCGGACCACGACCCGTTTGCGGTATAGCGTTCAGCCCAGCAGATGCAAATAAAGATCGCTTTACTCGGTACTTATTGCAATACAACTTAGAAACTAATTCCACTTGGGGCACGGCGCAGCCCAAGAATTGAGTGCGACGAGAAGTTCATCAACGGTGTCGGCAACAATAAGCGTGTCGACATCATCTTGACGAATAAATCCCTCGTCTGCCATATGCTTGAGCATCGATACCGTAGGCGCCCAGAAACTTGAACCAAAAAGGGCAATGGGCTTGCGATGAAGCCCGAGCTGTTGAGCTGTCCACGCATTAAAAAGTTCGTCTAACGTTCCAGCGCCGCCAGGCAAACACACGTAGGCATCGACCAGGTCACTCATCCGTTGCTTACGCTGATACATCGTGTCAACAATCTCAAGGTGCGAAAGACCCGGATGTGCAATTTCGCCATCGACAAGATTCTGAGGAATCACACCGATTACACAGCCACCGTTGGCCAGACAGGCATCCGCCGCAGCACCCATAAGGCCGACTTTGCCGCCACCATAAATCATCCGTACGCCCTGCTCAGCTAGACCCGCCCCTAGGGCATCAGCAAGAAAGGCATTGGTATGGTTGCGACCACTGCTCGCCCCTGTAAATACGGCTACAGAACGCACAGGATTGGCAATCAACTCCGGAAACACTTCATCTTTCAAAAGCGGTGCCAACTTAACGTTCGGCACGGACGGGTTTACCCATTCGCACTCAGCAATTTCTGCAGCTGCCACGGGCTCCACCGAATCTGAAAAGTAAAAAAGATCCGCAACAACATCGCTACCGGCTTCGTTAGCCGCAACTGCACGGTATGTTCCCATCGGAACCAAGAGAGCAGCATCAAGCGAAATCCCCAGCTCTTCATTAACTTCCCGTATCACCGCATCAAGCGAGGACTCCGCAAACTCGAGCTTGCCACCCGGAAATTGAAATAGCGCAGTGCCCTTCTTACGCACGCAAAGGACTTCTCCCCGCGAATTTCTCACTACAACAGCGCTGACATGAATATCAGAAGAAGGCATGCGTGCAAGCTTAGAACAATCTGTTTGAATCGACGCACCTGCAATCTTCGACTCTTATACACCAGAAAACGAAAGAAACCGGAGGTAACATTCCCTTTCGGGTTTGCTACCTCCGGTAGTGCAGTTTGTTCAACTGCTTGCTGTGTAATGTTCACGATGCCAGCTCAAGACTGCTTTGAGAAGCACCTCCCGACCTGCGTGTGGCCTAGCTCTCAAAGCTGCCTTCCGAAATCTCTATTCCTCACAACGAGCAATCCGAAAACTAAGACACACATCACCCCTGCACCAATACTAAGGGCAGAAGCACCCCAAAGACTCGATATTGCCCCTCCGAGCGCACCACCGATGCCTACACCAAAATTGAAGATAGTAACGAAAAAGGACTGTGCAATGTCTGCCAAGTTAACTGCATTTCTGGCTAAGGCAGTCTGCAGAACTGTCGGTGCACCACCAAACCCCAGTCCCCAGACGATTATTCCAGAAATGAAAAAATAGTTGGGAGCTGCCGGTACCGACAAGAGCAAGAATCCTAAAAGCATCAACGCGCCTGAGATTAGACCAGTCAGGAACAATCTCTTATCTACAACGACAGCAGTAAGTAAAATACTGATCCCCGCAGAAATCCCGAAAAATAGAAGCACGACATCTACGCCAAGAGCTATTCCCACACCACTAGTTAAAGGTTGAATGTACGTGTAAACCATGTTGTGCGCTACTGTCCAGCCGAAGAGCGCTACAAGCACCCCCATCACACCAGGCATCAAAATCGATCTCTTAAGAACTTTGGTTCCTGGGCCATCTCCAACAAGTCCCGGCCGGGGAGGAACTGTAAACATAATCCATAACGCCAAAACGATGGATGCAACTGTTAGCATGCCGAGCGTCAATCTGAAGTGTCCCAGGTTTTGTTCCGTTTGAGT
>NZ_KV799278.1:0-3605 GCF_001809885.1 Corynebacterium sp. HMSC058E07
GCCGAGCGGACACACTTTTTGCTACTTAACCCGCGCTGCCGGCCCCAGCACAAGCCCAGCAATAGCAAAAATCCCGGCTGAATCTTCCAGCCGGGATTTTTCTGTCTAAAGTTTTACTTCTGAGCGTCGCCCAGAACCTTGTTCACAGCGTCGGTGGCCTTGTCCTTCAGCTCGTTGGCCTTTTCCTTGATGTCGGACTTGGTCTGGTCTGCGCGACCCTCGTTGGCCAGATCGTCGTTGTTGGTAGCCTCGCCGGCGGCCTCCTTGGCCTGACCTGCGACACCCTCTGCCTTGTTCTTCAGATCGTCGATGGACATGTAGTGACCTTTCCTTTCGTTGGGGTCTGCCCACCGGGCCGGGCCGCGGTCACGGCCCTCGAATCACCCAGCGGGCATGGTGGCTTTAATTGTACTCGTAAAAGCCCTTGCCGGACTTGCGTCCGGTGTGGCCTGCGGTGACCATGCGGCGCAGCAGCGGCGGGCATGCGTAGCTCGGGTCGCCGAACTCCTTGTACATGACGTCCGCGATGAAAGCGCAGGTATCCAGGCCAACCATGTCGGCCAGGGTCAGCGGGCCCATCGGGTGGTTGGCGCCCAACTTCATACCCGTATCGATGTCCTCCGGGGTTGCCACGCCGTTTTCCACCATGCGAATGGCGGAAAGCATGTACGGCACCAGCAGGAAGTTCACGATAAAGCCGGAACGGTCCTTCGCACGGATGGCCTGCTTGCCCAGGGTCTCGGTGGCGTAGGTCTGTGCAACCTCAACGACGTCCTCGTCGGAGGTCAGCGCCGGGATGACCTCCACCAGCGGCAGAACCGGAACGGGGTTGAAGAAGTGCAGGCCCAGCACACGGCCCGGGTTCTTGGTGGCGCTGGCGATGGTCTGGATCGGCAGGGAGGACGTGTTGGAGCACAGTGGCGCCTTCTTATCCTCAACGATCTCGTCCAGCTTGGCGAAGACATCCTTCTTGATGTCCTCGTTCTCGATGATGGCTTCCATCACCAGCTCGCGGTCAGCGAAGTCTTCCAGCTTGGTGGTGAAGGTCAGTCGGCCGAGCGCTGCGTCGCGGTCTTCCTCGGACAGCTTGCCGCGGCTCACGGCCTTCTCCAGCGACTTCTCGATGCGAGTCTTACCCGCATCGGCGAACTCCTGCTTGGCCTCCCATACCAGCACGTCGCTGCCGGCCTTGGCTGCGACCTCTGCGATACCGGCTCCCATCAGGCCTGCACCGATGACACCTACACGCTGAACCATGGTCACTCCTTTTTTATAGGTTTATTCGTACTTGATCCAGACTACCGATGTTGCCGACCCTGATGTGGCTAACGCTATTCCTGGCCTATTCCCGACCTATTTCTTATCGACGCCCTCTTCTTCCGCCGCCTTTTCGTCCTCAGCAGGGTCGTCCGTAATCAGCTCGCCTTCCTGGTCGTACATCGGGCGTGTGGGCGAGATTTCTGCGTCATTATCCACGTCGCCAACGATTCCCAGGTCTCCCTCAATGCGCACGTTACCGGGGATAACGAGGTTTCCTTCCGCGTCGTATTCGAAGCGTGCGTGCTCGTTGCCCTCATTGTCATAGCCCGGCGCCGGGCGGGATTCGTGCTCGGCCAGCTTCTCAGCGGAGTCGGTCTTGCCCCACTGGCGGCTCGGCGGCTCGGGGCGAGCCGCCGAGTCGTCATTCATGCCCTTAATAAGCGAGTACATCATCACGAAGTTAAACAGCACGAATGGGAAACCGATGATGATCACCGTTTGCTGCAGCGCATCAATTCCGGAATCCGGAGCCATGATGAGAATCGCGCCCGCGACAGCGCCGATCATGATGCACCACAACAGGCGGTACATCAGCGGGGTCTTGCCCTCTACACCGGCGGCGAACATGTCGTTGATCAATGCGGCAGAGTCGATCGAGGTGACGAAGAAGATGGCAATAACGAACAGCGCCAGGATGCTGATAGCCAGCGTCCATGGGAAGTGCTCCAGGAACGCAAACAGCGCGGTAGCCGGGTCGCCCTGCTCAACGATCGGCTTGGTCAGCACACCCGGTTCCTTCTTCTCGATGTCCAGTCCGGCGTAACCGAAAACGGAGAACCAGAGGATCGTGAATGCCGTCGGCAGCAGCAGAACGCCACCAATGAACTCACGGACAGTGCGGCCACGGGAAATGCGGGCGACGAACATGCCAACGAAGGGCGACCAACAGATTGTCCATGCCCAGTAAAACACCGTCCACTTGCCCTGCCAGCCGGGGTTGACCTGCTGGGAGTCGGACCAGAACATGATCTTCGGCAGGTATTCCGCGTACAGGCTTGTTGCATCCATCGTGCCGCGCAGGAGCAGCAGCGTCGGGCCGGTCAGAAGAATGAAAACCATCAGGGCGGTGGCCGCCAGGATGTTGATGTTGGATAGCCACTTAATACCCTTGGATAGCCCCGTGGCGACCGAAATGGACGACGCGGTGACGATCACGACCAAGATAATGATCTGCACCCACGCTACGTTCTGTGCACCGAACACCGTGGCCAGGCCAGAGTTGATCTGCAGCGTACCGAGTCCGACCGACACC
This sequence comes from Corynebacterium sp. HMSC058E07, assembly GCF_001809885.1. Lineage (NCBI taxonomy): Bacteria > Bacillati > Actinomycetota > Actinomycetes > Mycobacteriales > Corynebacteriaceae > Corynebacterium > Corynebacterium sp. HMSC058E07. Next base: position 2,573 of record NZ_KV799278.1, read on the forward strand.
GCGATGCCGAAAACGGTGCCGATGATAGCGAGGGCGTCAATAAGCTTTCCGGGCCACGAGTAAATGCTCGCCCCAAGGATCGGCGCAAAGATGCTGGACACACGCGGCGGCAAGTGGCGCTTGTAGATGAAGTAACCCAAGGCCAGGCCAGGCAGTGCGAAGATGACCCACATGTGCAGGCCGAAGTGGTACAGGGTGAAGCCCATGGCTTCCCCGATGGCCTCGGTACTCATCGGCTCTGCGTCCTGCATCGGAACGTTGACGACGTGGTTGATCGGCTCGGCCACACCGTAGAACATCAGCACTGAACCCAAACCACCGGCGAAGAGCATGGCGAACCAGGACGTGGTTCTAAAAGCTGGCTCCTCGCCCTCTACGCCCAGACGCATCCGGCCAAAGCGCGAAACGAACAGCACCATCAGGAACAGGAAGGCCAGAGAGATGCTGCCGATGTAGAGCCAGTTGAAGTTCTCCAGCAGCCAGTTAGCACCTGTGGACAGGCTACTTGCGGCCTTGTCCTTCAAGATGATCGCAGCAGAGACGAAAGCAACGATAAAGCCGAAGGAGACCCAGAAAATAAGCGGGTCAACTTTCACCTTTTCCGCAGTAGCCTTGCCCGAGGTGGTGTCCGCGGCGCTATCCGCGGTGGTTTTGTCTTTTGACGCCTTGGCCGTGGCCTTGGCGGTAGATGATTCGCCTTCCATGGCGGGATCACACCCTAAATTCTTGCTAGTTCGTGTGTAGCCGGGAGATCCGACTTACTGCCCTACCCTAGTGCCTCGGCCAGACAAGTTCCGACGCGGCCTCCCCAACTAGTGCCCCAGAAGGTCCTTCGGCTCTCCGGCAAACCAGCAAACAATATGTAGAGGCCTTGCAGATCGTACACAGCTTATTTCCAGAAAGACTGTTTACATTGGGCACTAGTGGTCAACAGAAAGGAATCACATACGAACGGTCATTTCTCCTCTTGAAACGTCAGCAAGAAGCCCCCAGGTTTTAAGTGAACTGCTCCCCATTAGTTGGACTGAGAAAT
>NZ_KV799279.1:0-2438 GCF_001809885.1 Corynebacterium sp. HMSC058E07
CTAGCCCCACACACAAACAACTTGACACGCTCAAATTGTCCGTTGGCTCCGTGAATCGCACCTCAGGCAAATTGAACAAGACCCGCAATCCAGCGGACTGAACAAGGCCAGCAATCCCAGCACAGCAAACTAGCTAAACGTACCGAAACAGAAACCAGAAAGGCGCTGATTCTCTTGTCTTCTGTTAGTTCGGATCCCACGTCAGACAGGACAGGGCTACAAAGCGCTGGGCCACAAAGCGCTGGGCCGCACAGGGCAAGCGCACCTCGCACCTGGCGGCTGGCCACCGCGCTGCTGATTTTTCTCACCATCATGACGCTCCTGCCGATCCTGGCAATCAACGCCAACGCCGAAATCAACGCCAGCGCCGATATCCCCGACAACTCTCAGGCCCTCATCCCCGCAAACCTCGTTGCCCCGCACCTCAGGAATGATGAATCACGTACTTACAGCGCCAGACTGAATTACAGAAACGACGATTGCAACGATAGCGGGCAGGGGTTCTTGGACAACCAAACTTGGCCGTCACCGGTCTCGGCCGGCACCCTCATTATCAAGCCCAAAGAAGGCTGCGATCCGTCGCAGTACCGAGTGCGAGTCAGCAACCTCCGAAATCCATCCACCGACACCTTGCCGGTCGAGATTGTCGTTGGGTTTGAACCTCTAGACGCCAGTAACGAAAATATTCCAACGAGCGGTCAAAGGCACCCGGATTATGATGATCTGAAAAAGGTCAAGGTGCCTCACACAACTCCGACGCCGACTCCCGGTGGTCCGTCCTACAGCCAAGCGCCGGAAATCACCGCAGGAACAGTCTCCGATATTCTTGTACCTGGTGAAACGAAGTACTACCGCGTGAACGTCGACTGGGGTCAACGTCCGATCGCGGAGGTGGAGTTCGATAAGAACAACACAGGTTCTTACCGTTCTGGACAGATCTCCATCGCCTCTCCACGACGCGAGCGTACATCCGCAACCGCCTTTGCACTCCTAGAGCAGGATCGTCCCCACACTGCACAACACTTGGATACTCCCCGCGTTTTCTACGACAACCGGAATAAGAACCTGGGACTAAGCCAAGCCTCCAATGCCGGCCAGTGGCACGCCATGGTTACCCTCGATGCTGGCTATGAACACCGCAAGCCAAACGATGGCACCAAGTTCCGCCTGTCAACTGCCGTGGACGGCGACAAGGTCGATGGACCCAAGTGGCGTCAAACCTTAGAGCCCGGACCAGCACCATCCGCGGCGACACCCAGCGACAACAACGGCGACGGAGGTTCCAGCATCAAGGCCTCCCCGAACCACAGGTTCCTATTCATCGGCCTGGGACTCCTGGCTACTGCCCTGATTACTACCGGGGCGTTCTACCTCACCACCGTGCGTCGCAAGTAGCAGGCCTAATAACAGTGCAGGACCTCGCCAGCCACAAGAACGCGTTTTCCTGCGGATAAGCGCCTTGTTCCCTAGTACTGCCTTCACCACAGATTCTTATGACCGGGAACTTTTATTGCGTTGGGAACATTGTGTGATCGCTTTGCGTCCAACATCTATAAACGCGCGTGGGTTCCGTAGGGCGCAGCCCGAACGAAGTGAACGCACCAAGGCAGAAACAAAGACAAAGTAGAGATAGAAAAAGGAAGGCGTTGATTCCCTTTGTTGTCCGCTGAATCGGCTCAGCACATCAGCCAGAGACAAAAGCCACAGGCCATACAGCCACAAAGCCCACCCGCCACTACCTGGCGCCTGACCACCGCCCTGCTGGCATTCCTCACCATCCTGGCACTACTGCCCACCCTGGCCGTCAACGCCAACGCAGAAGACAGCAAAGACAACAACGACAGCGCCGACCAACGCGTCGCCGGCGACTACGAATCCGCAGGCACCCCCGTCCAACTAGCGGACAACGCCACCGACGGGTTCTACCTCGGCGAAGGCCTCTACCAAAGCTTCCTGCCCAGCCCGCGCGACAGCGTAAAAGACGGCGATGACAAATGGTTCAGCATCAGCATCCCGGAAGGCAAGAAAGCTCGAATCTCCGTGAATGCGGCTCCGCGTGGATTCGAGGATGAAGACACGCACTACTACGGCACCCGGGTGGAGTACACGAACGACTCTTGCAGTGACGAGGGCGGTGGCTCTTCCTCCACTACAAGTTGGCCAGATCCGCCCGAAGGAGAGTCTGTGACCATCGACCCCGAAGATGGCTGCGACCCGACAAAGTACCGCGTAAAGATCAACGGCGCTGGCACCCAATTTGATAGCGAACTGCCGGTGGAGATCGTCATCGGTTTCGAGCCCCAGGTCGACGGTTCCGAAGCTGGCCCGAAGAACGATCGTGAAGTCCCAGAGGGCGAAGACAGGGACAAGGTCAAGGTTCCCAGCTCCGAGCCGAAGCCGACCCCTGGTGGCACGTCGTACAACAAGGCAACCGAAAT
>NZ_KV799279.1:2538-83601 GCF_001809885.1 Corynebacterium sp. HMSC058E07
TACAACAAGGCAACCGAAATCACCCCGGGCACGGTGTCCGACACCCTAGTTCCCGGGGAGACGAAGTTCTACCGCATGAACGTCGATTGGGGCCAGCGCCCCCTCGCGGAAGTGGAATTCGACAAGAAGCAGACTGATTCCTACCGCTCCGGCCAAGTCTTCGTCGCCTCGCCACGACGCACCCACACGTCTTATTCGAATGCGGAATCCTTGGACGATGACATTCCCGTCACTGCACGCGCTGTGAGTACGCCGTACGTCTTCTACCGCAACCGCGAAGGATCCACGTCGCAGGATGAAGCCGCGGATGCCGGTCAGTGGTACGTCATGGTCACCCTTGATGGAGGTAATGAGAACGGAAAGCAGGATATGGACATCGAGTTCCGCCTGTCGACTGCTTTGGACGGCGAAAAGGTCGATGGACCGGAGTGGCGTCAAACCCTCGAGCCCGGACCGGCACCCTCTGCCGAGCCATCCAGCGACAACGACGGGGGCGCCGGCAATTCCAGCGCCAACCCCGACGTGCGCGCCGAGGACGTCGACAATGCATCCCAGAACAACACGATCCTGTTAATCGGCCTGGGACTCCTGGCTATCGTCCTAATCATCGTCGTGGCGGTCCTCGTCGCCGGGCGCCGCAATTAACTAGCACGTCAGTAGACTAACGGGGGTGAGTACTCATTCCCGCTGGCAAGAACTCGCTGACCAGGTGCGTCATCACCGGCAGCTCTACTACTACGGCGACCCGGAGATCTCGGACGCGGACTTCGACGCACTGCTGCAGGAGCTCAAAGACCTGGAGCAAGCCCACCCCGAAGTTGTCACCGGCCCATCCCCCACCACAGAAGTCGCCCCGGCCCCGCCCACCAGCAGCCCGTTCCGCAACGTCGACCACCGCGAACAAATGCTCAGTCTGGATAACGTCTTCGATACAGAGCAACTCGCCGGCTGGCTGGACCGCACCCCCGCGAAGACATATCTGACGGAGCTGAAGATCGACGGGGCGTCCATAAACCTCCTTTACATCGACGGAAAGCTGGAACTCGCGCTGACCCGCGGCGACGGTACAACGGGCGAGGACATCACGCACAACGCGCGCACGCTCGACGACATCCCGGATACCCTCCACGGCACCGACGAGTTCCCCGTACCCGCCCTGGTGGAAATCCGCGGCGAGGTGTTCATCGACGTCGAGGACTTCGCCACCATGAATGCCCAGCGCCAGGCCGAGGGGCTGAAGATGTTCGCCAACCCTCGTAACGCTGCGGCTGGCGCGATGCGGCAGAAGAACTCCGCGGACACGGCCAAGCGCCCGCTGAAGTTGATCTGCCACGGTATCGGCGCGCGTGAGGGCTTCTCCCCTGCTTCCCAGCACGATGCGTATCGCGCGATTGCCGCGTGGGGGCTGCCGGTTAGCCCGTACACCAAGCAGGTTCACTCCGCTAAGGAGGTCCAGCAGCAGGTCGAGTACTGGGGTGAGCACCGCCACGACGCGGCGCACGAGATGGACGGGCTGGTCGTCAAGGTCGATTCCCTGGAAGAGCAGCTGGAGCTGGGGCACACCAGCCGCGCCCCGCGCTGGGCGATCGCGTACAAGTACCCGCCGGAAGAGGCGATGACCACGCTGCACAACATCCGCGTCGGCATCGGCCGGACGGGCCGTGCTACGCCGTATGCCGTCATGGCGCCGAAGTACGTCGCGGGCTCCACGGTTTCGATGGCCACGCTGCACAATCCCACGGAGGCGCACCGCAAGGGCGTGATGCTGGGCGATACGATCACTATCCGCAAGGCCGGCGAGGTTATCCCGGAGGTACTGGGCCCGGTCGAGGACAAGCGCACGGGTGCGGAGCGGCCTTTCCTGTTCTCGACGTTCTGCCCCGAGTGCGGCACCCGGTTGGCTCCTTCGAAGGTTGGGGACGCCGACTGGCGCTGCCCCAACACTCAATACTGTCCTGGCCAGTTGCATACCCGCTTGACGTACCTGGCTTCCCGCAAGGCGTTTGATATCGACGCGTTGGGGGAAAAGGGTGCTTATGATCTGATCCATTCCGGGGTGTTGGCCGACGAGTCGGAGCTGTTCGACCTCAGCGCGGAGGATCTGGAAAAGACCAGTTCGTATGCGAAGAAAGCCGGGAAGCTGAATAAGTCCGGCGAGACTTTGCTGGAGAAGTTGCAGTCCGCGAAGGAGGCGGACCTGTGGCGGGTGCTGGTTGCGCTTTCTATCCGGCACGTTGGGCCGACTGCAGCGAAGGCTTTGGCGAAGCACTTCGAGTCGGTAGAGGACATCGCTTCTGCCACGGTGGAGGACATGGCCGGCATCGACGGTGTGGGTGAGACGATCGCGGAGTCGATCTCCGCGTGGTTCGCGGTGGATTGGCATCGCCGGATCGTAGACCGCTGGACGGCTGCTGGCGTGCGAATGCGCCAGGAGGTCGGGGACGCTTCCGGCGCAGAGGACGGTGTGGATTCCACACTGTTGGAGGGCCTGACGATCGTGGTCACCGGCTCACTGGAGGATTTCGACCGGACGGCCGCGAAGGAGGCCATCGAGGCTCGCGGCGGCAAAGCTGCGGGCAGCGTGTCGAAGAAGACGGACTTCCTGGTGGCTGGCGAAAAGGCTGGCTCCAAGCTGAAGAAGGCCGAGAACCTGGGCGTGCCGGTGCTGGACGAGGCAGGCTTCAAGGAGCTGCTGGAACACGGCGCGAACCAAACAGAGTAGAGAGGCAGGATCGAATGACTGAGACCACAGCACTTTCCCTCCCGGAGATCGGGCTCGGCACGTACAAGATGCAAGGCCAGGCGGGCGCGAACTCCGTGGCCGCGGGCATCCGCGCGGGCTACCGACTGATTGACACGGCCTACAACTACGAAAACGAGGGCGCGGTAGGCGCGGGCGTCCGCACGGCGACTGGTTCCCCAGCGCCCGGAACCGCGGGCGCACCTGACGCCGCGGACCCCGCCAGAGCGATCTCTCGCGACGAGGTGATCGTCACTTCCAAGCTGCCCGGCCGCTACCAGCGCCACGAAGACGCTGTCGCATCCGTCGAAGAATCCCTTTTCCGCCTGGGCCTGGACCGCATCGACCTGCACCTCATCCACTGGCCGAATCCCAAGCAGGGTCTCTACGTGGAGGCCTTTGAAACGCTGCTGGAGCTGCGGGAACGCGGGCTGATCCGCCATGTGGGCGTGTGCAATTTTCTCCCCGAGCACCTGGAGGCCGTCCACGCCGCCACCGGCGAGTACCCGGTCGTCAACCAGATTGAGCTGCACCCGCACTTCCCGCAGGCCGAGGCCGTCGCGGCCCACCGCGAACTGGGCATCGTGACGCAAGCCTGGTCGCCCCTGTTGCGTGGCGCGGTTCTGGAGGAGCCGGTCATTGCTGAAGTTGCGGACGCCCACTCCGCAACTCCTGGCCAGGTCGTTCTAGCGTGGCACCGCGGCCGCGGGGTGTTGGCGATCCCGAAGGCTTCCTCGGCGGACCGGCAGCGCGAGAACTTGGAGTCGTTGGATATCACCCTGAGTGACGCGGAGATCGAGGCGATCACCGCGCTGGGCCGCCCGGACGGGCGCCGGAAGAACCAGGACCCGGCGGTCTACGAGGAGTTCTAGCGGGACTGGCCAGCGCCGCGCTCAGCCGCGCCGGGCCAGCGCCGCGCTCAGCCGCGCCGGGTCTGTGCCGTGGTCAGGCGCGCTTAGTCGCTGCCGGCGTGCGCTCGCAAGGTATCAATTGCGCCAGAGCAGCGCCGCCGCGTGGCGGGCACGAGCTGCAGCCACGGAGGACTGCGCCGCGGTGCGCTTGCCCTCGGACACCACGATGTCCACCATCCCCGGCAGTTCATCGGCGGGCAGAGTCCACTGCGTCCACTGGCGCAGAACGGCGCGGGCGATCTCGCCCGCGGCGGACTCCACGTTGGCATTCCCCTGGTCAGTATTCACCGCCCAGCTGATTCCCTGCCCGCGTCCGATCATCCCGCCGACCAGGTCTTTTCCGCTGACTGTCCGCAACTGATCCGCGGGCACCACGATGCGGTGGAAGCCGGGCGCGTGCGAGAGGGCGTCATCGATAAAAGACCCCGTATCCAGCACCACCGGGCGCGCGACCTGCTGCTGGAAGCGCTGCCACACCCCGTAGATGAACTCGCGGTCGACGGCGGGGATCGTGTCGAAGCGGGTGGCGCCGGGCAGGCCGCCCATGACCTCGCGGACGCGCGGCTCGTGGAGTGCAATGATGACCTCGCAGCCGAGAGCCGCCGACAACGCGCCGGCGACCTGCTCTATGCCAAAGCCCAGGTGCAGCGCGCAGTCCTTAAACGCCGGGCGGTCGCGCAGCACGGGGTGGCCGCGGAACTCCACCTCCGCGCCAAAGGTCCAGGGTCCGGTGACGTGCAACATCAGGCGCTCGACTTTGCCCGCCAGCAGCTCCTCGGCGGCATCCGTGGCCTCGCGAACCCAGCCGTCCATGCGGCGAGATTCCAGGCTCGGGTGGGCCGTCAGCTCCCACCCGCGCGGATTAGCGCGGATCGGCAGCTGCGCGAAGCTGGCCGTCAGCGCCGTGAGATCCCCCGCCTTTCCACAGCGCGGGAACGACAATACCGGCGGCGCGCCCGTGTCCTCGTCCACGTCGCAGGTGCGGGTCAGCGCGGACTGGATCGCGGCGCGCACCTCCGCGTGATCCGTGACGGTGTTCTCCCACCAGCCCAGTCGCTCGATCGGCTCCGGCTGCGCGGTGTCTCTTGCCATCGCCGTACTACGCCTCTGCTGGCGTTGCGAGCTCGCCCGTATTGCCAGCAGCTCCGGCGTCGTCCCACGGCGCGGTAGCGCGGATGGTTCCGCTGCCCAGCAGGATGTCACCGTCGGCGTCTGGCTGGTACACCACGGCGGCCTGCCCGCGCGCCACGCCTTGCAGCGGCTCGTGCAGGTCGAGCTCTAGGCGCCACGGGCTCTCGCCCTCCTTCTTGACGCGCCCCGCCGGCGTAGTCCCCTCCGGGTCGTCCACCAGCCGCGCGGTGGCGGGCACTACCCCACCGTGGGCGCGCACCTGGACCTCGCACTCAAATTCGCGGCCGTGTACGGCAGGGTCCAGGCGCTTCAGCCGGTCGGCCGTGATCCCGCCGACGCGTAGGTCGTCGCGCTGACCGATAGTCACGGTGCCCGTGGCGGCGTCAATATCCGTCACATAGCGCGGCTTGCCGTCCAGGCCTTCACGCGGCAGCCCCAACCCCTTGCGCTGGCCGATGGTGAAGCCGTATACCCCGTCGTGCTCCGCGACGGTCGACCCGTCCTGGTCCTTCATCAGCCCCGGCCGCAGGCCGATCTTTTTGCCCAGGAACGCCTGCGTCTGCCCGTCGGGGATGAAGCAAATGTCGTGGGAATCCGGCTTGGAGGCCACGCCGAATCCGCGGTCCTTCGCCTCTTCGCGAATCTCCGGCTTGATCGTGTCGCCGACCGGGAACATACAGTGCGCTAGCTGTTCGTCGGTCAGCACGCCTAGCACATACGACTGATCCTTGTTCGCGTCCACGCCGCGGCGCATCACGCCGTCGTGCAGGCGGGCGTAGTGGCCCGTCACCACCGCATCGAACCCCAGCGCGATGGAACGGTCCAGCAACGCCTCGAACTTGATTTTCTCGTTGCAGCGCAGGCACGGGTTGGGTGTCTCGCCGATGGCGTAGGAATCCACGAAGTCGTCGATCACGTCGGCTTTGAAGCGGTCGGAGAAGTCCCACACGTAGAACGGAATCCCCAGCTTGTCGGCCACGCGGCGCGCGTCCGCGGAGTCCTCCAGGGAGCAGCACCCGCGCGAGCCCGCCCGCACGGCCTCGGGAGACTGGGATAGCGCCAGGTGTACGCCGATCACTTCGTGTCCGGCTTCGAGCGCTCGGGAGGCCGCCACGGCGGAATCCACACCGCCACTCATTGCTGCTACTACTCGCATGTTTGGCACCCTACTCGGGTACCCGCCGGTTAGGCCATTCCGGCGGCGCGGGCCTGTTCGACCACGCGCGGGAGGATGCCCGCCAGATACCCGACTTCTTCGTCGGTGATGTCCGCGCCCAGGGTTATCCGCAGCGCTCCCCGGGCAACATCCACCGGTACGCCCATGGCGGTCAGCACGTGGCTGGCGCGGTTCACCCCGGCGCTGCAGGCAGAGCCTGTCGATGCGTCCACCCCGGCGGCGTCCAAAAGCATGATCAGCGAGTCTCCCTCCGCGCCGGGGAAGCTCATGTGCAGGTGCCCGGGCAGCGCGCCAACCTCGGGAGTCCAGATCCGCACACCGTCGATGCCTTGCGCCGCCGCCCGTAGCGTCTCGCGCGCCACGCGCATTCTGGCGGTTGCTTGTTCTAGCTCTTTTATTGATGACGCCAGCGCCGCCGCACATCCCACCGCACCCTGCACGTTAACGGTGCCGGAGCGGAGCTTTCGCTCCTGGCCGCCTCCGCGCACGGGGCTTAAGATGTCCGCGTCTCGGCGGGCGAGCAGCAGGCCCGTGTTCTTCGGGCCGCCGAACTTGTGGGCGCTGGCGGCCAGTGTGGTGGCGCCAAGGGCGTGGAAGTCGACGGGGATGTGGCCGACGGCTTGCACTGCGTCGGTGTGGAAGGGCACGCCATTGTCGCGGGCGAAGCTGGCGAGAGTCTCCACCGGCTGTATCGCGCCGGTTTCGTTGTTGGCCCACATGCAGGTCATTAGCGCCAGGTCGCTGGGCGAGCCCGCGCCGCTTTCTAGACCGGCAATCCAGTCTTCGGCACGGATGCGACCGGCGGCGTCCACAGGAAGGACCGCGCATTCAAACCCCAGGTGGAGCGGCCCCGCGGTGAGCCAATCGACGGACTCGACCACGGCGGGGTGCTCAATGTCGGAGCTGGCGATCATGTGCGCGCCCCGGTGGGCCTTCGATCCAAACGCGAGCCCCTGGATGGCGATGTTGTCGGCCTCCGTTCCGGAGCCGGTGAAGATCACCTCAGCTGCATCCGCGCCGAGGAGTTCGGCGATTTGCTCGCGGGCGTCCTCGAGGCTGCGACGGGCATCGCGGCCGGTCTTGTACTGGCCTGCGGGGTTCAGCAGCTCCGCGGCGCGATCCATCGCCTCCTGTGCTTCGGGCCGCAAGGCCTGGGACGCCGCGTTGTCCACGTACAGGCGTCCCTGCGCAGCTGCTCCGCCGGGTTCCGCGCCACCAGTACCTGCGCCGCCCGTCACATCAGCCGACGTGCCGGGCGCCGGGCTCTTCGCTGCGTGGTTTTCCATGTTCACGTCCCCTACCCTACTTCCCTCGACGCAAAGACAAGGGGACAGCCGGATCGAAAGATTCCGGATCTAACACTTCTAACAAGCCCACCAGAATCTAACAGATCTAACAAAAACGCCAGGCTTTTCACTATGGTGTGAGGCATGTCCGAACCCTCATACCAAGCCACCGTACCCGGCCCGCGCAACCCCTTCCGCCCCAGCTTCGGCACGTCGCCGTACTACCTGGCGGGCAGAGCGGAGCTGCTGCAGGATTTCGAGCTCAGCCTCGCCGAGGGCCCCGGCTCCCCGCACCGCACGATCTTGGCCAGTGGTCTACGTGGTGTGGGTAAAACGGTACTGCTCAACGAGATCGAGGACAAGGCCCGCACCCAGGGCTGGATCGTCCTGCGCGCCTACCCGAATAGCGACATGATCTCCGAGCTGGTCGAAACGACTATCCCCACCGCCATTACAAGTATCGAGCAGCCCCCGGAGCGCAAGCTCTCCGGGGCCTCCATAACCGGCGTGGGCAGCTTCCGCACGGAAGCGCACTCGCGGGCCGAGGAACTCCGCAGTGTGCCGACACTCATCACCCGCCTGCGCGAGCTCTCCGACGCGATCACGGGCGCCGGCATCCTCATCACCCTCGACGAGCTGCAATCCGCCGACCTCGACCAACTCCACCGACTGGCCACCGCGGTCCAGGACCTCATGCGCGACGAGCGCGACATTGCCCTGGTCTGCGCGGGCCTGCCTCACGGCGTGGACACGCTACTGCAGCACGAGGGCACCACGTTTCTCCGCCGCGCCTTCCGCGTAGATCTCCACGCTGTACCCACCGAGGAAGTCTCGAAAACCCTCGCCATCACCGCCGCGGATTCTGGTCGCCCATTTACTGATGACGCCCTAGCCCGCGCCACCGACATGTGCCGCGGATACCCTTACCTCATCCAAGTGGTCGGCGCACTGTCCTGGGCGGCTGCCGGGATCGACAGTTCGGGCACCATCGAGGCCGCACACGTGGAAACTGCCTCCCAGCGGGCTATCGACCGCATGACTAGCCACGTTCACCGGCCCGCACTCAGCCGCCTGCCAGAAGGCGAAATGAACTTCCTCCGCGCGATGGCTGCGATTATTGCCGACGAGGGGGCGTCCGAACCAGAACCGGTAAGCACAGCAGCACCGGCAACGAGAGCTGTCAAGACTGGCGACATCGCCGCTCACCTGGGCGTGGAGCCGAGGGGCCTGTCCACCTGGCGTAGCCGCCTGATCACGCGCGACCTGATCGAGCCGGCGGGATTCGGCCATGTGCGTTTCACGCTGCCGTACATGGACGACTACATCCGGCAGCAGGACGCGTAGCGCCGAACGGGGCGAAAGAAAAACCGGCGCCCTCTCGCCAGCGTAAAGCTAAGCGAAAGGACGCCGGCTAATGGCTGCCACCCGCGCCAGTAGAGGCGACAGGGCGCCGGTTTAAGCCTAGGGCGAAGAACTACTTGCGGTTCTTCAGCTCCTCGGTAGCCTGCGGTGCAACGTTGAACAGGTCGCCAACAACACCGAAGTCTGCGATCTCGAAGATGGAAGCCTCTTCGTCCTTGTTCACAGCGACGATGGTCTTGGAGGTCTGCATACCAGCCTTGTGCTGGATAGCGCCGGAGATGCCCAGTGCGATGTACAGGTTCGGGGAGACCGTAACACCGGTCTGACCGACCTGGAACTTGCCCGGGTAGTAGTCGGCGTCCACAGCCGCACGGGAAGCACCAACAGCAGCGCCCATGACGTCGGCCAGCGGCTCGACAACGTCGGTGAAGCCCTCCGGGCCGCCCACGCCACGACCACCGGAAACCACAATGTTGGCCTCGGTCAGCTCCGGACGATCGCCGGCCTCAGCCGGTGCGAAGGAGGTGATGGAGACTGCGGTCGGGCCAGCAGCCGGCAGCTCAACCTGCTGGACGTTGCCAGCAGCAGCCTGCGGCTCCGGATCCAGGGAGCCCGGTGCCAGGGTGAAGACCGGGGAAGCGCCAGCGGCGGAAGCGGTAACGGTGTAAGCACCACCGAAGATGCTGATCTCAGCGGTCTTCTCAGCGGTGATGTTGTTGGTGTTGTACAGAACACCGGAAGCAACGCGGGCGCCAACACGGCCGGCAACCTCGTTGCCCGTTGCGGTAGCGGAGACGACAACCGGAACCTGCAGCTGCGCTGCCAGGCCGGACAGTGCGTCGACCTCCGGGGTGATCAGCAGGGACTCTGCCTGATCGGACTCTGCGGCGTAGATGGTCTCTGCGCCAGCCTCGGCCAGGGCGCCCTGCAGCTTCTCGGTGGTGCCGGGAGCGCCAACAACAACGGCGCCGACGGTGCCGAACACGCGTGCAGCGGTGATCAGCTCGACGGTGGAGTTCTTCAGCTGACCCTCACCGTGCTCAACCAGTACTAGTACGTTGGTCATGTCCTTAAATCCCTACTTCCCTTAAACCAGCTTTTCCTTGACCAGGAACTCGACCAGCTTCTTGCCGCCCTCGCCCTCGTCGTTGATGATCTCACCAGCCGACTTCGGCGGCTTCGGGGTGGAAGCAGAAACGGAGGTGGTGGCGTTTGCCAGGCCAACGTTTGCAGCGTCCACGCCGATCTCGCCCAGAGACAGCTCTTCGATGGTCTTCTTCTTGGCAGCCATGATGCCCTTGAAGGCAGCGAAGCGCGGGGTGTTGGACTTCTCAGTCACAGACACGATGGCCGGGGTCGGAGCCTCCAGGCCGAACACGCCCTCTTCGGTGACGCGCTTACCGGTGACCTTGCCACCCTCAACGTTCAGCTCTTCCATGTGGGTCAGAGCCGGGATCTGGCGGTACTCAGCCAGCAGACCCGGAACGGAGCCAGCGCCACCGTCGGTGGAGGCGTTACCGGCGATAATCAGCTCGATGTCCTCGATCTGGTTCAGAGCGTTGGACAGGGTCCATGCCGTGCCCAGTGCGTCGGAGCCAGCCAGGTTCTCGTCGACAACCAGCTTGGCTTCGTCGCAGCCCAGGGACAGTGCCTTGCGAAGCGCCTCGGTTGCGCGCTCCGGGCCGACGGACAGGACGATGACGTTACGGGAGCTGTCAGCTTCCTTCAGCTGCAGTGCAGCCTCCACAGCGTTTTCGTTGATTTCGTCCAGGACAGCGTCTGCGCTGTCGCGGTCGAGGGTGAAGTCATCGTCGGTGAGCTTGCGCTCGGAGTAGGTGTCCGGCACCTGCTTAACCAGAACAACGATGTTCGACATTCGTTGACCTTCCTGCTTGGGTATTGTGATTTGGCACCATAGTACCTACCACCGGGTGATCATCGCCACAACTTTCCTATATTGTTTTAGAACTACCCCCGCGAGCCGCAGCGCGCTCGGCAAATGTAGGCCACGGCCTTCGCCGCGCCGCCCTCACCGACGCGAGTAACCACCACAGAGAACGCGGAATCCGCCGCGCTGGCGCCACTGTGAGTAGCGCCCGCACTGCCCGCACCCTTCTTCAACTTCCACTTCTTCCGCAGCTCGTCCGGATCCACGTCCACGCCCCGCACGAGGATCTCCACGCTCTTCGCGCCCAGCCCCACCAACGCGGGTCGCGCCTTCTTCAGCGGCACCGCTTCTAGAACCTCAAACCCACGCACGCCCGCGGGCAGCTCGTCGCCGGTCAGATATGCGATGTGCGGGTCCAGCTGCCACAGCCCATGCCGCGCCGCGTATTGGCGCACCAGCCCGGCGCGAACGATGGCACCGTCGGGGTCCACGATGTAACGCCCTACCCCGCCCACACGGTCGGTCTCGGGTTCGTCGCTGCTCACTGTTTCTTTAACTGATGACGCCCCCATCACCACCGCCTGGCGCCCCCGCCCAAGGATGCCGGGTGAGTACAGGCAGGTCTCCTTAACTCCCCCATCGACGGACACGACCTCCACGTGTCCGTCGAACTCTGAGTAATCGATCCCCGGGGCACACTTGACCACCAAGTTGTCGTAGCAGTCCATGAGCTCCGGTAGTGGCGGCTGCAGATCCTCCAGTTTGGCGATGCGCCCCGAGGAGTTTCGCCGTGCCGGATCCGCCACGACCACACCGGATTTCTGGGCACCCGCGAACGCGAACGCCGGACGCAGCGCATCCATGCGCACCACCGGAACCTCCGGCACATTGAAACGCGCCATGCGCAGGCGCTGCTGGTCCAGGTCCCCGCCCAGCACGCGCAGCCCTGCTTCAGCCAGCGCATGCAACTCGGTGCCGATGCTGCAAGTGACGTCCACGGCCACTTCCACCCCGGCACCCTTCAGCGCTTCAGCGCGCCAGGCCGCCACGACCGGCGGGGTGGCCTGTTGAGTGGATTCGCTATCCATCAGCCAGTCCTCTGGCAGCTTTCCCGCCCGGCGGGCCTGTACTAGCTCCACCAGGGCGCGGGCGTGATCGCCGTGAGCTTTGCGCAGTTGGGAAAGATCCTGCACCAGTGACTTCTTGGTCAGCTGGTACGTGGTGGCGTCATTAATAAGGGGCGAGCCAGCGGCGCAATCGGCGAGCAGAAAAGACAGCTCGGCAGAAGAAAAGGCCATGTCCTATGCGCACCTACTGCTCGTAGGAATGGGGGCGGCTGGCGAAGGGGTTAGCGGGAAGGTCAGCTGGGTCGACCGCGAACTTCATGCCCGGCGCGAACTGGCGGGCGGGCGCGCCGTACATCTGCTGTTCCATCAGGTAGTACTCGGCCATGTACGGCTCGTCGACGGGTTCGGCCAACACCGGGTCGACGGAGAGGTTGGAAGAAAAATCCAGGACCTCCTCGACCGTGCGGAAGGTATCCAACAGCTTCAGCTGCGCCCACGTCGGCGGCATCAGGGAGATCTTGCGGGAGCGCCAACCATCCAACAGTGTGGAGGGGCGGAACCAACCCGTCGACGTCGCCTCGGGGGTGCCGGCGCTCGTCTGCTGGCCTTCCGGCATGGCGGCGACGAAGAAGGCCGTATCGTAGCGAATCGGCTGTTCCACCGGGGTGACCCAGTTGGCCCAGGGGCGCAGCAGATCGGAGCGCAGGACCAGGTCGTTGTTGCTCATGAAGTCGGAGAAGCTCAGCTGGTGGTTTTCCAGCAACTTGCGCTCTTTCTGGTAGGGGGTCGTGTCCTCCACCGGCGAGCCATCGCGGTGGGTGGCCAGCAACGTGCCGCTTTCCTCGAAGGTCTCACGCACCGCCGCACAAACCAGGGCGCGGGTCATGGATTCCGGCTTCTGCAGGCGCTTGGCCCACCACTTGACCTCCGCGCCCTGCCAGTTGATGGCCGGGGACATGTGGCCATCGCCGTCCACGTCACCCGGCATATCGCGGGAATCCACCCCGCCGCCTGGGAAAACCGTCATTTCTGCGCAGAACTTCATGGTCGAGGCGCGCTCCTGGACGTACACCTCGATCCCCGACAACGTATCGCGCAACAGAATCACCGTTGACGCGTGGCGTGGCTGCACTGGGCCCAAACGGTTTTCCTTCATGGGGCAGAGTCTACCGATCTTCCCGCTATTGATCTCCGCGCAAACGGTGGCTGCCCCGGCGGGTTCGGCTGCGGCGGGCGAACCAGCGGCCGTCCTCGTGCTTAACTTCGATTGGCTGGTGGAAGGTACGGGTCAGGTTCTCGCTGGTCATTACGTCTTCCAGGATTCCCTGGGCGACGACTTCCCCTTCGTCCAGCAGCAGCGCGTGGGTGAATCCCGGTGGGATTTCCTCTACGTGGTGGGTGATCATCACGATCGTCGGGGAGTCCGCGTCCGCCGCTAGATCGGACAGCAGCGCCACCAAGTCCTCGCGACTGCCGAGGTCCAGCCCCGCACCTGGCTCGTCCAGCAGCAGCAGTTCGGGGTCGTTCATCAAGGCGCGGGCGATCAGCACCCGCTTGCGTTCGCCCTCGCTGAGGGTCCGCCAGGTCTGTTCGGCCAGGTGGTAGGCGCCGACGCTTTCCAGGATTTCGATGGCGCGCTCGTAGTCCATCTCGTCGTAGTCTTCGCGCCAGCGGCCCATCACGTCGTAGCCGGCAGAGATGACGATGTCCGCGACCTTCTCCTCCCCCGGCACGCGCTGCGCCAGCGCGGAGGAACTCATGCCAATCGCGGTGCGCAACTCACGCAGATCCACCTTGCCCACTTGTTCGCCCACCAGCTTCACCGTGCCGGTGGTCGGGAACATCTGTGCCGAGGCCAGGCGCATGAGGGTGGTTTTGCCTGCACCGTTCGGGCCGACGATGATCCAGCGCTCGTCCAGCTCTACCTGCCAGTCCATCGGCGCCAGGATCGCCCGCCCGTCGCGTACGACGGATACGCCGCGCATGTTGATGATCAGGTCGTCTTCGTCGACCTGGGCGGTTGCCGGGGTGGAAATCAGGTTCGTCACATTGTCGCTCACTCCCCCATGGTGCCTCATAATCCGCGCGAAGTGTGCCAACAACATAGGCTTGCTGTGTAAGCACCAACACCAACTGCCTACGGATTCACCAACTGCCATTTGAAGGAGCTTCCCCCATGACCGGCCGCCTCGGCATCGACCACATCTCCCCCGTTATCTCCCACGGAGCTACCCCCGCCAAGGCCATCGTCGGCCAGGTCTTTCCGGTCAGCGCCAGCGTCTGGCGCGAGGGGCACGATGCTATATCTGCCCCCCTTGTCGTCCGCCGCCCCGCCGGCGCCGAGGGCGGTCGCGCGAAGATCACCATGTCGCCCGACCCTGATGACGTCGACCGTCGCCATGCCGTGTTCGTTCCTGATGTGCCGGGTATGTGGACCTTTCGTGTTGACGCCTGGTCGGATCCAGCCGCCACATGGTTCAACGCAATCACCAAGAAGGTAGCCGCGGGCCAGGATGCACAAGTCCTGGCGAACGATTTTGAGGTCGGCGCGCGGCTGTTCGAGCGGGCGTCGGAAAAAGCTTCCCGCAAGCACCGCGAGCTGGTGGCCTCCGTTCCGGGACAGCTGCGTGATGAATCCTTGAGCGTCACCGAACGCCTTGCCACCGCCCTGTCCGCGGAGGTGCGCGAAGCATTGGAGAAGCGCCCGCTACGCGACCTGCTGACCCGTGGCCCGGAGTTCCACGTGCTGGTGGAGGAAAAGACCGCTGGTGTGGGCGCGTGGTATGAGATGTTCCCCCGTTCCACCGGCGGTTGGGATGCCGAGGGCAACCCGGTGCACGGCACTTTCGCCACTGCAGCTGCCGACCTGCCGCGCATCGCGGGCATGGGCTTCGACGTGGTGTACCTGCCGCCGATCCACCCGATCGGCGAGATCAACCGTAAGGGCAAGAACAACACTCTGACCCCCACCCCGGAGGACGTCGGCTCACCGTGGGCTATCGGCTCCAAGGATGGCGGACACGAGGCCGTCCACCCGCGCCTGGGCACTGTCGCGGACTTCGAGGACTTCGTCGCGGCGGCCAACGACCAGGGGCTGAAGGTGGCCCTGGATCTGGCGCTGCAGTGCGCCCCCGACCACCCGTGGGCACAGCAACACCCAGAGTGGTTCACCGTACTGCCGGACGGCACCATCGCCTACGCGGAGAACCCGCCGAAGAAGTACCAGGACATCTACCCGCTGAACTTCGACAACGACCCCGAGGGGCTGTACCACGCAGTGCTGAAGGTCGTGCGCCTGTGGATCGGCCGCGGCGTGCGAATTTTCCGCGTGGATAATCCGCACACCAAGCCCGCGAATTTCTGGCAGTGGCTGATCGCCGAGATCCACGCCACCGACCCGGACGTGGTCTTCCTCTCCGAGGCCTTCACTCGCCCGGCGCGCCTGTACGGCCTGGCCAAGGCCGGTTTCACGCAGTCCTACAGCTACTTCACGTGGAAGACCACCAAGGCAGAACTGGAAGAGTTCGCCGGGGACATTGCCAACTACGCCGACGTATTCCGCCCGAACTTGTTCGTCAACACTCCGGACATTCTGCACGAATCCCTGCAGACCGGTGGCCGGGCGATGTTCGCCATCCGTGCCGCCCTGGCCTCCACCATGTCCCCACTGTGGGGCGTGTACTCCGGCTTTGAGATCTACGAATCCACGCCGGTCCACGCAGGTTCGGAAGAGTACCTGGACTCCGAGAAGTACGAGCTGCGCCCGCGCGACTACTCCGTCGACAACTGCGCTGAATGGATCAGGGATCTGAACCTGTGGCGTCAAGAAAACCCGGCACTACAGCAACAGCGCACCTTGCGCTTGCACGAAACAACGAGCGACGACCTCATCGCGTATTCGAAGGTCGACGGTGTGACCGGCAATGCGGTCCTGGTTGTGGTGAATCTGAACCCGAACGCGATCGTCGAGGGATCCGTGAACCTGGATACCGAGGCTCTTGGCCTGGGCAAGCCGGAAGACGCGCACTTCGAGGTCACCGACCTGCCGACCAACCAGACCTACACCTGGGGCGCCAACAACTACGTGCGACTGGACCCGGATTTCCAGGTGGCGCACATCTTCCGCCTGCCCACCCTTGGTGAGGGTGAGCGCGAGCGCGTATGCATGCGAGCCCAGGAAGAATACGATCCCCGCAGGTAGAATCGTCGGGTATGAACCACGATTACCACCGGCTCGCAGAACGTAGGCACCACGCTCCACACGATGTACTAGGAGCACACGACAACGGCGACGGAACCACCACCATCCGTACCGTGCAGTGCGGGGCGGAATCCGTGGCCGTACGCATCAACGGTGGCGAGCCTCTGCCGATGGCGCCGGCGGAGGAATACCCGGCGCTGTTCAGCGTGAACGTGGACTACTTCGTGGACACCTACACCTTCGAAGTCACCTGGGCTGGTGGCACTACTTCCACCCTGGAGGATCCCTACCGCCACCTGCCTACGGTTGGCGACCTGGATCGTTACCTCATCGGTGAGGGGCGCCACGAAGAGCTGTGGAAGGTACTCGGCGCGCACCCCGTGGACGGCGGCGTGGCGTTTTCCGTATGGGCACCGCACGCCGCGGGCGTGTCCGTGATCGGCGACTTCAACGGGTGGAACGCCAACCAACACCCCATGCGTGCGTTGGGCAGCAGCGGAATCTGGGAGCTGTGGCTTCCGGAGGTGGGCGCCGGTGCCCGCTACAAGTTCTCCATCACCACCGGTGACGGCGTGCGTCTAGATAAGGCCGATCCGATGGCGCGCCTGGCCGAGCCCGCCCCCGCTACTGCCTCCATCGTGGTGGCCGACGGCGAGTTCGCCTGGTCCGACGACGAATGGATGGCTCACCGCGCTGCGACCGGCGTTGACGAGACCATGAGCATCTACGAGATGCACCTGGGCAGCTGGCGCAAGGGGCTCAGCTACCGGGACCTGGCCGTGGAGCTGGTGGAATACGTACAGAACCTGGGTTACACCCACGTAGAGCTGATGGGTGTGTCCGAGCACCCCTTCGAACCCTCGTGGGGCTACCAGGTCACCAGCTACTACGCGCCGAACAACCGCTATGGCGGGCCGGACGATCTGCGCTACCTGATCGATTCCCTGCACCGCGCCGGCATCGGCGTGATCATGGACTGGGTTCCGGGCCACTTCCCCAAGGACGGCTGGGCGTTGGGCCGCTTCGACGGCGAGGCCTGCTACGAGCATCCCGATCCCCGCCGCGGCGAGCAGCCGGACTGGGGCACCTACGTCTTCGATTTCGGCCGCAACGAGGTCCGCAACTTCCTGGTGGCCAACGCTTTGTACTGGTGCAAGGAGTTCCACATCGACGGCCTGCGCGTGGATGCCGTGGCCTCGATGCTGTATCTGGACTACTCCCGCGATGACTGGCTGCCCAACGAGTTCGGTGGCCGCGAGAACCTGGATGCCGTGGAGTTCCTGAAGGAAATGAATGCCACCGTGCACCGCGAATGCCCGGGCTCGCTGACGATCGCCGAAGAGTCGACTTCCTGGCCGGGCGTGACCGCCCCCACCCACGAGGGCGGCCTGGGATTCAGCCTGAAGTGGAATATGGGCTGGATGCACGACAGCCTGGAGTACATCCAGCGCGACCCGGCCTACCGCAGCTACCACCACAACGAGATCACGTTCTCCATGGTCTACGCCTACTCCGAGAACTATGTGCTGCCGATCAGCCACGACGAGGTCGTGCACGGCAAGGGCACCCTGTGGTCGCGCATGCCCGCCGGTTCCGCCTGGGACAAGGCCGCCATGGTGCGCAGCTACCTGGCTTTCATGTGGGCGCACCCGGGCAAGAAGCTGCTGTTCCAGGGACAGGAATGGGGGCAGACTAAGGAGTGGAACGAGTCCCGCGGCCTGGACTGGCAGGACATGGAAGGCTGGGAGGGCGAATACCACCGCGGCCTCAGCGCCCTGACTAGCCAGCTAAATAAGCTCTACCACTCCGAGCCCGCGCTGGGACAGGATCACTCCCCGGAGGGCTTCCAGTGGATCGCCAGCGACGATTCGACTAATAACGTTCTTTCCTTTATTCGACGCCACCGTGGGCGCGAACTGGCGTGCGTAGTTAACTTCTCGGGCACCACCCAGGAGAACTACCGCATCGGCCTGCCGCAGGCCGGAACGTGGCGCGAGGTACTGAATACGGACGATGTGCAGTACGAGGGCGCCGGGCGCGTCAGTGGTGATCTGCACACCGAAGACACCGGTTCGCACGGCATGGCCACTTCCGCCGTGCTGCAGATCCCGGCGCACTCCGCGCGCTGGTTCGTGCTGGAGGGCTAAGCCCGGCTCAGCACTCGCGGCCACGGCGGCGAGTGTCGCGCCTGAGGTGGCGAGCGTCAGCGCCGGTGCTTGCGCCGCCCGCGCGCCTGGCTGGCGCTGGCGTCTAGAACAGCGCGGAGGCCATGCGGGTGCGCCCGGCGATGACCTCCGGGTCCGCCGGGTCGAAAAGGCTGAATAGCTCGAGCAGGCGAGCCTTCGCCTGCTTTTTGTGATCCGCGCTTCCCTCGGCGGAGGGGCGCAGCTCCTCGATCAGCAGGTCGAAAGCCTGGGGCTTGTCCCCGGCCAGCAGCAGACGATCGGATTCCGCGAACTCGTCCCCGCCCGTGGACAGTCGCTGCATCAACAAGGCGTTGGCACGCGCCGCGCGGGCCTCGGCTACGAGCTCTTCGTCGGCCTGTGCGGGGTGGGCAAGGATGGCGTCATACTCCTCAATGGCGCCCGCATAGTCCTCTTGCTCTAGCTTCTCGGCGGCTGCAACCAAGCGGGGGTCGCCTGCGTCCGGATCTGGGTTAGCAGCGTCCGCGCCCGCACCAACGCCACCGCCGGTCGCGTTGGCCGGGTCCTCCTCCGGCGCCAGACCGCGCAGTTTGCCGTCTACAGCCTGCACGACCGCATCGACCCAGCCGTGCAGCTGGGCGGCGGGCTGGCCGCCCTCGAAGTTGGTCAGCGGGCGACCAGCGGCCAGCGCGATGACGGTCGGGATCGCCTGCACGCCGAAGGCCTGAGCAACCTCCGGGGTGGCATCCACATCCACATAGCGGAACAGCCACTTTGTGGGCGCCTGCTGGGACTCGGCCAGGTTGGTGAAGTCCTGGCGCATCTGCTCCGAAGCCTCCGAGCGGGCGGAGCCGAGCAACACCACCACCGGCACCTGGGTAGAGCGCACCACCAGGTCAAACTCGAAGTTTTCCGGGGTGATCGTACTAACGAAAGTCACAGGCCCTGCAGCGCCCGGGGCGCCTGCGTCCGCGCCTGCGCTCGGCTGGCCGGGTGCTCCCTGCGCCCGTGCAGTCTGAGCCGCCTGGGCCGCCTGAGCTTGTGCGGCCTGCGCCTGCGCGCGCTGCTCAGCTTGCTGCTTAACCGCACCCAGATCCACAGCCCCGGCCACGAAACGCGACGGAGGGATATTGGAAGGATTAGTCACCTTGAAGTGTCCTTTCTGCTTGGCAACCCACGCACCGCGCGGGCGAAAATGATCGCCGGTTTAAGGCCAAAGCTGGCTTCCTAGAAAAGCCGCAGCTCCGAGGAATCCGTTCCCCGCATTGCTTCATAGTCCAGGGTAACGCACCGGAAACCGCGGTCCTCCGCCAGTGTGCGGGCCTGCGGCTTGATCTCCTGCGCGGCGAACACGCCCTGCACCGGGGCTAGGAGTTCGTCGCGGTTCAACAGCTCCACGTAGCGGGTCAACTGCTCCACGCCGTCGATGCCACCGCGGCGCTTGATCTCCACCGCCACCGTGGCACCCGTCGAGTCCTTGGAAAGGATGTCCACCGGACCAATCGCCGTCGGGTACTCGCGGCGGACCAAAGAGAAGCCTTCGCCCAAAATCTCGATCTGCTCCGCCAGTAGCTCCTGCAGGTGCGCCTCCACGCCATCCTTAACCAGACCCGGGTCCTCCCCCAGGTCGTGCTCCGTATCTGAGAAGATCTCGAAGATCTGGATTCGCAGCTGCTCCCCCTTTGGATTCGTGACGATCCACAGCTGCTCGACCCCTTCGTTCTCTAGTTCCGAATACTCCGTAGGGGCGTCACCACCATCAAAAGAGTTAGCCTCGACAACCTCGAGGGAACACGGCGGCATCATCCAGTTGAGCGGTTTGTACGCGCGATCGTCGGCATGGATCGAAACGGAACCATCAGCCTTGATCAGGATCAAGCGATCGGCGGGAGGCAGGTGAGCCTCCAGACGACCAACGTAATCGACACAGCAGCGAGCAATGACTAAGCGCATGGTTGTTCAGCCTACGCTACTGCGGCCAACGGCGAATCAATGACGGGGTATGCGGCGCTCGGAGGGCGCGGATTCCAACCACGAAACCAGGGCAGTATCGCCGGAGCTATCCAGGGCGATCTCCCAGTGAGTACTGCGGTGAACGACCTCAACGACGTGGACGTGATCCTCTAGGAAAGCCGACTCGCGCGGCGTGATGTCTCGGCGGGACACGATGCTGGTGCCCAGGCGGGTCAACACAACGTCGGAGGCGGGGCGCAGGCTACGCAACTTATAGAACTTCGCGGCCTGGCCCGAATACTTCAAAATCCCGTGGCGCCAATGCCTGCCATCGGAATTCGGCAGGCGTCGCACAACCACGGGATAGCCCTGGGAACGCAGCGTAAAAAAGCGCCACAGCACGGCGATGACAACGAACAGCGCCACCGCCGCAAGGAAATACAACAACCACGCCATACATTTAACCTACAGGCATGGAGGGGTTTTAGATAAAGCAAAACGGATCTCGCTTAAGAATTAAGCGGGACCCGTTTTAAAAGGGACTTAAAAGCTAGTTCTAGCTTGCGTCCAAACGCTTCACAGCGCGCAGCTCGGACTCGGCGACGGCCTTCTCGTGCTCAGTCTCAGCGGACTGTACGCGAGCCTCGGCATCCGCAACGTCGACCTCGTTAGCCCACGTTGCAGAATCCGCCAGGATGGTGATCTTCTTGTCGGACACGGACAGGAACCCGCCCTGTACCGCCGCGACCAGCTTCTCACCGGTGTTGGTCCGAATGGTAACGACGCCGT
Organism: Corynebacterium sp. HMSC058E07; assembly: GCF_001809885.1. Lineage (NCBI taxonomy): Bacteria > Bacillati > Actinomycetota > Actinomycetes > Mycobacteriales > Corynebacteriaceae > Corynebacterium > Corynebacterium sp. HMSC058E07. The sequence goes on from NZ_KV799279.1 coordinate 23,188, forward strand.
TCTCGACCAGCTGGCCGAGCAGGGGCTCGTGACCAGGGAGCACGCCGATCTCGCCCTCAGTGGTCTGCGCGGTAACGGACGTTGCGGTTCCAACCCACAGCGGACGTTCCACGGAAACCAGTTGTGCGGCAATCTCAGCCATGTGCTTAACCCCTTACTTTTCGGTCATCTTCTTGTAAGCGGCCTCGACATCGTCCAGGCCACCCAGACCGTTGAAGGCCTGCTCCGGGTAAGCGTCGAACTCGCCGTCGCAGATGCGCTCGAAAGCATCGATCGTGTCGGCCAGCGGCACGTAGGAGCCCGGGATGCCGGTGAACTTCTCCGCAACGAAGAAGTTCTGGCCCAGGAAGCGCTCCAGGCGACGTGCGCGCTGAACGGTGATCTTGTCCTCTTCCGAGAGCTCGTCCATACCCAGGATGGCGATGATGTCCTGCAGCTCCTTGTTCTTCTGCAGGATGTGGATCACGCGCTGGGCAACCTCGTAGTGACGCTCGCCGACGATACCCGGCTCGAGGATTCGAGAGGTAGAGGTCAGCGGGTTCACTGCGGGGTAAATACCCTTCGAGGCGATGGAACGATCCAACTCGGTGGTCGCATCCAGGTGGGCGAAGGTCGTAGCCGGTGCCGGGTCGGTGTAGTCATCGGCCGGCACGTACACGGCCTGCAGGGAGGTAATAGAACGACCCTTGGTCGAGGTAATACGCTCCTGCAGCACACCCATCTCATCAGCCAGGGTGGGCTGGTAGCCCACGGCGGAAGGCATACGACCCAGCAGGGTCGAAACCTCAGAGCCGGCCTGGGTGAAACGGAAGATGTTGTCGATGAACAGCAGCACGTCCTGGTTCTGAACATCGCGGAAGTACTCCGCCATGGTCAGACCGGACAGAGCCACGCGCATACGGACTCCCGGCGGCTCGTCCATCTGGCCGAACACAAGCGCGGTATCCTGCAGCACGCCCATCTCTTCCATTTCCAGGAAGAGGTCGGTGCCCTCACGGGTACGCTCACCAACACCGGCGAACACGGAGGTACCGGAGAACTCACGGGCAATACGGGTAATCATCTCCTGGATGAGAACCGTCTTACCCACACCTGCACCACCGAACAGGCCGATCTTGCCGCCCTTCACGTACGGGGTCAGCAGGTCGATGACCTTAATACCGGTTTCCAGGATCTCGGTCTTACCCTCGAGCTGGTCGAATGCCGGCGGCTCGCGGTGGATGCCCCACTGCTCGCCGTCGCGGCCCAGGCCCGGCTCGTCCAGGCAGTCGCCCAGGGCGTTGAAGACGTGGCCCTTGACGACGTCACCGACGGGCACGGAAATCGGCTTACCGGTGTCGGTGACCTCTGCACCGCGGACCAGGCCGTCGGTGGGGGCCATGGACACGGCGCGCACGAGGTTGTCCCCGAGGTGCTGTGCAACCTCCAGGGTGATGGTCTTTGCCACTGCCTCGAGGTCAACCTCGACGGTCAGTGCGTTGAACAGTGCTGGCTGCTGGCCACGCGGGAACTCCACGTCGACGACCGGGCCGATAACTCGCACGACGCGGCCCGCAACAGCCGATTCAGCGGAAGGCTGAACCATGTTTGCTGTAGTCATACTTAATCACTTTCTCCGCTATCGGCGAGCGCGGATGCGCCACCGACGATCTCTGTAATTTCCTGGGTAATCTGGGCCTGACGAGCCTGGTTGGCAACTCGGGAGAGCTGCTTGACCAGGTCGGTTGCGTTGTCGGTTGCGGCGCTCATCGCGGTACGACGCGCTGCGGATTCCGACGCCGCAGACTCCAGCATTGCTGCGAAAATGCCACGGGAGACATACTGCGGCAGCAAAGCCTTCAACAGGGTGTCCGGGTCGGGTTCGAAGTCGTAGTCGGCGGAGACGTGGTCGGACTTATCCGTAACCAGGTCCTCACCGAGTTCGAGCTTCTCTTCCTCAACCACAGTCTCGATCGGCAACAGTCGGTGTGCCTCTGGCGTCTGGCTCAGCATGGATACGAAGCGGGTGTACACGATGTGTACCTCGTCGAATCCCTGAATTCCCTGACCCTCTTCCACATTGAGGCCCTCGCGCCACTTGGCGGTTCCTTCGGAACCGGCGACGAAGCCGTCAATCAGGTGGCGGCGAACATCGTGGGTAGCTGCGTAGTCGGGATCCTGAGAGTAGCCCGACCAAGAGCCTGCGATGTCCTCGCCACGGAAGTTGTAGTAGGAAATTCCCTTGTTACCAGAGACGTACAGAACAACGTCCTTGCCTTCGTTCTCCAGGCGCTTGCGCAGCTCTGCAGTCTTCTTGAAGACGTTGTTGTTGTAGCCACCGCACATGCCACGGTCACTTGAAACCACGAGGATCGCAGCTCGGGAAGCGTCTGCCGGCTCCTGCAGGATCTTGTGATCCAGGGTGCTGGCGGAAGCCAGGCGCTGAACCACGCGGGTGATCTCATCCGCGTAGGGCTCGGCCTCGTCAACGCGTGCCTGGGCCTTGGTGATCCTCGAGGTGGCGATGAGCTCCTGGGCCTTCGTGATCTTCTTGGTTGAGTTCACGGACTTGATGCGTGTCCTCAGCTCGCGAAGACTAGCCATAACTATCGCCTCCCTTCTGTTTCATTAATGTTCTTGGTGGTCACTGTGCTCACTTACCTTCCGCAGTTACTTTGCTTTGCGGGAGACAGTGATCTGAGACTTCGAGACCTCGTCGTCGCTGAGCGGACGAGCCTCAGGCTCGTTGATGACGGGGGTGCCATCGGTGGTCTGGAAGCCCTGCTTGAAGTCGCGAACAGCACCGGCCAGCTCGGCCTTGGACTCGTCGTTGAACGGGGTGCCACCCTTGATCTGCTCGTACACACCGCTGTGGTTAGCGTGCAGAGTCTCCAGCAGCTCGGCCTCGAAGCGGCGAACGTCCTCGACCGGAACGTCGTCGAACTCGCCCTCGCCAGCCAGGTAGATGGAAACCATCTGATCCTCGACGGACTGCGGCTGGGTTTCCTTCTGCTTCAGCAGCTCGACCAGGCGCTTACCGCGCTCCAGCTGTGCCTTGGAAGCCGGGTCCAGGTCGGAAGCGAAGGCTGCGAAGGCCTCCAGGTCGCGGTATGCGGCCAGATCCAGACGCAGGGAGCCGGAAACCTTCTTCATACCCTTGGTCTGTGCGGCGCCACCAACACGGGAGACGGACACACCAACGTTGATAGCCGGTCGGACGCCCTGGTTGAACAGGTCGGACTCCAGGAACACCTGACCGTCGGTAATGGAAATAACGTTGGTGGGAATGAAGGCGGAAACGTCGTTTGCCTTCGTCTCGATGATCGGCAGTGCCGTCAGGGAACCGCCACCCAGCTCATCGTTGAGCTTCGCAGCGCGCTCCAGCAGACGGGAGTGCAGGTAGAAGACGTCACCCGGGTAAGCCTCGCGGCCCGGCGGACGACGCAGCAACAGGGAGATCGCACGGTAGGCCTCTGCCTGCTTGGTCAGATCATCGTAGATAACCAGAACGTGCTTGCCCTGGTACATCCAGTGCTGCCCCAGTGCGGCGCCGGTGAACGGTGCCAGCCACTTGAAGCCGGCGGAGTCGGATGCCGGTGCTGCCACGATGGTGGTGTATTCCAGCGCGCCGTGGTCCTCCAGGGTCTTCCGGATCGAAGCGATCGTGGAGCCCTTCTGGCCGACGGCAACGTAGATGCAGCGAACCTGCTGCTTCGGGTCGCCGGTTGCCCAGTTGTCGCGCTGGTTCAGGATGGTGTCGATGCAGACCGAGGTCTTACCGGTCTTGCGGTCGCCAATGATCAGCTGGCGCTGACCACGGCCAATCGGGGTCATTGCGTCGATAGCCTTGATGCCGGTCTGCATCGGCTCCTCGACGGGCTGACGCATCAGGACGGAGGGCGCCTGGAGTTCGAGGGCGCGTTCTTCCTCGGACTCGATGTCGCCCAGGCCGTCGATGGCCTGACCCAGTGGGTTGATAACGCGGCCGAGGAACTTCTCCCCGACCGGGATGGACAGGACCTCGCCGGTCCTCTTGACCTCGTCGCCCTCCTTGAGGGTCTCGAAGTTACCCAGGATCACGACGCCGACGGTGTCGGTGTCGAGGTTCTGTGCGACGCCAATCACGCCGCCTGGGAACTCGAGTAGCTCGTTAGCCATCACAGAGGGCATGCCGCTTACCTGGGCAATACCGTCTGCAGCCGCCGTGACCACGCCGACCTCCTCGCGGGAGGCCTCCGGGGAGTAGCTCGAGGTGTAGTTCGCAATCGCGCTACGGATCTCGTCGGAGGAGATCGTCAGCTCCGCCATGTTCTTCCTGCTCTCGGTTTCGTCTTCCAGCATTTACTATCTTGCTCGGTCTTTTTAGTCTTTAATTCTGACTGTTTCGCTGTGCCCGTGACGTCTTTTTATTGACGCCCTAAGCGATCGACGCGCGGAGGCGCCGCAGGTTACCTGCAGTGCTTCCGTCGATAACTTCGTGCCCAACGCGGATCACGGCACCGCCGAGGAGGCTGGTATCAACCTCGGAGTGGACCGCAATCTTGCGACCGTAAATCTTTTCCAGCTTGTCCGACAGAGTCGACTTCTGCTGTTCACCCAAGGCAGCTGCGGAACGGACGCGCGCTACGGTGCGCCCTTCCAGTGCGGCTACCTCTTCCGTCAAAGAGTCAAGCTCCTCGACTGGACGCTGGCGCAGTCGGCCAATGGCCTGCAGCGCTAGAGCCTCGGTCGTAGAGGTGACCTTTCCGTACAGAACCTTGGCCAGCAGGTCGCGGCGAGCATCCGGGGATGCGGCGCGGTCGGCCAGCTTCAGCTCCAGCTCCGGCTCGCGCTCGATGACTCGAGCCAGCTGGAACAGTTCTTCTTCGACGCGGTCCTGCTGCCCCTGGGCGTCGGCGGATCGCAGCAGGGCCAGGCGGCCCAGCTTGACTAGTCCGTCGCGCAGATCGCGAGTGTTGGACCACGTCTGGGATACAGCAGCAGACACGATTTCTTCCGTCGAGGCAGATACCTTGCCGCCGAGCAGGCTCTTGGCCAGCTGCGCGCGGGTGTTGGCATCCCTCGCCGGATCGATCAGCGCGACACGCAGGCCGCGGTCACTGTCGAGCAGATCGACAACGTCGAAAAGCTCGGTGCCGGTGGTTACACCGGTGCCCACTTTGTCGGAGGTCTCGTTCAGACCCTGGTCCAGGGTCTTTTCAAGGCGCTCAATTGCCTCTCGGCTCGCTGCGTGCATACCGATCACTTCCCGGATGCGCCGACGTTATCCAGTCCGGCGAGGAAGTTATCGATGGTGCCCGAGCGCTTTACGTCGTCCGACAGCTGCTCGCCCAGCAGGCGCTCAGCCAAGTTGATGGAGTTCTCGCCCATCTCCTTGCGCAGATCGGAAACAACAGCGGAACGCTGTGCCTCGAGCTGCTTGTGTCCCGACTCGACGATACGGTTGGACTCTTCGGTTGCCTGAGCCTTCATGTCCGCAATGATCTTCTGGCCCTGGGAACGGGCGTCATCGCGAATCTGGGCGGCCTCAGTGCGGGCCTCAGCAAGCTGAGCGTTGTACTTCTCCAAGGCAGCCTTAGCCTCTGCCTGGGCGGATTCGGCGCGCCGAATGCCACCCTCGATCTGATCCTCGCGCTGATTCAGCACTTCCTGGAACTTCGGAAGTACGAACTTCCAGAAGACAAACAGGATGACTGCAAAAGGAATGATGGACCAGACGATGTCGTACAGCGGAGGAAGCAGCGGGTTTACCGACTCCTCCATCGGCAGCTTCTCAGCTGCTAACAAAAAGGTGTTCGTCATAGTCTCCAGCTTTCGATTCTGGTGCGGTGGTTAGAAAGTGCTCTTAACGAGCGGCCAATCGCACTGAAATTAGAACAGGAAGCCGGCGACGAAGCCGATCAGAGCCAGAGCCTCGGCGAAAGCGATACCCAGGAACATGGTGGTGCGCAGCTGGCCGGCCATCTCGGGCTGGCGAGCCATAGCCTCAGCGGTCTTACCTGCAACGTTACCCACACCAATGGCGGAGCCGATAGCAGCCAGGCCGTAGCCGATGGTGCCGAAGCCCTGGAACTTGGTGGTGGTGTCCTGCGCGATGAGGAAGATGTCGTTCATTTGGTTTCCATTACCTTTCTGAGAACCAGCCGGTTGCAGCTTTTCTATTGTTGTCCGGCTTAGTCATTTTGAGTACTTAAAAGGGGCGAATTAGTGCTCGTCTGCGTGGAGGGACAGCTCGATGTACACGGAGGTCAGCAGGGCGAAGATGTACGCCTGCAGGAAGATCACCATGAGCTCGAACAGGGTGAAGGCGATCGCGAAGATAATCGTGCCGCCAGCAGCCGCAGTCCAACCGCTCATCTGCCAGAAGAAGAAGTTCGTGGCACTGAACAGCATGACGAGGATGATGTGTCCAGCCAACATGTTCGCCATCAGACGAATCGTCAGCGTTACCGGACGGAGGACGAATGTGGAGAATGCCTCGATCGGCGCCACGATGAAGTGGAGCCAAGAAGGCAAACCAGGAATGATCAGCGAGGACTTGATGTACTTGCCGAAGCCATAGCGCTTCACACCCGCGTAAATGAATGCGATATACGCAACAACAGCCAGCACCAGTGGCAGACCCACTCGAGCGCTGGCTGAAATGTTCATGAACGGAATGATCGTCGACATGTTGACGGCAAGGACGGTGAAGAAGATTGCGGCGATGATCGGTAGGAACCGGCGCCCCTCCTTCTTGCCCAAGACATCCTCCGCAATGTGAATCCGAACGAAGTCCAAAAAGTACTCAGCAACGTTTTGCACGCCGCTCGGAATCAGCTTCGGCTTCCGCATTGCAAAGAAGAAGAATGCGGAGACCAGAAGAATCATCACAATACGGATGACCATGAGGCGGTCGAGCGCAAACGCTCCACCAGCAAACTCACTGAACCACAGGTGGTCGCTATCCACTTGCCCCGGGAAGAATTCGTGTTCCAATGAAGGTACGTGGAATTCGCCCTTCATGGCCAAGGTTGTTACGCTCAGCGTTCTCTCCCGTGATTGGGCCGCAAGATTGCATTGAATCACTGCGGTGCGATGGAGGTCTCTTTTCGAAGAGTTAGGCCGATATTGAGGGACTCCGTCGCACGTCCCTACATAATCAGCCGGTGCCGTATCTACTGTTCACACATACGTGTGCCAATAAAAGGCCCGCTAAAACAATATCAGTATTGATTCACTAATCGCTAAGCGAGACGCGCCGTGGGTCCCCCCACTTGGTCGTGTTATCCAACCTTTTTGGTTGAACAATGTTTTGCTTCCTGCCAGTGCCTCCGAGCAGCGCCAAAGATTGACTACCGGCTCTCGACCGACTATCAACCAGCTATCTACTGGCTAGCTGATGTAGAGCTTCTGCGTACGGGTGACGGCCAGGGTTTCGATGACCAGCACGGCCAGCATGCTCAGCATAACGGTCACGGTCAGGGCCGGGGTGTCGTAGAAAGTCCTGTCCTTCAAGAAGAACAGAATTCCCAACAGCAGCGCAGCTTTGACGATCCAGCTGCCAAGGATCAGCCCCATCGTGGCGGTGGGCGAAGTATTGGAGCTAAACAGCACAATCACCACAGTCAGCAGCATGAATCCGCCGCCGACTAACCAGCCAATTCCGGCTCCCCACAGACCGGCGGTGCCGCTAATCAACCACCACACCAGCAGCGAAAGCACTCCCAGCACAATCAGCGCGAGCGCGCCAGCGCGCATTGCTGCCTTTAGCGGAGCCGCGTGGTCGGCGGCCTGGGATACGTCGTTGAGCTCGGGCAACTCTGCGGCCCCGTTGTTCTCAGTCGCGTCACTCATGGCGATTAGCTTACCTGAGCTGTGTTTGACTTCCGATTCTCCCGCCACAGCGGCACGATCGTCGCCACAGTAGCCAGGACAACCAGCACCCCGAAGGAGATTGCCATTACGTGCAGGGGCAGCACGGTCAGTCCCACTGCACCAAAGGCCACTACCCCAACCCAGGTGTACAAAACCAAAACCACGCGCTTCTGGGTGTGGCCAATGCGCAGCAGCCGGTGGTGCAGGTGCATCTTGTCTGGCGAAAAGGGGCTCTTACCCTGGGACACGCGTCGCACCACTGCCATCACCAGATCCAGCAGCGGGATAGACAAAGCAGCCAGCACCACGATCATGGGCGACAGTAGTGCCAGCATGTCGGCCGGACCGTACAGCGCGGCGTTAATGCGCCCGGAAGCCGACGTGCAGGCCGCGGACAACAACACCCCGATCAGCATCGCACCGCTATCCCCCATGAAGATGCGCGCGGGCGAGAAGTTATGTGGCAGGAATCCTAGGCAAATGCCCACCAACGCGGCGGAGATGATGGCCGGCGGATAGGCGGCTACCGTGCCACCTTGGTCGTGCAGAATCGTAAGCGAGTAAATCAGGATCGTGCCCGCCGCGATTGCTCCCAGTCCCGCGGCCAGCCCATCCAGCCCGTCGACGAAGTTCATGGCGTTGACGATCGTCACGGTCAACAGCGCGGTCAGGATGGTGGACTGCACTTGATCCAGAATCAACGTAGTGCCGTCCCCGAAGGGGAGGTAGATCAGGTACCAGCTCAGACCCATGAGGCTCATCACCACTGCGCCCACGACCTGCCCGCCGAGCTTCAGCACCCAGGAGATGTCGTAAAGGTCATCCACCACGCCCACAACCACGATGACAAAGGCAGCTATGATGACCGCCGTCATATCTGGCGTGACCGGCGGAAATCCGCGCGTCAATGCGGGCAGCTGGTTGGCTACAACAACCGCGACCACCAGTCCCGTGAACATCGCCACCCCGCCGAGGCGCGGCATGGGCACCGTGTGCATGTCACGCTCGCGCGGTGCGGCCATCCGCCCGTAACGCAAGATCAGCGATCGCACCACACCCGTGACCAGGTAGGTCACGGAGCACGCGACGAATAGCACCAGCACCAACTCGCGCAGGGGAATTCCTGCGCCGATGGTCGGCTGGGCAAGTACGTCCATTAGACGTCTCCCCGCAGCTCCGCGCTGCTCATGCCCAGTACCTCTGCTACCCGCTCGGTGGTCGCAGCGCCCTCACGCAGGATGCGCGGCCGCCCGGAGGAAAGGTCCACGATGGTGGAAGCCACGCCGTGGTGCGCTTCCCCACCGTCGATATAGGTCGTCACATCCGCACCCAACTGGTCTTCGGCCATCTGCACATTCGTCGCCGGCGGCTGGCCGGAAATATTTGCGCTAGATACGGCCATGGGCCCCGTGCGCTCCAGCAGTTCCAGCGCGATGGGCTGGTTCGGCATGCGCAGCATCACGGTGCCTCTGGTATCGCCCAGGTTCCACGGCAGGCTGGGAGCCTGGTGGACGACCATGGATAGTCCGCCCGGCCAGAAGGCCTCGACGAGCTTGCGCATGTTGTAGGTGTACTCGCGCACGAGCCCCTCGATCGTGGACCAGCTCGGCACAAGCACCGGCACGGGCATGTCGGGGCCCCGCCCCTTGGCGCGCAGTAGCGCGGCGACGGCTTCGTTGTCGAAGGCATCGCAGCCGATGCCGTAGACCGTATCTGTAGGCAGCACGACCAGACGCCCACCGGATACCGCGTTCGCCGCGGCGTCTAGCGCGGCCTCGCGGTTCTGCGGATCGGTTGCGTCTACGGTTCTCGACATAGCGGCCCTTCCTTGCTTTCTAATTACGTGCTCTACCTTAACCCCAACGCCCGAACTACTGCGGCAGCAGGGCGGTCACGAAGCGCGGTCGACCTGCCAGGTCGCGGTGTTGAATCACTTCTGTCCACCCGCGTTCCTGCATCATCGCCGCTACCTGCGCGCCGTTCGAATCGTCGTGTTCGATACCGACGCCAGCACCTCGGCGTCCCAGCGCCTCAGCCCACTGCAGCACCCGTGGCATTAGTTCCAAACCGTCTGCACCGGAAAAGACCGCAGCGTGCGGGTCCGCGGCGACCTCTGGGGAAATTTCGGTGGATTCCGGGACATAGGGAGGGTTGCACACCACCACGTCCGCGGGTTCGAGGTTAACGGTGACTGCCCCGAGAATCGCTGACAACTCTGCGGGACTATCGGCAGACAGGTCGGCTTGAATGAACCTGGCTTTAGCCTGCGGAACGAGCCCCGCGTTCTTCTCGGCCAGCTGAAGCGCTGCGCGAGAGATGTCGATGCCGATGAGGGAGATGGGGGCGTCAAAAAGAAAAGACACTCCGAGCCCCAACGTGCCGGGTCCACAGCACAGATCGACCACGCGCGGCGTGGGGCGACCGGCGAGGAACCGCGCGGCCCATTCGGCGAGCAATTCGGTTTCGGGGCGGGGAACGAAGCAGCCGGGCTCGACGAAGAGGTCCATACCGCAGAAGGGGGCGGAGCCGACGATGTGTTGCAGGGGCTCGCGCGCGACGCGGCGGGCGATCCAAGCGCCGTATTCGGCCGGGGCGGGATCGTCGGCGCGCAGGAACAGGGTGCCGGGATCCACGGCGGCGCGGGGCGCGGACGCGGCGGCCTCGGTGGCTTCACCGGCACCAGCGGCCTCGGCAGCGCCTGGCTCCGCCAGCAGGTAACGCATCAGCAGGCGCGCTTCGACCGCGGCGGAATCAATGCCCGCCGCGGCCAGCTGCGCGGTGGCCTCGCGGACTGCCTGGTTGATGGTCAACGTTCTACCCTGCCTCTGCCCCGAGCAGCGGAAGCTAGCCTTCTGCCTCGAGGCGACGAGCGCGGTCGGCTTCCTTCAGCGCGGCGAACAGAGCCTCCAGGTCGCCGCCGAGGACGGCGTCCAGGTTGTTGGCCTTGTAGCCAATGCGGTGGTCGGAAACGCGAGACTCCGGGAAGTTGTAGGTGCGGATGCGCTCGGAACGATCCATGGTGCGGATCTGCGCTGCGCGGCCTTCGGCTGCCTCTGCCTCGGCCTCTTCTTCCTTCAACTGCTGCAGGCGCGCGGCCAGAACCTGCATCGCGCGGGCGCGGTTCTGGATCTGGGATCGCTCCTTCTGACAGGTCACCACGATGTTGGTCGGCAGGTGCGTGATGCGCACGGCGGAGTCCGTGGTGTTCACGCCCTGGCCACCCTTACCGGAGGAACGGTAAACGTCCACGCGGATGTCCTTGTCGTCGATCTGCACGTCCTCGACCTCGTCGGGCTCCGGGTAGACCAGCACGCCCGCGGCGGAGGTCTGAATACGGCCCTGCGACTCAGTGACGGGGATGCGCTGCACGCGGTGCACTCCACCCTCGAACTTGAACTCCGACCAGGCACCGTCGCGGGACGGCTGCTTGGAGCGAATAGACAAGGTCATGTCCTTCACGCCGCCCAGGTCGGTTTCGTTCAGCCCCAGGATCTCGGTGCTAAAGCCGTGGCGTTCTGCGTAGCGCTGGTACATACGCGCCAGCTCGCCGGCGAACAGAGCGGCCTCCTCGCCGCCTGCACCGGACTTAATCTCCATGACGATGTCATCGCCGTCGTGCGGATCGCGCGGGGCCAGCAGGTCGGTCAGCTGCTCCTCCAGCTCGCTGATCTCCTGCTCCAGGCGCTTGGCTTCCTCGGCGAATTCCTTGTCCTCAGACGCCATCTCCGCTGCAGCCTCGTGGTCTTCACGGGCCTGCTGCAGCTTCTCGTGGGTCTGGATGATCGGCTGCAGCTCGGAGAAACGCTTTCCGACCTTGCGGGCGGCGGCCGGGTCGTTGTGCAGTTCCGGGTCGCCCAGCTGCATCTCCAGGCCCTGGTATTCGGCCAGAATATCGTCGATGACTGATGGTGATTGACTCATGGTTTAATCCTCCTCGTCCTCGCCCGCCAAAGGCGCGGAGCTGGCAACCTGCAGCATGAACTCCCGGTTGGTCTTGTTCTTACGCAGCTGCTTGATTAGCAGGTCGATGGCGGCCTGCGGATCTAGGGCGGACAGGATGCGGCGGAGCTTGTGCATGATCCGCGCCTCCTCCGGGCTGAGCAGCAGCTCGTCCTTGCGGGTACCGGACGGGTTGACGTCCACGGCCGGGAACACGCGACGCTCGGCGATCTTGCGGTCCAGCTTCAGCTCCGCGTTGCCGGTGCCCTTGAATTCCTCGAAGATCACCGTGTCGCCAGCGGAGCCGGTTTCCACCATCGCGGTGGCGATGATCGTCAGCGAACCGCCGTTTTCGATGTTGCGGGCGGCGCCCAGGAAGCGCTTCGGCGGGTACAGCGCGTTGGAATCCACACCACCGGACAGGATGCGGCCGGAGGCCGGCGAGGAGTTGTTGTACGCACGGCCCAGACGGGTAATGGAATCCAGCAGCAGAACAACATCCTTGCCCTGCTCCACCAGGCGCTTTGCTCGCTCGACGGCCAGCTCGGCGACGTTGGTGTGCTCCCCCGGCGGGCGGTCGAACGTGGAGGCGATGACCTCGCCCTTGACGGAGCGCTGCATGTCCGTCACTTCTTCCGGACGCTCGTCGACCAGCACAACCATAAGGTAGCACTCGGGGTTGTTCGTGGTAATCGCGTTGGCGATGTCCTGCAGGATCGTCGTCTTACCGGCCTTCGGCGGGGAGACGATCAGCGCGCGCTGGCCCTTACCGATCGGCATAATGAGGTCGATGACGCGCGTGGTCAGCGTCTTCGGGTCGGTTTCCAGGCGCAGGCGCTGGTTCGGGTACAGCGGGGTGAGCTTGGCAAAGTGAGGTCGCGCCGCCGCCTGCTCCGGGGTCAGCCCGTTCACGGTCTCTACCTGGTGAATCGGCGTGTACTTCTGGCGGTTACGCCCGCGGCCACCGCCGTTATTGTTGTTGTTCTTCGGGCGGATGGTGCCGGTAATCGCGTCACCGTGGCGCATGCCGTACTTGCGCACCGTGTTGATCGGCACGTACACGTCGGTCGGGCCAGCGTGGTATCCGGTGGTGCGAATGAAGGCGGTGTTCGCGTCGGCGAAGTCGAGGATTCCTGCGACCGGAGTCAGTTCCTCCGGCTTCTGGTTCTGGTTTTCCCGGTTGTCCCGGTTATCCCCGTTGTTGTCGCCACCATTGTTGTTGCGGTTGTCGCGGTTGTTATCGCGGCCACGGTTACGGCGGTTTCGGCGGTTGCGACGATTACGGCGGTTGCCGCGGTTGTCGTCACCGCGCTCGTTGTCACCGCGCTCGTTGTCACCGCGGCTATCCTCACCGCGGTTGCTGTCACCGCGGTTGTTGTCACCGCGCTCGTTATCGGCGCGGTCGTTGCCTCGCTCGCGGTCGCTTTCTTCTGGACGCCCCTCCCGCGCCCCAGCTACCGGCGCCTCCTGCGAAGCAGGTGCCTTTTCCGGTCGCGACTTGGGGGCGGCTCCCCCGCCCCCACCGGTACCGGCAGATTCGATAGCGGCGATCAGATCACCCTTGCGTAGACCGGAGGTGCCTTTCAGCCCCTGCGCTGCTGCGATCTGGCGCAGCTCCGGCAATTTCAACGAGGCGAGGCCATTGGCTTGGCCACGAGCCAAAATATCGGACAGGCTCACAAAAGTCCTTTCACGTCTTGTGCCTTTAATGACCCTTCAAGAGCCTGCGAAGCCCCAGGATCGGCCAGACATGCGTATTCGACAACAGTTTTTAAATTAACCCAAAGATTGCGGGAATCTTCCAGAAAGATTGCCACCTTAAAGTCCCACGATGCGACTGGTGGCGGGTGTAGCGCGGGGTGGCGTCGTAAAGAAAGAAAAGAAAGGAAAAACGAGACTCGCAACCGGCTTCCGTAGCTAACCATAGCACCACACGCGCGACCATTACCTAACGGCTAGGCTGAAAACCATGAAGTCGACGATGCAGGAGATCCCACTTTCCGTAGCAAGGATCCTGGAATACGGCGCCAGCGTTCACCGAAATACGACCGTGACCACGTATTTTGACGAAACAGCAGAGCAGACCAGCTTCCTGCACATCGGTATCCGGGCCGGGGCCATGGCCAACATGTTCACAGACGAGTTTGGCATTGGTCGCGGCGACCGAGTAGGCACCGTGCTGCCGAACTGCACAGAACATCTGGAAGTGATGCTCGCCGTAGCTTCGATGGGCGCGGTATTTAACCCCATCAACCGGCACCTGATGGGCAAGCAGATCACCCACATCATCAACAAGGCAGCACCCAAGGTCCTGGTTATCGACGCGACATGTGGCGAACAGATCATCCCGCTGCTCGCCGACTGCCCGTGTGTCGAGGCAGTGCTGGTGATCGGCGCCGCCCAGGAACATACGGACGCAGTGCAGAAGCTGGTGGACGAACACCTGGAGAAGTTGCGCGTATTCAACCTGGAAACCTGCCTGGACGGACGCAGCGCCGACTTCGACTGGCCGGATCTGGAGGAGACCGCCCCGGCAGCAATCTGCTTTTCCACCGGGACCGAAGGTCCGCCGAAGGGCGTGGTCTACTCGCACCGCGCGCTGTGGCTGCACTCCATGCAGCTCCGCGCCGCCGATAGCTTCAGCATCCGCAACGGCACCAGCTTCTTATGCTGCGTGCCCATCTATCACGTACTGAGCTGGGGCGTGCCGCTGGCGGCTTTTATGGCCGGCGCGCCCATCGTGTTCACCGGGCACAGCGCCGAGCCAGAACACCTTGCCCACGTGATTGCCGATGCCATGCCACGCCAGGCGCACGGTTCACCCGCCGTGTGGACTGGACTGCTGGTGCACTATGCCAAGCAGCATCCAAAAAAGATGAGCTTGCAGGAAATCTACGTCGGCGGCTCCCAGGTCTCCCCCGCCATGATCGACGCCTGGGAGGAACGCTTCGGCGTGGATATCATCCACGCCTGGGGAATGACAGAAACCGGGCCGGTCGGAACAGTTGCCCATCCGCCTGCAGGCGTGGCTGGCGCGGCGCGTGCGAAGTACCGCGAAAGCCAGGGGCGCTTCCACGCCGGCATGCGCTATCGCATCGTCGACGACAACGACAATGTGTTGGATACCAACGACCGCAACGAGGGCGAGCTCCAAGTCCGCGGCAACACTGTGACAGGCTCCTATTTTGATGACGACGCCTCGCGCTTCACCCCCGACGGGTGGCTGCGCACCGGCGACATCGCGACCGTCAACAAGGATGGCTACCTAACGATCCACGACCGCAAGTCCGATATCATCCGCTCCGGCGGGGAATGGATCTATTCCGCGGCGCTGGAAAACTACTTGCTGGAACCAGCAGCCGTCATCGAAGCCGCCGTGATAGGCATCCCATCAGAAAAATGGGGGCAACGCCCACTGGCAGTGGTAGTTGTGGCCGAAGGAACCCCATGGACCGCGGAAACTGCACAGAAGCTGGCCGACGAGCTACGCGAGCGCGTGCCCGGTTGGATGGTGCCGGAGAACTGGACCTTCGTGGATCATATCGACAAGACCAGCGTGGATAAGTTCGACAAGAAGGACCTGCGCCAGCACTTCCGCGAGGGGAAGTTCGAGATCATCACGGTCTAGGATGCGCGCCTAGAGTGCGTGCAAGAGTTACTCCAGGCTGGTTGAGGGTAAAATCACTAGCTTTTAACAGGTGCCGCTCTAACTACTACCGGGCAAAGTAGAGTAGCGTTTTCCTGCATGACCGACGTAACTGTGCTGGCCCTCGGGCCACAATGGTTCGACCCAATTTATCTGCTTTCGGGTTCTGGCCCCTTCGGAGCGGCGATCCTGCCCGCCATTTTTGCGATAATCTTCATCGAATCCGGACTATTCTTCCCTTTCCTGCCCGGCGATTCCATGCTCTTCACAGCAGGTTTGCTGGCCAGCCAACCAGATGGCTTCGCACCGCTGTGGCAGGTGCTGCTGATCACCCCGATCGCGGCGATCCTGGGTGACCAGGTGGGCTACTGGATTGGCCATCGTTTCCACCCCGCGCTACGCAACCGAAAGGACGGTCGATTCTTCAAGCAAGAGCACCTGCATCGATCCGAGGAGTTCTTCGCGAAGTACGGTTCGATCACAATCATCCTGTGCCGTTTCGTACCCTTTGTGCGCACCTATGCCCCGCTAGTAGCTGGAATGTCCGGCATGCGCTACCGCACGTTCATTGTCTTTAACGTCATCGGTGGCGTGCTATGGGCCAGCGGCATCGTCTACCTGGGATCGCTGCTCGGCGGTGTAGAGTTCGTGCGCAACAATATCGAGGCCATCTTCCTCGGTCTCGTCGCCTTCTCCGTCGTCCCGATGCTATTCGGAGTGATACAGAAAAGCCGGAGCCAGAAGAAGCAATCTTCCGCTCCGGCTAGCGCCCAGCATTAGTTTCCGGTCTTATCCGGTGACCTCCACCTCGACCGGCCCGGCGATCCCCAACTCCAGAACTTTCATCCCACGCCCACGGGCTTCCTCGATCAACGACTCTTCCACCGGGTTGGTGCTAAGCACCATGATGGTCGGTCCCGCACCCGACAGGAACGCAGGGTAACCCAGGTTGCGCAGGCGGTTAACCCACTCCGCGGTAACCGGTAGGACCTCCGCGCGATAGGTCTGGTGCATGCGGTCGCGGGTGCCCTCCCACAGCAGCTCCGGGTCATCCCGCAGCGCGACAGTCATCACTGCCGTGCGGGAAACGTTGAAACGGGCATCCAGGTGGCTGATGTCGGATGGCAGGACGCGGCGAATTGCCTCCGTCGACGCGTGGAAATCCGGGATAAACGCGGTGGCCTTGATGCCCGGGTGAACGTCGATGCGCCGGGCAAAGTAGTCCGGCGCGGACACTCCGTCGATCGGGACGTTGGTCCAAGAAACCACGCCCGAACCCAGCACGGACGCACCGGCGTTGTCTGGGTGACCTTCGAAAGTCGAGGCGATCTGCACTTGTGCCTGATCATCCAGCGTGAACCCTGCCAGGCCATTGCCCGCGGCCACACCCGCCGTCGCGGCTGCTGCGGAAGACCCCAGGCCACGGGACTGCGGGATGGAGTTCGTGCAGCTCACGCGCAGCCCCGGAACCGTCACGTCGGCTTCCTTCAGCGTCGCGCGCAGTGCCCGAACAACCAGGTGGCGCTCATCCAGCGGCACTTCGCCTTCGCCCTCGCCCGTGACCTCGACAACCAGGCCCGAATCGATGACCTCTGCGGTCACGTAGTCATACAAACCCAGCGCCAACCCCAGGGTGTCGAACCCCGGCCCCAGGTTCGCGGTCGAAGCGGGCACCTTGACGGTCGCCTTGCGCCCAACAGGTATTTCGACGCCCATTAGTTCAGCCCCAACGCGTCTGCAACGGCGTGCGGATCTACGTCGGTGACGGTGGGATCCGGCATCTGCGACAGGGCGGTCGTCGGATCCTTCAGGCCGTGGCCGGTGACGGTGCAGACGATGCGCTGCCCGGCGGAAAGCTCACCGTTGGCGTGCGCATCCAGCAGGCCCGCGACGGAGGAGGCAGAGGCCGGCTCGACGAAGATGCCCTCGCGACCTGCGATCAGGCGGTAGGCCTCTAGGATTTGTTCGTCGGTCTGGGCGCGGAAGTCGCCACCAGATTCCTCCTTTGCGGCAACGGCCTGCTGCCAGGAAGCCGGGTTACCGATGCGGATCGCGGTGGCGATCGTCTCGGGATCCAGGACCGGCTCCCCCTTCACCAGCGGAGCAGCTCCGGCAGCCTGCACGCCCTTCATGACTGGGCGGTGGGTGGACACGCCATCCTCGGCATACTCGGAGTAGCCCTTCCAATACGCCGTGATGTTGCCCGCGTTGCCGACTGGCAGGAAGTGAACATCGGGGGCGTCACCAAGACAATCCACAATCTCGAACGCGGCGGTCTTCTGTCCCTCAATGCGCATCGGGTTCACAGAGTTGACCAGGGCAATTTCCGGGAACTCGGTGGTGGTCTTACGCACCAGCTCGAGGCAGTCATCGAAGTTGCCGCGGATCTGAATGATCTGCGCGCCGTGCATGACGGCCTGCGCGAGCTTGCCCTGGGCGATCTTGCCCTCCGGGATCAGGACGGCGGACTTCAGACCAGCGCGGGCAGCATAGGCAGCCGCGGAGGCGGAGGTGTTACCGGTCGACGCGCACATCAGAACCTTCTGACCCTTGTGGTACGCGTCGGTCACAGCAACGGTCATGCCACGGTCCTTGAAGGAACCGGTGGGGTTGGCGCCCTCGATCTTCAGATAAACATCGCAGCCGGTGAGCTCCGACAGGTGGTTCGCACGCAGCAGCGGGGTGCCGCCCTCGTTAAGAGTCACCGGCTCCCAGTCCTTCGCGAAAGGCATCCGCTCGCGGTACATGTTGATCAGGCCGGTCCAATGGTTCAGAACCTTGTTAGTCATTATTCCCTGTCGTTTCTTCCCACTCGTTGGTTCTTTGTAGAAGCACCATTGTAGTGCTTCCCCGGCACGCTTAAACGCGCCTTCAGTTTTTAGCCCGCAGTTAGCCGGCTACCGGGGTTAGCCTTCCATGCGGATGACGGAGTCGATGCGCTTCACAGCGTCGAGCTGCTTGAGCTTCTCTACCGTCTCCTCCAGGTCTTGTTCCTTCGCACTGTGGGTGATCACGACCAGGCGGGCACCGTCGTTCAACCCTTCTTGACGCACCGTCTTCAACGAAACACCCTGCTCAGAGAACACGGACGCAACCTCGGCCAGCACGCCCAGGCGATCATCCACCTGCATGTCGACGTGGTAGCGGGTGCGGATTTCCCCGAAGTTGGCGATAGGCAGAGAAGCATAGGTGGACTCCCCTGGGCCACGGCCACCCAAGACGATGTTGCGAGCCACAGCTACCACGTCGCCCAGCACGGCGGAGGCCGTCGGGCCGCCACCGGCACCGTTTCCGTAGAACATCAGGCGACCCGCGGACTCAGCCTCGACAAAGACTGCGTTGTAGGACTCGGACACGCTGGACAGCGGGTGCGAAACAGGGATCAACGCGGGGTACACGCGGGCGGAGACGGACTCCTTACCCTGCTCATCGACCAGGCGCTCACAGATAGCCAGCAACTTGATGGTGGAGTTTGCGGCCTTGGCTGCCTCGATGTCGGCGACAGTGATGTCGCGGATGCCCTCGGTGTGCACGTCCTCGCCGGAGACGCGAGTGTGGAAAGCCAGGGAAGCCAGGATGGCGGCCTTGCTGGCGGCGTCGAAGCCGTCGACGTCGGCGGATGGGTCGGCCTCGGCGTAGCCCAGCTCGGTGGCCTCTGCCAGCATCTCGTCGTAGCTGGCGCCTCGGCTATACATTGCGTCGAGGATGAAGTTGGTGGTGCCGTTGACGATGCCCATCACCTGGTTGACCTTGTCGCCAGCCAGGGAGCGGCGCAGCGGGCCGACCACTGGGATGGCTGCTGCGACGGCGGCCTCGAAGAACAGGTCCACACCGGACTCGTCGGCAGCAGCAGACAGCTCGTCAGCGTGGGCTGCGATGAGTGCCTTGTTGGCGGTAACCACGGACTTGCCGGAGCGCAGAGCAGCCAGGACGACCTCGCGCGGGTAGTCGATGCCACCGATAACCTCGATCACCAGATCGATGTCATCGCGCCTCACCAGGGAAAGCGCATCATCCGTCAGCTTGTCCTGATCCACGCCCGGGCGGGGCTTGGATAGGTTGCTGACGGCGATTCCTCGAACCTCCAGCGGGCCACCGATGCGGGCGGCGAATTCCTCGCTGCGCTCCTCCAGCAGACGCAGGACCTCCGCGCCGACGGTACCCATGCCCAGCAGAGCCACACCAACGGTCTGGCCAATTCCCTTGCCTGGCTTAAAATTCTGCTCGGTCATGTCGCTCCTTTGTGGGGTCTCGATGAGAGGATTGTCGATATCGTTTTCTTAGGTTATCGCACCAATCTACCCCGCGACTAGACAAAGCTGTCCATTACCCCTGTTTTAGCCCTTTAGCGGGGAGGTTACTCCTCCAGAGCCAGCACGTCGTCAATGGTTTCGCGGCGAATCATCAACCGCGCTTCGCCATCCGCTACACGCACCACCGGGGGTCGGGTCATCATGTTGTAACGGGAAGCCATCGCATAGCAGTAGGCGCCCGTCGCGCCGATCATCAGCAGGTCGCCGGGGCGCACATCCTCTGGCACGAGCGCGTCGTTCACCAGCACGTCGCCCGACTCACAGTGCGAGCCCACGATGCGGGTCGGCAGCAGCTCACCAGCTACCTCGCGGTTTGCCACGCGGCAGTCGTATTCCGCCTGGTAGAGGGCGGGTCGAATATTGTCGCTCATGCCACCGTCGACGGAAATGTATCGGCGGGAAATGCCATCGGCAACCTCGACGTCCTTCACCGTGCCGACACGGTACAACGTGATCATCGACGGACCGGCGATCGCACGGCCCGGCTCGACGTTAAGCGTCGGCTCGGGAACGCCGGCCGACTCTGCTGCCTTGCGCACCTTGCTCTTTAGTTCGGACGCCACCTCTTCCACGTCCAGAGCCTCCTGATCCGGCATGTAGGCGATACCGTAGCCACCACCGAGATCGAGGGTATCCAGCAACGTGGGGGCGTCCGAACCAACACCTTGAGACGGGTCAACAGCGTGCTCGTCCGTGAGCGTCGCGATGGAGTCCAGCAGCTGCTTCCACAGGCCCAGCAGGCGCTCGGCGGCCAGGGCGAAGCCGGCGGCCTCGAACACCTGGGAGCCGACGTGGCAGTGCAGACCGCGCAGACGCACGCCGTCGGCGGTGTGGCACGCCATGGCCGCATGGTGAGCTGCACCGGAGGCCAGAGAGAAGCCGAACTTTTGGTCCTCGTGGCTGGTGGCGATGAACTCGTGGGTATCGACGTGCACACCGGGGGTCACACGCACCAGCACATCCTGGGTCTTGCCGAGCTCGCCAGCAACGGTGGAGAGCGCCTCGATTTCCTGCAGCGAGTCGACGACGATCAGCTCCGCCCCTTCGGAGACCGCCAGACGGAGGAACTCCGGGGACTTGTTATTTCCATGGACGGTGATGCGCTCGGCCGGGAATCCCGCGGCCAAAGCGACCTGCAGCTCGCCGAGGGACGCAACATCCAGGGACAGACCCTCATCCATCACCCAGCGGGCAACCGTCTTCGACAGGAACGCTTTGGAGGCGTAGTGCACAAAGTGCCCACCGCCGAAGGCCTTGGCCAGGCGACGACAACGGGTGCGGAAGTCCTCCTCGTCCATCACGAAGGCGGGAGTGCCGAAGGTCTCGGCGATCTCGGTCAGCGGCACGCCAGCGATGGTGACCTCACCCCGGTGCTCCCCTGCTGTCTCACGGCGAAGGGTCTGCGGGTAGACGTGCGCGGGGATCGCATTGAACTCCGCGGTGTTAGCCGTGCGACGGCGCAAGGGTGTGGAGTTCAGGTGAGTCTCCGGATCCAAGGGAACCTCCTAGGTGAGTGTGGTGTGCGGGGGCGGGGACGTGTGGGCGTCCCCAAAAAAGCGACAGCTACATACGCTCCGGGGCGGTCACGCCCAACAGCTCCAGCGCGTTGGCCAGGGTCTGGCGGGCGGCCGCGGCCAGGGACAGGCGGGCGGCGAACAGAGCCTTGCTCTCCGCCACAGTCTGCTCGTCGTCACTGGGCTTCGGCAGAACCTGGCAGGCGTCGTAGAAACGGTGGAAGGTGCCAGCCAGAGACTCGGCGTAGCGGGCAACACGGTGAGGTTCGCGAAGTTCAGCCGCGGTCTTCACCACGGCCGGGAACTCGCCGAGGGTGCGGATCAGGTCGCCTTCGCGGTCGTGAGTCAGCAGGGATAGATCGGCACCCTCACGAGTGACGCCAAGGTCAGCGGCCTTGCGCCCCAGGGAACTTAGGCGAGCGTGCGCGTACTGGACGTAGAAGACCGGGTTGTCGTTGGACTGGGAGGCCCAGAGATCCATGTCGATATCCAGGGAGGAATCCACGGAGCTGCGGATCATGGCGTAGCGGGCAGCGTCCACGCCGATGGCCTCCACCAGGTCGTCCAGAGTGATGACGGTGCCGGCGCGCTTCGACATGCGCACAGCCTTACCGTCCTTGACTAGGTTCACCAGCTGGCCGATGAGAACCTCCACCTGCTCCGGGTCATAGCCCATAGCGGCTGCCGCCGCACGCAGGCGAGCAATGTAGCCGTGGTGATCCGCACCCAGCATGTAGATACACAGGTTGTGGCCACGGTCGAACTTGTCGGCCACGTAGGCGATGTCGCCGGCGATGTAGGCTGCGTTGCCGTCGGACTTGATGACCACGCGGTCTTTGTCGTCGCCGAAGTTGGTGGAGCGCAGCCACCAGGCACCGTCGGCCTCGTACAGGTTGCCGTTGTCCTTGATCTTCTGGATCGCAGTCTCAACCGCGCCGGATTCGAACAGGGAATTTTCGTGGAAGTACACGTCGAACTCCGTGCCGAACTCCGCGAGGGTGCGCTTAATGTGAGCGAACATGAGCTCCACACCCTGGGAGCGGAACAGCTCCTGCGTCTCGTCCTCCCCCAGCTGCTGCCAGTCAGGGTTTGCCTCCACGATCTGGGAGGCGATGTCCTGGATGTAGTCGCCGCCGTAGCCGTCCTCCGGGGTGGGCTCGCCCTTCGCGGCAGCCAGCAGGGAGCGGGCGAAGCGGTCGATCTGCGCACCGTGGTCGTTGAAGTAGTACTCGCGGGTAACCTTCGCCCCGCGGGCAGTGAGGACGCGCCCCAGGGAGTCACCGACAGCTGCCCAGCGGGTACCACCCAGGTGGATCGGGCCGGTCGGGTTGGCGGAGACGAACTCCAGGTTGATGGCTGTGCCTGCGAACTCGTCGCCGTGGCCAAAGTCTGCACCGGCGGCAAGGATCTCCTCAACGATCTTGCCCTGGGCGGCGGCGGCCAGGCGGATATTAATGAAGCCCGGGCCGGCAACGGTGGCCTCGTCGATGCCCTCGTGGGCGCCGAGGGATTCCGCTAGCCAGGTGCCGAACTCGCGCGGGTTCGTGCCGGCCTTCTTGGCCACCTGCATGGCGATGTTCGTTGCGTAGTCGCCGTGCTCCGGGTTGCGCGGGCGCTCCACGGTGGCGCTTTCCGGTACCACGGAGGAATCCAGACCGTGGGCATCCAGGGTCGTGCGGGCAGTTTCGGTAATCAGTTCAGACAATTCAGCAGGAGTCACAGCATTAAACACTAGCAGTGAGGCTGGACGACTCACGCAGTGGCGGAGGTGATTAAACTACCGCCCCGGTGCAGTGCTAGACTTTCAACCCGTATTGACGTGAACGTGAAGTGAACCGCCGATACGCGCCTTCGTAGCTCAGGGGATAGAGCACTGGTTTCCGGTACCAGGGGTCGTGAGTTCGAATCTCGCCGAGGGCACCATTTTTTTACTGACGCTCACCACCGTCACGGCTGCGAAGCTCCGGCTTTCTTTACGCTGTCAATGCTTTGGAAATCCACGCCCGGGATCCGGGAGAATCGATCCTTGTCGCAGGTCAAAACGATGATCTGATTGTCCTTTCCCAGGGCGCCAAGCACCTTGTTCATGCTCTTGGCACGGTCAGTGTCACTGAAGCCCAACACGTCATCCAGGAAGATCGGCACACCGCTGCCGTCGTGGCCCGCCAAGCGAGCAATAGCGAGCAACTGTAGGATCTCCACCTGCTCCTGCGCGCCACCGGAGAGCTGTTCCTTGTCCAAGCGCACGTTGCCGATAGCGCGGCTCGAAACCTGGAACTTCTCATCCACATCCAAATCAACGTCACTACCAAAGACCATCCCGGAGAGCTTGTTCAAAGCCTTGCGGTAGGGCTCGGAGTACTTTTCCTGCATCCGCTTCCGCGATGCCTGAACCACCCGATGAAGTAGCTCCGCCGCATCCGCCTGCCTACGCAACCTGGCAACTACTCCCCCGAGGCGCTTTACTTCCGCTTCTGCCTGTTCTTTCGCTTCTGCGGAACCGCGGGCCTGCCCCAGCTTCGCATTCAGGGCGGCAATGTCCACGCGGCACTCCTGCATCTGCTGGTTCAGCATGTTCACGCGGCTCTGGGCACCGTCGAGGCTCGCCTGCACGTCCGCCACATCGCCTAGTTCGCCGACCTCCAGGCGCTTAGACACCAACTTCTCGCGGGCCGCAGCCACAGCCTGGGTGGCTTGCATGTGCTTCGCCTTCAAATCTTCGTCGGAGCAGCGTTCGCGGGCCGTGTCCAGGTCCTTCATCACCACCTCCAGTTGCTGCTGCAGGTTTTCCACCTTGGCTTCGTGCTGGATTTTCCGCTCGATCGCATCACTGCTCTGCAGGGAAAGCAGCCGTTCGTTGGCCTCATCACGGGCAAGGGTGGCCGATTCCAGGGCTGTGACCGCTGCCGCTTCGTCGACATTCTCGTCGGCCCCCACGTTGGCGTCACTACGCAGCACATCACAACGCTCCTGCAGCCTTTCAACTTCGGCGGTGAGGCTACCGACCTGGCCGGTCAAATCGGACAGGGTGCGCTTGCCGAGGGTTGCCTTAAGGTTCGCGCGCAGGTCGCGCAGGTTTTCCTCTTCCTCGTTGCGCGCCCGTACTGCCTGCCCAAGCTCCTCGAGAACCTCCGCACGGGAGTGCTCTAGTCCGATGTGCTCGCGCCCAACCGCCGACAGCTCCGCGTTGACTTTCTGCAGAGCCTCGGCGACGTTCAAGTCGAGGTTGCTGGAATCTTGTGCCGGGGTCACCCGCACCTGGTATTCACCCAGACCAACGGTCCATTCGGCGGTGATCTTCTTATCCAGGCCACCTTCTTCCAGGGTGGTCTCGGCACCATCATCAACGACCGTGCCACCTGTCGGCCCAGTGATGTGCACGGAGGTCGCGCCCGCATCGCGGATCTTTATCTGCGCTTCCAGATCCGTCATCGCCTCGCGGATCTTCTGCTCCGCCTTAGGGGTAGCCGGGTCGCGAGCCACTTTCTGCGCCAGCTCCGCGACCTGCGAGTCCAGCTTTACCGCATTGTCGCGCTCCTCCGTCAAGCCATCCAGGCGCTCCTGAACTTCCTCCGCACTCTTCAGCGCCGCGGCCAGCTTCGCCCGCTTATCGGCCAAAACATACGCAGCGTGAGCACTATCGAAGGCCTTCTTCGCCTCGTCGCGCTCGGCATGTTGTTCATCTGCTTGTTTCTGGACGCCACGTAGCGCCTCCCTCGCATCCTTGAGCGACTGTTCTAGTTTCCCCAGCGCGGACTTCTGACTATCCCGGGCTTCGGTGGCCTCCTTCCACCGCCCGACCTGGCTGTCCTTGAGCTCCAGCTCGCTTTCCAAAGTGCGGAGAGTCTCCGCTACCTTCTTCGCAGCCTCCAATCGCTTGGCATATTCGTCGTATTCCTTCTGGGCCTCCGGCAGGTCAGCCTCCGCCGCCGCGCGCTGTGCCTGCTTGGATTCGATCGCGTAAATCGCTTCCTGCGCATTGTCGTAGTCACTCCGTGCCGTGGCCAGCGCCTCCTTTGCGCTGGCTAGATCCGCCTCGGCCGTGGCTAGCTCCCCTTTGGGATTTCGGTTGGCTCGGCGATCCTGTAGCTTCTTGTCCTCCTCGTCAATCAGGTGGACCAGAAGCTCAGCAGCGCCTTGGTCACCTTCGCTGATGCTGGCGCCCGTCCCCGCTGTGGCGTCACTAGCGTCGTCGCCGGCGCTGCGCAGGGCCGAGGAAAGGGAAGGGATGGCCGTGAAATCGAGGGCATCCAGGCGTTGCCCCTGGCTGACGAACAGAGCCTCTCGCAGCGCGGAATCGATGCTTTCGTTTAGCAGCTCGTTGAACTTCTCCATTGCTTGGTCGCCGGTGTAGTTGCGCACGGAGGGGCGCAGCACATCCAGCTGCATCTTCTTGCCCTCGAAGTCCTTGGTGTATTCCACCAGGTTCTCGCCCAGGCGCAGTCGCGCGGTGATCTTCGACTTACTACCACCACCCACAGGGAAGTAAATGCTGACTTTCTTGGAGCTCGTCGAGACCTTCCAATCGGAAAGCAGCAGTCCAAAGGCATTCATCAGGCTGGATTTTCCAGCCTCGTTACTGCCGTGGATAACGGTCACACCCGTTGCACTGGGGGCGAAGTGTGCAGATTCGATGCCCGCGAAGTTGCGGACGTCCAGGCTTTCCAGCACAAAGCTGGCCTTGGTCTGAGTGTTGGACGAAGCCTCGTTAGAAGTTGTCATTTATTTGCCGTTCCTCTCCCCTAGTTACCCTTCTAGTTACCCTTTTCCGCGTGGTGCGCCAGACGTACCAACAGGCGCAGAGCGTCCTGCGCCTGTTGCGCCTGCTGCATCTGCTGGGGGTCTTGACTGTCGGACTCGGCCAAGCTCTTGAGTTCCTGCACTGCCTCGCCGATGAAGCCCTGGCTCAGTAGCCCTTCGGATAGCTCATCCTCGTCGGGGATGACGTGCACGTCCATCAGTCGTTCGCGCTCATACAGGGCCGCAAAGGTCGGCGCGATCTTCTCCAACTGCTCATCTAGGTACGCAGCATCGTGGACGGACAAAGTGCCCACCAGCGCGTACTTCACCACGGTGGTGCGCTTCGACTCAATTCCCCCCAGCCGCTCCAGGAACTCGTCGATATCAGCGGTCGAGTTCACTGTCGCGTTGAGCGCCTTGAACGCCCAGCGCCCAACTGGAACCTCCTCCACCTGCACCTGCGCTTGCTTTTCTGGTCGCGCCGGATCCACTGCAATCTCCACCACCAGGACGTTGCCGGAGTTCGACTCGCCCCGCCCGTCCTGCTCAACGAAGTCCGTGACCTCCTGCGCCCCGGAGTACCACACCCGCGCCTGCGTCGCGTCTGCGTCCAGCGGCATCGTCGAGTGCGTATCCCCTAGTGCCACATAGTCCACCTTTCGCTCGTGGCATGCCCGGGCGGCATTGTCCACGTCGATGCGGTCGAAATCGTCGATCTCACCGAAAGAGCTCACCCCGCCATGCCCAACCAGCACGCGGATCCCGGCCCCCTCCACCGGATCGAGACCACTCAATGCGGCCGCAACCAAGTCCTCGTCCGCGGTTTTTCCACGCAATGGGGCGCCGACGATCTCCAGGGCAGCTGCACCCTCTGCTCTACCACCACCGGACTTTGGCACCGCCACCGGCTCCGAATCCTTCAGCACGAAGACATTCGCCAGTTTGTCGAACTCCTTCCGGTGATACACACTCGCTGCATCCAGCGGATCGTGGTTTCCAGGCAGCAGAAATACGGGCACTGTCGAGCCCTTCAGCACATCCATCGCACGCCCGTAAATCTCTGGTTTCAGCAGGTTATCGTCGAAAACGTCACCGGCCACCACGACGGCGTCACATTGCCTTTCCTCCGCGAGCTCCAGCAACGCCTCGATCGCCGCCAGCCGCGATTCGTCGAAGCGCGACTGCGCCTCCCCACTCAAAAAGTGGCGCTTCATCCCCAATTGCCAGTCCGACGTGTGCAGGATCCGCGCCCGATGCGCGGACGTTGCCGCCATTGCTTGTGTCACGTGTCTGCCCTACCTGTTCTTTCCGTACTGTTCGTTCCGTCCTCGTCGCTTACCTCGTCCGCAGTTTTATCAATCGACCCGGACAACCTAGTTTCATAATAGAACATAGGTTCGACATTTTCTAAGGTTTCGTAGCAAACCTCCAGCTCATGCTTCGCCTTCAGCTGATCTACCGCATGCCATGTCACCGACCGCAGAGCCTCATTCAAAGCCTTCTGGTCCCCCTGTTCCATCCCGGATTCCCACCGCAGCGGCTCCCATTCGATTGGTTCCGCCGACGTGCCCCAGAATGCTTCCGAATCGACTTGTTCCGGCTGGTTAGCCTGCTTGTCTAAGCGTTCCTGTTCTTGCGGTTGCCTATTTGGGGACGCCCCCACGCCCCCTCCACCCCAGCCCTGCACTGGGCGCAGCAGCTCCTGTGGGTTCAGTCCCCGCCATTTCAGAAGGAGACTGGGGTCCCGATCCAGCCTCTCAGCCGCCGAGTAGGCCAGCGCCACCACGTGTTTGCAGATCGCGGACTTGTCCGGGCACGTACAGCTCACCCGGTTGACGTGCCCGGGATGTAGCAGCACCGATGCAACGTCCAAGCCCGGCGCGCCGCCACCCAGGAGGGAGCGGACATGCGAGCTATCGGTCAGCATCTCGTGGTGTACGAAATCCCTCTGCCGATCCGTAAGCCTGCGCAGATGAATGGACGTTTCAAACGGCTCCAGCTGCGAGCCGTGGATCAAGCCGGCTACGACGTTCTCCGCAAACTCCACGCTCAGGACCTTCCCACCCCGGAAGTACTCTCGACCGCGCGCCAGCCGCCCGGAATCCGTCGACCTAGATATTGCCTCCATCAGCTGCGAACTAGCCCAGCTATCCTCACCGCGGATGTGCGTGCCGTGCTGATCGCGCAGGCGGTTCATCTCCTGGCGTCGTTTAGCTCCAAAATCGGCGAGCACCACGTTCTCACCCCAGGTCGCATCGGTGCGCGTGCGTTTCCTCGGCTGCTTGTTAACCATCGTTATCCTCCAGCTGGGTGGACTCGCGCAGCTGCAGCAGTTCACTGAGCTCCGCGTCATCGAGGTTGGCGATCCACCCTTCGCCTGCACCGACAATGTCCCCCGCCAGCTCGCGTTTGCTCATGATGATGTCGTGGATTCTTTCGTCGATGGTGCCCTGCACCACCAGCTTATAAACCTCCACGGACTTGTTCTGGCCGATTCGGTAGGCGCGATCTGTGGCCTGGTCTTCCACCGCCGGATTCCACCAGCGGTCGATGTGAATCACTACCGAGGCTTCGGTCAGGGTGATGCCAGTACCGCCCGCCCGCACCGACAGGATCATAATCGGCGGCCCATCGGCGCTCTGGAAAACGCGGACCATCTGCGTGCGCTTGCCACGCGACAGGCCGCCGTGCAGCACGGGAACCTCCACGCCGAAGGTGCTCTGCAGTTCCGGTGCCAGCATCTTGCCGAAGGTCGGGAACTGGGTGAACATCAGTACCTTCTTGCCTTGTTCCAGCGCCTGGCCGGTGATCTCGAAGATGCGCTCGATCTTCGCCGAACGGTGCTTCCCGTCTGCCAAAATCCCCGACCCGTCACCCGCAAAATGCGCCGGGTGGTTACAAATCTGCTTGATCTTCACCAATGCGCCCAGGATGTTGGCGCGCCGTTTGCCGCCGGGCAGCTGCAGGCGCATCTCCATGTCCTTAATGAAGGACTCGTACAGCGCCGCCTGTTCCCTGGACAATGGCACGCGTTCTACGATGTCCTGCTTCTCCGGCAAGTCCAGACCAATCGCAGCGTCGCCCTTCAACCGGCGCAGAATAAACGGCTGTACCAGCCCACGTAACCGCCGCTTGGCTTCCTCATCCCCGTAGCGCTCAATGGGGATGGCCAAGCGATTCTGGAATGCCGCGGCGGATCCGAAGATCCCTGGGTTCGCGAAGTCCATGATGGCGTACAGGTCGCTCAACCGGTTTTCCACCGGGGTGCCCGTCAACGCAATGTGGGTCGCAGCTCCCAGCGAGCGCACCGCCCGGGACTGCTTCGTCGCCGGGTTCTTAATCGCCTGCGCCTCGTCGGCTACCACTCTTCCCCACTGAACTTGCTGGTAACGGGCAGTGTTCCGGGCCACGCGCCCGTAGGTTGTCACCACCAGATCCGGCTGCTTCGCTGTGCCCTCTAGCCCCCGAGACGTGGCGTCACCAAACTCCTCATCAGCGAGCAACCCCGAACCGTGATCGACCAGGACCTCCAGGCTCGGCACGTGCAGGGCAGCCTCGGCACGCCACGCTTCCACAACGGTGGTGGGCGCAACGACAAGGGTCGGACCTTCGCAGTCGTCGACCTCACGCTCCCAGGCCAGCAGCGACAGCACCTGCAGAGTCTTGCCCAGACCCATGTCATCGGCCAGGATCGCGCCGATGCGGTGGCGGTGCATCCAGGCCAGCCAGCTTAAGCCGCGGCGCTGGTGGTCGCGCAGCGTGGTTCGCACCGCAGCGGGCACCTGCACCGGCTCCGGAGGATCCAGTTGCGCCTCACCATCCAGCAGTCGCGCCACCCATCCGTCGGCAACCACCCGGAACTCATGGTCGGTATCGACCACCTCGGCGGCGCTTAACAGGTCGGCTTCCACAATGTCCCGCACACTAACGGTGACGTCGCCGACGGGCGCATCCTGCTCCTTTGTCACCTCCGCGAACCACTTGCGGGCGGCCGACAGGGCTTCCTGGTCCAGGAACACGTATTCGCCGTTGATGCGCACGATCGCTTCGGCCGCATTGAGCAGCTCCTGGCGCGTGGCCTCGTCGAGATCCCCGTCTGCCCCACCAGCACCGCCGGCACCATCGCCGCCCAGGCTGACCTCCCACGAGAAGTTCATCAGCTGGTCCATCCCCAACTTTCCCGATCCCGGCCCCTGCCCCACCGGAGTCGCCGTCGCCTTCACCCGCGGGCGCACCTTGCCCCATTCGCGCGGGATCATCACGCCGAACCCGGCCTCCCGCAGCGCCGGCGCTCCTTCTTCTAGGAAGCTCGCGAGCTCGGTGATGTCCAGGTTCGTGCCCAAGGTCGGCTGTTCGCTCGGCAATTCTTCTGGACGCCACCATCCCCGCTGCTGTGGATTCGCGCCAATGTTGATCCACGTCAGCAGGCTACGCACGTGCGGGTTGAACTCTTTCCACGCTTCCTCTGCCCGGTAGAGGCCACGGATGATCTGCTCCCTGAGCTCTTCGTCCATGGTGGCGGGGTTGAGAGGTTCAAAGGGGCCACCATTCAGCGAATAGGCGATCTGTAGCCACCAACTCGGCGTAGCACCGCCTACTGCTGGATTGTCGGCGGTCTCTTCTTCCTGTTCTTCCTGTTCTTCCTGCACCTCCGACGGAGTAGACAACAGAAAGACCAGCTGCCCGGCCTGCGCTTCAGCCTCGCGCCGCCACTGCCCCAGGTTGACGACGGTGCTGGCCCCTCCACGTCGGGTGGCCGTGCCCGTCGCCAGGGCGCGGACGAAGTCGGAGGTAAAGTCGCCCAGCTCGCGGCGCAGGTGCGCCACAGCGATCCAGTGAGCAAACTCGTCGGCAATCCGCTCCACCACATCGGCGCCGCCGTTTCGCGTGAGCACCCCAGGCACGCGCGTGCGGAATTCTTGCAGCACCCGCATGTGGTCGCCCGCCGGCGACAGAGTCCACCGGGGGAACCACTGATCGTCGACGCGTTCCATGCGCACCATTACCCGCCCAGCAAGTACCGCTTCCTCAACGAAAGTGCAGAGCTGCATAAGAAATGTAACTTCCGCACCGAGTCCATCGATCAGTCCAGATTTAGTACCATGCCCAGAACTAATATTATTATTCGCATACTCGCATAATGACCCCATTAACCCAACAGATTCTTCGGGCGTTAGAGCCACCGCAGGAACCGGCAATTCCTTCACCCGCCCACGGGGCGTGGCCAGCCACATTCCACCCCGATTTCGCCACGGTCGGGACCCCAGGATTTCCATACAAACCGCAGGCAGATCGCCTGATTCAAGTTCATCTATATCGAGCACCACCCCGTGGCCTGCAACGCGCTCTACCCACAACCACAGCCCGCCCGATGTGGGTGCAACAACGTGCATCTGATGCGTGTATCCCATGGTGGAAGTTTTACCACGTACCCCAGACAACCTTCGCAGCGCAGAACTGTTCGCTAACGTGGATACGGAGTTGTGCGCGTCACACATGCGCGCGCCTTCTGTACTTCGGAGCACAGAGAGCCCGAAAGCTGACGTATAGAACTTATACATTCAACTTGAGGAGATGACTGTTTATGACTGACCAGACATGGTTTGTCATAGCCATGGTGATCTATCTGTTCATCATGCTGCTGATTGGACTTTATAGTTTCAACCAGACCGACGAGTATGAGGATTACATGCTCGGCGGACGCAACCTGCACCCCTTCGTCGCCGCTTTGTCCGCCGGCGCTTCAGACATGTCCGGCTGGCTGTTGATGGGCCTGCCGGGCGCACTGTACATGCTCGGTTTCTCCGAGATGTGGATGGCCATCGGCTTGCTGGCTGGTGCTGCGGTGAACTGGCTAGTCACCGCTCCGCGCCTCCGTTCCTACACCGAGGTGGCAAATAACTCGATCACGATCCCCTCCTTCCTGGAGAATCGCTTTAACGATCGCAGCCACTTCCTGCGCATCGCCGCCGGCATCATCATTCTGGTGTTCTTCACCTTCTACGTATCCTCCGGCATGGTCGCCGGCGGCCGTTACTTTGAGTCCACCTTCGAAGGCGACTACATGACGGGCATGATCATCATCGCCGCCGTCACCGTGGCTTATACCTTCATCGGTGGCTTCCTGGCCGTATCCTTCACCGATACCGTCCAGGGCTGCATCATGTTTGTCTCCTTGCTGCTGGTGCCCGTCGTGGCACTCCTGTATATGGACGACCCAGGCGCGATCTGGACCTACCAGCTGGAAAACTCTTACGGTCTCGATTCCATTGAGCCGAACCCGGACTGGTTTTCCCTGTTTACCGGCGTTTCCTTTGTCACCATCATCTCCAACCTGGCATGGGGCCTGGGCTACTTCGGCCAGCCACACATCATCGTGCGCTTCATGGCGCTTCGCAGCCCGTCCGATGCCCGCGCAGGTATGCGTTACGGCGTTGGCTGGATGTTCCTGTGCCTGGTCGGCACCGTTATGGTTGCTATCATCGGCCCGGCATTCTTCGGCATGGATCCGTCCATCGCCATCACTGACCAGGAGAACTTCGAGACCATCTTCCTGGATATGGGCCGCATCCTGTTCCACCCATTGTTGGCCGGTCTGATTCTGACCGCGGTACTGGCTGCCATCATGTCCACCATTTCCTCGCAGCTGCTGGTGGTTTCCTCCGCGCTGATCGAGGACATCTACAACGGCCTGATCAACAAGAACGCATCCGATCAGTCCCTGAAGAACCTCTCCCGCGTATCGGTGCTAGTGGTCGCCGTCCTAGCTGGTTTGATTGCCCTCAACCCGGATTCCGGAATCCTCGGCCTCGTCGAGTTCGCCTGGGCAGGATTCGGCGCCTCCTTCGGCCCGGTCATCCTGGCATCGCTGTACTGGCGTCGCCTCAACGGTGCGGGTGCTGCTGCAGGTTTGGTCACCGGCGCTATCGTCGCCTTTATCTGGGGTGGCCTGCCACAGTTCGGCGTCATGGAAAAACCGTTCGGCCTGTACGAGATGATCCCGGGCGTGGCTCTGAACGTCATCGTCATGGTCACCGTCACCCTGCTCACGAAGGCTCCGTCCAAGGCGATTACCGATACCTTCGACGAGGCAGCCAAGCTGTCCAAGGTCGCTACGAAGAAGGACATCGACTTCGAGGAAGCCGCCGAGGTTGTCGCCAAGTAGTCACCCAAGGTTAATTGCTTGAAATCCAAGCGAACCTTTCTAGCGCCGCTGCAGTCTATTACTGCATGCGGCGCTTTTTCTTGCCTTCTTCCCGCCCCACTCTCTTTCGCCCCGCCCCCTTCACCATTTACTGCCTTCTCCTGGCCGTGCTGGTCGCTGGTGTTGCTTGGGTGAGGACGCCACATCGTCACCACCCCCAAGATCAACAAGCGGTCACGGAATACCTGCAACGCATCCACCAAATTCCCGCCCGTCCCCGGGTGATTGGCTATTCGCGGGAACGCTTCGGCGATGGATGGGGCATGCAGGTCACAAACCTGGGTATCTGCACCACCCGCCACCTGTTGTTGGTGCAAACCTTCGGGGGTTCCTCCGGCGGATGTGCCAGCAACAACGCAGGCGGTGCATCGGGGGAACGAGGGGGCGTCGATCCCTATACACATCAAGACATGGACCGCCAGAACGTCGACATCGACCACATCGTCCCACTAGCGGCGGCGTGGGACCTGGGAGCCTATGCTTGGCCGGAGGCACAGCGGCAAGAGTTTGCCAACGATACGCTGCGGAACTTGGTGGTCACGGACTCTGCGGTGAACCGGGAAAAGTCCGATGCCACGCTGAGCGAGTGGCTGCCTCCCGTAGACCAGTGTGCTTATAGCGCACGCTTCGTGCGGGTAATCGGCGACTATGGCCTGGCCTTGGCGGAGGCAGACGCGCGCGCTGCTCGTGAGTCCTGCGACATTTGACTCTGCCTCCCTCGCTTATGCTCCGCGGTCGCTCTAGGTTCGCGATGTGGTAGCTCTGGGGTAGCTCGGGGGCGCATGAAGCGCCCGGCGGACGTGCGGGAATGGGTGGGCTGTCAAAGTGACAAGT
The DNA here is from genome assembly GCF_001809885.1 of Corynebacterium sp. HMSC058E07. Classification (NCBI taxonomy): domain Bacteria; kingdom Bacillati; phylum Actinomycetota; class Actinomycetes; order Mycobacteriales; family Corynebacteriaceae; genus Corynebacterium; species Corynebacterium sp. HMSC058E07. The sequence goes on from NZ_KV799279.1 coordinate 57,214, forward strand.
CACCTGCTGATCTGTCAAAGTAGAGGACATGTCTACTTTTATTGTTGCCCTTCACGTTCTGGCTGCGATCCTGCTGATCGGCCCCGTTGCCATCGCTTCTTCCATGTACGCGCCGCAGTTCCGCAAGGCGCAGTCCGGTGACCAAGCTGCTGTCGGCGCGTTGCGCCTGGTTCACCGCATCACCCGCGCATACGGGTTTGTTTCTCTGCTGGTTCCGGTGCTGGGTCTGGTTGCATTCTTCACCGTCGATGGAGCAATGAAGGAGCACGCCCTGCACTTCGCCCTGCTGCTGGCCATCGTCGCCTGGGGCATCCTTATCGCCCTGGTTATCCCCAGCCAGCGCAAAGGCCTGGTTGCACTGAATGCTGTCGAGGCTGGCGACGCTCCGGCTTCCGAGACTGAAGCTGCCAAGGCTGCGGACGCAGATACCTCCAAGATCCCGGGTCAGGCTGCAATGTTCGCCGGCATCTTCAATCTGCTGTGGCTGATCACTGCAATCCTGATGTTCATCTAGCCAAAAAATTTTTTAGACGGTCGCTCAGACCGAGAAACGCACCCCTCGGGGTGCGTTTTTGTTTGATGTCGCTGGGACAGCCTTCTAGGGCGCAAAAGAGCCGGCGCCCCTACCAAGGGGTGCCGGCCTTCATTGCTAGTGGCGGCCACCTCGGTGCCCGCGGTCGCCCTTAAAACCGTGACCTCCTCGACCACCGTGTCCGCCGCGACCACCGCGGCCATTACGGTCATCGCGACCACCTCGATCGCGACCACCGCGGCCATTCCAATCACCACGGTCGTCCCGGCGGTCGAACCCGCGACCGCCGCGGTCCCGTCCCCCGCGGTCGCCGCGGCCACCGTGATCACGGTCGCCACGTCCGCCACGATCATAACCACGCCCACCGCGGTCGCCACGATCGCGATCGCCGAAGTCATTGCGGTGCTGGCGCTTATGGCTGCCCGGACGGCCAGACGGCGCACCCGGATCCGGTTCGATATTGATCAACTGACCGGACACGCGGGTCTGATCCAGCGCGTGGAAGACCTCCATCGGCAGATCCACCGGAAGCTCCACCAGGGAGTGCTCCGCGAAAATGCTGATACGACCGAAGTCGCGGGAGTTCATACCGCCCTCGTTGGCCAAAGCACCCACAATGGCACCCGGGCGGACTCGCTGACGGTGCCCCACCGACAGACGGTACACGGCAAATTCCTTGCCACTGCGGTCCGTGATGCGCGGAGCTTCCTTGTTGAAGCGCTCGTCGATCGGCCTGTAGGCTCCGCCGCCGTTGCGGGAATCGTCGCCATAGCGGCCCTCCCGGCGGCGCCGCGGGCGCTCCTCCTTCGGCTTCTCCTTCATCAGGAAGTCCTCGCCCGCCTGCAGCTGGGCGGCCAGAGCTGCGGCGATATCCGCAAGCTCCACCTCGTTGGACTCCGCGTATTCCTTCACCAGGTCGCGGAAGATGCCGATCTGCGGATCTGCCAGAGACTCGGTCAAGCTGTCGCGGAACTTCTCCTTGCGAGCCTCGTTCACCGCGTCCACCGTGGGCAGCTCAATCTCATTCAGCCGAGACTTAGTTGCCCTTTCGATGGCCTTCAGTAGGCGGCGTTCACGGGGCGTCACAAACAAAACAGCGCGACCCTTGCGACCTGCACGGCCCGTGCGACCAATGCGGTGCACATAGGACTCGGTATCGTGCGGAATGTCGTAGTTGAACACGTGCGTGATGCGATCGACATCCAGGCCGCGGGCAGCAACATCGGTGGCCACGAGGATATCCAAGCGGCCGTCCTTCAACTGGTCCACAGTGCGTTCACGCAGGTTCTGCGGGATATCGCCATTGATGGCAGCCGCGTTGAAACCGCGGGCGCGCAGGCGCTCGGCCAGCTCCTCGGTCTCGTTCTTCGTGCGCACGAACATGATCATGGCCTCGAACTCAGTGACCTCGAGGATGCGGGTCAGCGCGTCCAGCTTGTCGCGGTGGCTGACCAACAGGTAATCCTGCTCGATGTTTTCGCTAGTCCGCTGAGTAGCCTTGACCGTGATTTCCTGCGGATCATTCAGGTACTGCTTCGATAGGCGGCGAATGCCGGAGGGCATAGTCGCAGAGAACAGCGCAACCTGCTTGTCGCTGGGCGTATCCTCCAGGATGCGCTCGACGTCCTCCTGGAAGCCCATGTTCAGCATCTCGTCGGCTTCGTCGAGCACCATGAAGCGCAGCTCGGAGATATCCAGGCTGCCCTTTTCCAGGTGATCAATCACACGGCCGGGGGTACCAACCACAATGTGCGCGCCACGGCGCAGGCCGGACAGCTGCACGCCATAAGCCTGGCCGCCGTAGATCGGCAGCACGTGAATGCCACCCAGGTGCTCGGCGAAAGACTGGAAGCTCTCGGCAACCTGCAGCGCAAGCTCGCGCGTCGGCGCCAATACAAGCGCTTGGGGGTGACGCTTCGACACGTCAATGCGGGACAGAATCGGCAGCGCAAATGCTGCCGTCTTACCGGTACCGGTCTGCGCGAGGCCGACCACGTCGTGGCCTTCCATCAGCACCGGAATGGTCTCTGCCTGAATCGGGGATGGTACTTCGAAACCGACCTTCTTGACCGCAGCTAGAACGTTGTCTGGTAGTCCTAGGCCGTCAAAAGAGGGTCGCTCGTCGCCCTTGTCTGGGGTCTTGACCGGATCGTTGACCGGGTCGTTGTCTGGGTCGTTATCTGGAACTTTCGCTTCGGCGTTCTCAGACTCTACTGCCTCATTGGTCACACTCTGTGACTCTTGCTTTTCTACGGCAGAATCCTGCGAAGAATTCTCCGTGATGTCACCCTGCAGTTCACTCTGAGATACCACCTCGTCATTGGCCGGCTGGTTTACGTCGCCGGTGACGTTTTCAGTATCACTCATCGTTGCCCAAGCCTACGCGCACTGGAAGGATAAAGCGATTTACAGACCTAAAGGCCTAACTGCTCGATCACATGGTTGGCTGCGCGCTGTCCACTTCGGAGTACCCCGTCGATACTCGGCGTCGCGTGCTGGGCGCCTGCCAGGGCGATGCGACTGCCTTGAAGTTCCCGCTCCCCGATCTTCTTGCCTATGCGCTGCAGGCTCTTGGGGAGGATAAGCGGGATGGCGTCAATAAACTTTTGCTCCGTCACCAGCTCCCAACCGGAAGGATCAACACCGAACAGGGTGCCCAGACCGCGCTGCACTTCATCGACGTTCGGCCCGTCCGCAGGGTTAGCTCCGCGCGGGTGCACGTGGTTGCAGGCCACCAGGTGCTTGCCCGGCGCATAGCTCGGCGCAGCGGCTGTCACTTCCGTGGCGGAGGTAATGGGGGTGCTGCGGGTGCCGTCGACGGCGAACAATGCCTCGTCGGCCACTGGCTCATCAGAGACGAACCACCAGGAAGACACGGTGGCCGTAGGTACCTCGGGTGAGCCCAACAGCTTCGTTTCCTGCTTCGGGCCGACGGCAACGATGACGTGGGAAAAATGCTCGGTGCTGCCAGACCCCTTGCCGGCATCGTCGCCCTCCGAGCCAACTGTCACGCGCACGCCATCGCCGTCCTCTGCGATCTGCACGACCGGTGAATTCAGCCGATAGTCCACGCCGGGCACGCGCGCCAGCATCGTCACCAGGTCCCCCATGCCGTTTTCCAACACAGCCAAGTTGCCTCGCAGCAGGGTACCGACCATCCACTTGGCAAAGATCGCCGAAGACTCGCCCTCGGCATCGAAGAGAAACGCGCGCAGTAGCGGATCGATCGCCACCGCGCGGGTGCGCCGGTGCACGCCACGCTGGTCGAGCGACTCGCAGACCTTCACGTCCTCGTCCATGTGCTGCTGCTTGATCGTCCGCAGCTCCAGGCTGGAGCGGTGGGACAGTTCAGACCTTAGCCATTTACGCAGGGCAATCAGGTCGCGGAAGGATAGTGCACTACGCGCCTTGGATCGCATCAGGCGGGGAATCAGGTGCGGTGCGCGGATCGGGTCGCAGACAAGCGCCAACCCGTCATCCGTGAGTGTCTGGATCGCAGGCTGGAAATAGCGAATCCCCAGGGCAGAGTACTCGCCTGGCTGCAGCAGTTCCTTCACTGCCGGGTACCAGGAGTTAAATGTTTGCAGCCCATGATCGACAGTGATGCCGCCAATCTTCTCCGAGCGAACCCGCCCGCCCAGCTGGTCACTTGCCTCAAAGACAGTGCAGGTCACGCCACTTTTACGCAAAGTACGAGCGGCAGCCAGACCAGCCAGCCCGCCACCGACGATGGCTACATTCTGCGTGTTGCCACCTACCGTGCCCTGTGCCATATTCGTCGCTCCCAAAACTGTCGCTCGACTGCCTGCCCACGTTTTCTTCGCCCCATGCTATCGCACCGGGCGCCGCGTTCGGTCGTTCAAACCATCTTCCTTTATTCGGTTGTTTGTTCTATTATTTTTTCTTAGTGACGCCACCTTGTCCGCCCCCTCCCCTAGTGTTCGCCCTTGAACGCAAGCCACTGCCGACGGATCTCCACCGTGGAGCCCCGGCACAACACAAGCCTGAAGCAAAGGAAGTGAACAGCACCATGAATTCCCGCATCACCACGTCGCGCTCCATCAACGCCTCCACTGCGGTACGCCGTTTTGGCTTGGGCGAACCTCACCGGACTGCGCAGGAAGCCCGCGCAATCCTGCGCCATCCACGCAGCTTGATTCGCATTACACCCGGCTGGCGGGCACCCAGCTTCTACGTTGGAGCGGGCGAATCCACCGCGGTGGTACACATTTCCCGGCGCCGCATGTCGCCCCTGATGTGGCGCAGGCTTTCCCAGAGCTCAGCACCCACTGGGCAAGAACTTTTCCTGGTCACGGCATCCGTGGAAGGCCCCCGCTGGATGACCCACAGTTCGGCACGGCTATTGGAGTTGATCCTTGGGCAGGCGTGGACCGTAAAGGAGGACCCGCAGGAATTCAGGGATAACGATCACCAGCGACAGGTGCGCCTGACGTGGCATGCACTGATGACTAAGGAGGATCTGCGGGCGGGCGATAGCTCGACTCCGCAGGTGGCCTAGTCCTCGTCGTCCTCGTCGTCCTCGTCATCGAAGTCTTCTCCGTCGAAATCTTCGTCGAAGTTTTCATCGTCAAAGTCTTCGTCGTCGAACGGGTAGTCCTCCAGTGGAACGAGCAGCTCCTCCCACTCGGTGGCCTGCACCTGCGCTACCGCCAGGGCGTTAAAGAGCTGGTCGAAATCCTTGAAGGTGCCAAGTTCCAGAGTCTCCTGGGTCATCTCGGCGGCATCCTCCAGCACGTTCTGGTACATCATTTCGCGCTCGAAGTCCGTCAGCGTCTCATCCGCTTCCAGTTCCGCTACGGCCTGGTCGATCAGCTCGTCGTAGTCCTCACCGAAGGTAACGAAGGTCACGGTAGCCTCGGGCTCATCGGAACCCGATCCCAGCAGCACGGTGATCATGGAGTCGGTTCCGACCTCCGCACGTACCAGCATCGGTTCAATCAGATCCTGCTCGAACTCCAGGTCAGAGATGCGATCGTCGGTACCCTCCAGCAGGTCGTGCAAAACGGTAATGCTCTGATCGGTAGCGATGTACCGGGAAACCTCCGCGACCGCAGCCTCCACAGAGAAGACCACGCCGACCAGGGTGGCCTCAAACTCCTCAATCCCCTCTTCCTCGTCTAGCTCCCCCTTAGCCAGGAAGACATTGGCCGAATCAATGCCTGCCGTCGTACCGGTCTGCTCGATCTGCTGGAACTGGATCTCCAGCTCCGGGGCGATCGGCACAAACAGCATTCCATCATTTACGCGAGACTCAATCCCCTCAGTGTCCAGCGCTTTCGCAATGTCCTCGTAGAAACCCACAGCCAATGTCTCCTAGTGTTTGAGGTGTTTGAGGTGTTTTTTCGCCCCGGCCACAACGTGCAATCCGTGACTTGGCCACCATAGTAACCCGATCTGTACCAAAGCGTCCCCACACAAAACGACTTTCTTTACGCCCCTGCTTATCGTCCCGGTCTGGGCATCGCCACGGAGCTTTCATCCCCGTTCCAGCCCCGCATATCGAATTCCTCCCACACACGCCGGAACGGCGCCCGCGGATCCTCCTCCATGCGGGTCTCCCGCTCGAAAATCTGCGTGGCACGGCACATCGCGGTGTAGGGCTCCCACCCAGGATGTGCGTCCCAGATGAAGCTCTTCCAGGATCGTTGCATGTGTTCGGACACCACGGCCAGCTCATCGCCCAACACGAAGCTGGCTTTCGAGGATTTGGCGTCACCAAAAAGGGCCGACAGCTCCATCGAGTGCATCGCTCCCACACCAAGGCGGCGCAACATCGTGGGCGCGTAATCAAAGCGATACATCCACACGGGCGCCCCGGCCGCCTGGTGCAACTCGGCCAGCCGTACGGATTGAGCCCAAAACACAGCGTCCGTCAGCATCTGCGCGAACACGCCACGGCGTCCAATATCTCCGTAGGCAGCCTCGATGTCCTCGGCTAACGCCGGGTCATGGGCGCGCAGCATCTCGCGGGCAGTCCTCAGCCGCGCGGACTTAGAGAAGAACAGAATCTGCGCCGCCGACAGCTCATCGTTGTTCGTACCAATGAGCAGCGGAATGCGCTGCTGCAGCGATTGTTCGAACACGTCCAGCGGGTGCTGCGACAACAACTCGCCGTCGATAGCAATACCAAAAGCAGCGTTCAGCTGCCGCAAACCGCGCCCTTTCCACAGCATCTGCTGCCCGGCGCGAACGACATCCGCAAAGGGCAAGGCACGCAGCTCGGCGATGGAGGTCGTGCGCGGCACCAGTCCGGAATATTGAGCCAGCTTCCGCGCCCACAGGTTCGACTGCGCGTTCGTGTGCACGCTCATGACTGGCGCGGACTGCAGGATTACCCGATGGAACAGCCCTCGCGCCGCGGGCATTGCCATGAGGGCCGCTGCAGACGTGCCTCCAGCGGACTCGCCCATCAACACCACGTTGTTCGGGTCGCCGCCAAAACTCTCGATGTTGCGTTGCACCCATTGCAGCGCCAGGATCTGGTCGCGGGTTGCGGGGTTGGCCTCGCAATCGTGGGCGTCCGGCACCTCCAGCGAACTCAAGTCCACATACCCCAGGGCTCCCAGGCGAAAGTTCAGGGCAACGTAAACCACGTCTAGCTCTTTGGCGAAGTTATGGCCACGCAGTACCGCTGTGTGCGAGGCACCGGCGAAGAACCCGCCGCCGTGGAGGAATACCACGACTGGCAGCTTGTCTTCCGTATCTGGCCGGACGATGTCCAGGTTCAGGCAATCCTCGTCGCCGATGACCTCGTCTTTCCAGTTGTAAGCCGTCTGGGGAGCAACATTTCCGTACTCATCCGCAGGCCACTCCCCTTCCCAATGCACAGGGTGTGGTGCCTTCCAGCGTTCTGCCGCACCGAAGGGGATGCCCCGCCACGTCCGCACCCCATCGATCCGCACGCCGTGCACGGTGCCGCCAGAGGTTTCTATTCGCGTGGCGCCTGTAGTCGTCATCTGTATTACTTTTGTCTTGCTTTCATCAAAGGTGTCCCACCATCCTATGCCGACTACTGCCAAAGTTTTGCCCTACTCTTGGGAAACATGGGTATTTTCAATTTCGGCAAGTCCGGCCATGCGCGCGACGAAGCCGCAGCTACTGCGGATCTGATTCACCAAGCTCAGCGCGCCCCCTATCCTTCGGGGCCGATCGCTCGCCGATTCTTCGGCGCGATCGATCGGACAGTGTCCGTCCAGGAACCGCTGATCCGTTCCTACGTCGCCAACATCGAAAAGAGGCACGGCGACGCCAGCCTGCAGCGCAAACAGGAAGTTCTAGACACGCACTTTAAGAACCTGGCCACGGGTTCCGGCGCGGGAACCGGCGGCGTGGCAGCCGTGCCGGGCGTGGGCACGTTGCTTTCACTTGCTGGCATTACCGCGGAATCCGCGCTGCTGGTCGAGGTATGCGCACTGTACGCTCTGGCCTCCGCGGAGCTGCATGGCATTGATATCTCAAAGGAAGAAACCCGCCGTGCTGTCGTGTACCTGGCTATCTCTGGAGCTACGGCCAAGGAACTGGTGCAGGCAATCGCCGAGGACAACACGTTCGGTTCCCTGAAGGCTGCGAACAACCTGCGCGGTACGCGGAAGCTGCGGGATACCAGCTCTGTGGAGCTCAAACAGGCCAACAATGTTCTGGGACGTTTCGCATTCCGCCAGGTCCGCAAGCGTTTCGACGGGGCGATGTTTAAGAAGGTTCTGCCGTTCGGCGTCGGCGCCTACCTAGGCGCTAAAGCCAACCGCAAGATCGCGGAACACATGATCGACAACGTGCATGTCTTCATCCGCGAGGCTGACAAGATCTTCTAGTTCTCGGCCAGCTCGCGGCTAACTCTCATCCAGCCCCAGGAAGCCGCTGTTCGACGGTATGGGGTGGTCCGCGCCTCGCGTTAGAATCATCGGCGTGTTCAGAGTCATCCAAGAAGCCGCCCGACACCATCGATGGTTGTTCATTTCCGTCGTCGTGTTTTCGGTGCTGCTTCCTGTCATCGAGCTGCTTTTGCCACTCCTGGCGGGTGCCTCTGTGGATGGCAGCCGGCGCGCTATTGGGCTCCTTGTGGCCGCTGCCTGTGCGCGTTTTGTCGTGCAGTCGCTGCGTCGGTTCCTCGCCGGTACGTTCAGTGTGCGCACCCAGCACAGCCTGCGCACTCGGATGTTCCGCGCGATCCAGTCCGTCGATGCGCAGCAGGGGCGAGCTTTCGGCACTGGCCAGGTCATTTCGCGCACCATCACCGATCTGACGAAGGTGCAGGGCACGGTAGCGATGTTGCCGTTGATGGCGACCAGCATGCTGGAGCTCGTTCTGGTCTTCGCCGTGGTTCTCTGGATCTCCCCTCCCATCGCAGGCATTGTGGCGGTGCAGATTCCCCTGCTCTTCGCGGTGGCTTATGCCTCCCGCACGCGTCTGTACGAGCCGTCGTTGGCGTCGCAGAAGCAAGCCGCGGTGATCGCCGAGCAGGTCGACCGCACGGTCTCTGGGGTTCAGGTAGTCAAGAGCTTCGCCCAGGAGCCCCGGGAGGTCGCCCGCTACAGGCGGGAATCGGCGAGGCACTACGGCATCAACATGCGCGTCGCAAAACTGAGTGCCCTCTTCCAGCCAGCTCTATCCGCCCTCCCAAACGTTGCTCTGGTCGCCGCAATCGGGCTGGGCGGATGGTTGGCGATGCGCGGCACGATCAGCGTGGGAGACTTCCTGGCTGTCTCCACGTACATCACGATGATCGCGCGCCTTGCCCGAATGGCAGCGGGGATGCTGGTCAATGTGCACGTCACCGAACCGTGTGCGGATCGGATTTTTGAAATTATTGACGCCCCGCCCCGCCCCACCGGCACCACGTCTGTGCGCGGCCCGATGGGGTTCTCGGGGTTCGTCCCCATCTCGCCGGGAAACACCCCAGTAAGGCTGGACATTTCCCCCGGCAGCACCGTCATCGTGGAAGGACCGGTGGCCTCGGGGAAGACGCGCCTGGCGCATGCTCTAGCCGGTTTGAACAGCGTGGATGCGCAGAAAATCGAAGTCACCGACGGGGAGTCGGCAGAGTCGGGACGATCTGCACAGTCGATTCCACTGCTGGAGGTTCGGGAAGCCGACCGGCCCGCACTGGTGATGGATGAGGCCTTCCTATATTCCGGCACGATCCGGGAAAACATCTTGCTCGGTCATTCGGCCACGGATCAGGAGGTGTGGGAAGCAGCGCATCTGGCCTGCGCCGATACTTTCATCAGGGACGCTGGCGGGCTGGATACAATCGTCGGCGAGCGCGGAATCACCCTGTCCGGAGGGCAGCGCCAGCGCATCGCCATCGCCCGCATGCTGCTGCGTAAACCACACACGATCATTTTCGATGACGCTACGTCGGCCATCGACCAGGCCACCGAGGCGACAATCCTAGCTAACCTGCGCGCCACCATTTCCCGTCCCACCGTGGTTTACATCAGCCATCGAGCCGACGGGGGCTTCCGCAATCCGGACCAGGTAATCACTCTGCCCTCGGCGCGTCCCAACCCCGAAAACGACACAGTTAGCGAGCAGCCATCTGAGAATTCTGCAGAGAATGGGGCCGAGAAACTCGCAGAATATCCGCCCGCCGAACCGCGCATCGCGGATCTTTCCCTGCCTTCCGGTGGCGATGGTTTCCGCCTGCGCACCCTGTTCGGCATGGTGCCGGGTCTGATTGCGGCAGTTGTGGCGACCCTGCTGCTGTCCTCGGCCGCGGACATCGCCCTCCCCACCTTTATCCGCCACGCCATCGACCACGGAGTTGCGGCCAACGATATGCAGGCGCTCTGGACTACCTGTGGGGTCGCATTGATAGTAGTCGCAGCTTCCTGGGCTGCACAGATCGCCAACACCATCCTCACCACCCTCACCGGCGAGAAGCTGATCTTTGCACTGCGCAACAGACTCTTTAGGCACATCACCGACATGGATCTGCTGTGGTTTCACCGCCAAGCCAGCGGCAGAATCATGACTCGTCTGACGACCGACATCGATTCGCTGTCCAACTTCTTGCAAACGGGTCTATCGCAGACGATCGTGTCCGCCTCCCTGGCACTGGGTATCGTCGGCATGCTGCTGGCCACCGACCTAACTTTGGCCGGAATAGTGGCACTGTTCTTGCCCGTCATCGTGGTCGCCACAGTCGTCTTCCGTATCATTTCCCGCCGCCTGTACAGCCGGGCACGCAACCAGGTCAGCCAGGTTAATGCAACGTTCCAAGAAGCCCTCATGGGGCTCAGTACCGGCCAGGCCTACAACTACGGATCCACTTTGCAGGGTCGACTGGATGAGGAATCCAGGCAATACCTCCGTCTGCGCACCTACTCGCAGACTGCCGTCAGCCTCTACTTCCCCGGCATCAATCTGTTGACTCAGCTGGCGCAGGCCGCGGTTCTCAGCGCCGGTGGAACCCTCGTTGCACAGGGACAGACCACCGAGGGCGCACTGGTGGCCTTCAGCCTGTACCTCACCATGCTCTTCGGGCCGATCCAGCAACTTTCCCAGGTATTCGACCAGTTCCAGCAGGCCAGCGTAAGTGTCTCGCGTATCCGGGAACTCCTCAACGAGCAACCAGCAATCACCGCACCCGCGAACCCAACTACGCCCGAGTTGTCGGCAGGCCCGGCGATCCGGTGTGAGGGCGTCATGTACAAGTACGGCGATGGCGAACCCACCGTGCAGATCAACCACACCTTCCGCGGCACCACGGCCGTGGTCGGCGCAACCGGGGCGGGCAAGACCACGCTGCTGCGATTGATCAACCGATTCGTGGAACCGACGGAAGGGGCGATCCTGGCCGACGGGGTGGATATCCGAAACTTCGACGTGCGCGACTGGCGACGTTGCATCGGCACTGTGCCCCAGGAACCACAACTTTTCGCCGGAACTGTCGCGGAGAACATCGCGTATGGCTCCGACAACGGCAGCGTGCTTGCTGCGGTAGAGCGCATCGGCGGGGCAGCTATACTACAGACGATCCCCGGCGGGCTGGGCGCCCACATCTCCCCCGGCGCACACGCGCTATCGGCGGGCCAGAAGCACATGATCGCCCTGGCACGCGCCGAATACATCCGCCCGGCGATCATGCTGTTGGATGAGGCGACGGCAAACATCAGCGACGAAGAGGAAGCGCAGATCGTCGAGGCGATTGCCCTCGCTACCCGCGAGCGCACGGCACTCATCGTCGCCCACCGGCTGCGCACCGCCGCGCGAGCCGACACGATCGTCGTGATGGAACACGGTCGAATCGTAGAAATTGGCTCCCACAAAGAGCTGCTCCAGCGTGACGGAGCCTACGCTGAATTATGGAATGCCGCCCCAAGCCCAACTGCGGGTTTGTAGTAGGGTGGAACGACGAGACTTAGAGTCATTAAGGAAAGAGGCGAGGACCTGCTGTGAGCAGCGCGAATTTCGGTCAAAACGAATGGCTGGTCGATATGATGTACCAGCAGTATAAGGAAGACCCAAAGTCTGTCGACGCAGAATGGCGCGATTACTTTGAAAAAAACTCCTCCCCCGTAAGTACGTCGGGCAACACCCAGGCTGCGACGGGCAATGGATCTCAGAAGACCACCGTCACCCCTACCCGGGATACGACGGCCGGCGGTAAGCAGCCGAAGGGCTCTGCGTCCCAGCGCCAGACCCCTCAGAGCTTGGGCGGCAGCGCTAAGCCCACGCCGAAGCGCACCGTCCCGCCGGCACCGAAGCAGCCGGTTGAGGCTCCAGAACCGGGCAAGACCACCATTAAGGGCGCCGCAAAGGCCGTGGTGAAGAACATGGACATCTCCCTGGAGATTCCGACTGCTACGTCCGTGCGCGATATGCCGGCAAAGCTGATGTTCGAAAACCGCGCCATGGTTAACGAGACCCTGCGTGCGCGCGGTGGTGGCAAGATCAGCTTTACCCACATCATCGGTTACGCCCTGGTGCAGGCCGTCAAGGCTCACCCGGACATGAACAACTCCTACGAGGTTGTCGACGGCAAGCCGACCCTCGTTACCCCGGAGCACATCAACCTGGGTCTGGCTATCGACATGGTCGGCAAGAACGGCCAGCGTTCCCTGGTGGTCGCCGCCATCAAGGAAGCCGAGAACATGTCCTTCGGCGAGTTCGTCGAGAAGTACGAGGACGTTGTTCACCGCGGCCGCGAAGGCAAGCTGACGATGGACGACTTCACCGGCGTGACCATCTCCCTGACCAACCCGGGCGGTATCGGCACCCGCCACTCCGTGCCGCGCCTGACCAAGGGCCAGGGCGCCATCATCGGCGTGGGCTCCATGGACTACCCCGCCGAGTTCGCAGGCGCCTCCGAGGATCGTCTGGGCGAGATGGGCATCGGCAAGCTGGTGACCATCACCTCCACCTACGATCACCGCATCATTCAGGGCGCAGAATCGGGCGAATTCCTGCGCACCATGAGCCGCCTGTTGATCAACGACGAGTTCTGGGATGACATCTTCCACGCCATGCGCGTGCCCTACGCTCCGACGCGTTGGAGCCAGGACCTGCCGAACATCGGCGTCGATAAGTCCACCCGCGTGATGCAGCTGATCGAGGCTTACCGCTCCCGCGGCCACCTGATCGCCGACATCAACCCGCTGCAGTGGACCCAGCCGGGTCTGCCGATCCCGGATCACTCCGACCTGAACATCGAATCCCACGGCCTGACCCTGTGGGACTTCGACCGCACCTTCCACGTCGGTGGCTTCGCTGGTCGCGAAACCATGACGCTGCGCGAGGTACTTGCCACCCTGCGCAAGGCCTACACCCTGAAGGTCGGTTCGGAGTACACCCACATTCTGGACGCCGAAGAGCGCAACTGGCTGCAGGATCGTATCGAGGCTGGCCAGGCCGAGTTCACCCCGGCTCAGCAGAAGTACATCCTGCAGAAGCTGAACTCCGCCGAGGCCTTCGAGAACTTCCTGCAGACCAAGTACGTCGGCCAGAAGCGATTCTCCCTGGAGGGCGCTGAAACGCTGATCCCGATGATGGATGCAGCCATCGACCGCGCAGCCGACGCAGCCCTCGACGAGGTCATCATCGGCATGCCACACCGCGGCCGACTGAACGTGCTGGCCAACATTGTGGGCAAGCCCTACGCGCAAATCTTCACGGAGTTCGAGGGCAACATCGACCCGGCCGCCGCAGGCGGTTCCGGTGACGTGAAGTACCACCTGGGTCAGCAGGGCCAGTACCACCAAATGTTCGGCGATAACGAGATCGACGTTTACCTGGCTGCTAACCCCTCCCACCTGGAGGCCGTAAACCCGGTCATGGAGGGCATCGCCCGCGCCAAGCAGGATCAGCTGCACGAGAAGCACACCGTTATGCCGCTGTTGCTGCACGGTGACGCCGCGTTTACCGGCCTGGGCATTGTTCAGGAAACCATCAACCTGGCTCGCCTGGAGGCCTACGAGGTCGGCGGTACCGTCCACATCGTGGTGAACAACCAGATCGGCTTCACCACCACCCCGGATGCCGGCCGCTCCACCCACTACGCAACCGACTTGGCAAAGGGCTTCGACTGCCCGGTGTTCCACGTCAACGGCGACGACCCAGAGGCCGTTGTGTGGGTTGCACAGCTGGCTGTGGATTACCGTAACCGCTTCGGTAAGGACGTCTTCATCGACCTGGTGACCTACCGTCGCCGTGGCCACAACGAGGCCGACGATCCGTCGATGACCCAGCCACTGATGTACAAGCTGATCGGTGAGACGAAGAGCTCCCGCGACCAGTACACCGAAACCCTGCTGGGCCGTGGCGACCTGACCGAGGAAGACATCGAGCGCGTTCAGCGCGACTTCCACGAGCAGCTGGAGACCGTGTTCACGCAGGTTCGCGAGGCAGAAAAGGGCGCTAAGCCGAAGGAACAAGGTGGCATCACCGGTTCCCAGGATCTGCCGCACGGTCTGGATACTTCCGTCGACCGCGTGCTCATCGAGCGCATCGGCGATCTCTTCGCCGACGTGCCCGAGGGCCTCACCCCGCACCCGCGCGTTAAGCCGGTCATCAAGCGTCGCAAGGAAATGTCCCGCAACGGCAACATCGACTGGGGCTTTGCCGAGCTGCTGGCCTTCGGTTCCCTGGTGGATGGCGGCAAGCTGGTTCGCCTGGTCGGTGAGGACACTCTGCGTGGTACCTTCACCCAGCGCCACGCTGTCCTGTTCGACCACACTGACCACGACCGTTACAGCCCGCTGGAGGAACTCGCCCGCGAGTCCGGCAAGGGCGGCCGCTTCGAGACCTACAACTCCGCGCTGACCGAGTACGCGGGCATGGGCTTCGAGTACGGCTACTCCGTCGGTAACCCGGACGCTCTGGTCGCCTGGGAAGCACAGTTCGGTGACTTCGCCAACGGCGCCCAGACCATCCTGGACGAGTACGTTTCTTCCGGCGAGGCCAAGTGGGGCCAGATTTCTTCCCTGGTTCTGCTGCTGCCGCACGGCTACGAGGGTCAGGGTCCAGACCACTCCTCCGCCCGCATCGAGCGCTTCCTGCAGATGTCCGCGGAGGGCTCCTGGACCATCGCCCAGCCGTCCACTCCGGCGAACTACTTCCACCTGCTGCGCCGCCATGCACTGGGCTCCCTGAAGCGCCCGCTGGTTGTCTTCAGCCCGAAGTCCATGCTGCGTAACAAGATGGCGGTCTCCTCCGTGGAGGACTTCACCGAGGTCAAGAAGTTCCAGTCCGTCATTGACGACCCGAACCAGAACGGCAAGAACGAAAACATCAAGACTGTTCTGATGTGCTCGGGCAAGATCTACTGGGATCTGGAGAAGAAGCGTCAGGCAGACGGTCGCGATGATGTCGCCATCGTCCGCGTGGAGATGCTGCACCCGATTCCGTTCAACCGCATTAAGGATGCGCTGGATAACTACCCGAACGCCGAGGTGCGCTGGGTACAGGACGAGCCGGCCAACCAGGGCCCGTGGCCGTTCCTGGCTCTGCAGCTGCCGGAGCACATCCCAGGCATCCAGCTGAAGCGCGTTTCCCGCCGTGCACAATCCTCCACCGCTACCGGTGTGGCAAAGGTGCACCAGCTGGAGCAGAAGCAGCTGCTGGAGGAGGCTTTCGAGTAAAACTCGGCAAGCCCTCAGCGGCTAGCTACTAGCCAGCAACAAGCCCGTCGCACTAGCGGCGGGCTTTTTCTTGGTCTCAGCCCCCTGCCCTGCCCCGAGCCCAAGTCCTAGCCCTAGCCCTAGCCTCCGAGCATCTCCATGGTCGTTCCCGTAGCCACGGAGTTCAGCTTCCCAACAATGTCGCGGCTCAGGCCTTCCTTCGCGTAGAGCACCACGGCGTTCTGCGGCAAAACAGTGCCTTGGCACGGCATGGCCTCCCCCGGCGCAGTAATACCGATATCCTGCGGAAGCACGTTGCGCAGCTCGTCGTACACCAGCGCCTCCCATTCCCGGTCGGACTTCGGGGTGCCGGACTTCGGGGTGCCGGACTTCGGGGCGCTCTCGTCCTGCTCGCCGCCCTTCACAGCCTCCCGATCCGCATATTCCCGGCGCAGCTCGAGGCCCCGGTTCCGATCCAGCCTTTGCAACAGCTCGCCCGTGCAGCCGAAGGTCACGGTCACTTCACCAGTGCGCAACTGGCGGACCCGGTAGTCTGCGGACACGAGTTTGCGCTCCACCTTTCGGTGGTCATCCTTGAGTCCCCGCACCAGGTAGCGGGCAAAAGCATCGGCATTGCGGTTGGGCATGGGCGAATTCCCGAGGGACTGCTCCGGCACGCCGACGACGAACTGCGGAGCGCTCTGTTCCGCGCACCCTGCCAGCCCACTTGCGGTGGCAAGACAGGTCACTGCCACGGTTAGCGACGCCACGTTCCGCCCGCCCAACACTCGCATCTGGTTCTTCCCCTTTAACTTTCTGGCGATATCCAGTATTTCTGGCTCTATCCAGCACTTCTGGCTGTGTTCAGCCATCCAACTTGCCACATACTACCGCGTCTTAGGCATCAAGTAACCTTAGTAGACATGAGTACTAGTCGTGTTTATGCAGGACGTTTAGCCGGCTTAGTGGTGCTGGGGCCAGACGGCGAATCCGTCGGTCGTGTCCGCGATGTCGTGATCACCATCCACGGCGATAATGCGACGGCACTTGGTTTGGTGGTGGAGATCTCCAATAAGCGAAAGATCTTCCTGCCGATGCTACGAATCGCGGCCATCACTGCCACGGACATCACCACTACCTCCAGTTCGGTGAACTTGCGCCCATTCAAATCCCGCTCTGCGGAGTTGACGATCTTCGAGGACCTCATCGGCTCCAAGGTGCACACGGACGATCCGGAGCACGAGGATCTTCACGGCAAGGTCGTGGAGATCACCGATGTGGAGCTCAGCCGTAGCCGTCGCCGCGAGTGGAAGATCCGCAACCTGGCGGTCACCCAGCGCAGTCGCCTGGGGCGCCGGACTGCGATCGACGTTATCCCCATCGAGCACATTCAAGGCCTCCACGCCTCTGGAACGGGAGCAGTGAACCAGGATGCAGAGCTGATCGCCTCATTCGCGCAAATGCGCAATGCTGACGTGGCTAACGCCCTGGTGGAGATGGAAGATGCCCGCCGCAACAAGATCGCCGCGGAGCTCGACGACGAGCGGCTGGCGGACGTGTTGGCGGAGATGCCGGATGACGATCAGGCTGCGATCCTGGAGCACCTCAACATCGAACGCGCCGCGGACGTGTTGGAGGAGATGGACCCGGATGACGCAGCCGATATTCTGGCGGAGCTGCCGGAGGATACCTCGGACGTGCTGCTGGAGCTGATGGATCCGGAGGAATCCGAACCCGTTCGTCGCCTCATGGACTTCTCGCCCGAGACCGTAGGCGCGCTCATGACTCCTGAACCCATTATTTTGACGCCGCAGGCCACCGTCGCCGAAGCTCTCGCTCACGCGCGAAACCCAGAGCTACCAACGTCCCTGTCCTCCCTCATTTTTGTGGTTCGACCACCCCAGGCCACCCCGACGGGAAAGTACCTGGGCTGTGTCCACCTGCAGAAGCTGCTGCGTGAACCGCCGTCCTCCCTGATCGGTGGGATCCTGGATCTCGAACTACCGGCGCTGTTCGCGGAGGACACGCAGGAAACCGCGGCCCGCTACTTCGCGACATACAACCTGGTGTGTGGCCCGGTACTCGACCACGACCAGCACCTGCTGGGCGCGGTCAGCGTCGATGACCTGCTGGACCACATGCTTCCGGAGGACTGGCGCGAAGAGGATTGGCGAGTCGACGCCTCCTCCGTGGCACGCCCTGCCGCCGAATCCACTGACAGCTCCAGCCCCGAGGCAGCGAATGCGACCAACAATGAGACTGCGACCAACAATGAAGTGAAGGGGGTCTAGGCACTCTATGGCACGAAAGTTTTCCCGCGCAGAGCTAGATACGCCCACCGACGCAACGCGTCAGAAAAAGAAATTCAACCTGGACGGCGACGGTGTTGGCCGCGCAGCCGAGAACATCGCCCGCTTCCTGGGTACGGGCAAGTACCTCTTCTATCAGACGATCATCGTGATCGCCTGGATCGCGCTGAACCTGGGCGGAATGTGGTGGAACTGGGATCCATACCCGTTCATCCTTTTGAACCTTGCCTTCTCCACCCAGGCTGCCTACGCCGCACCGCTCATTCTGTTGGCGCAGAATCGCCAGGACGACCGCGACCGCGTGAGCCTGGACGAGGACCGCCGCCGCGCTGCGGAGACCAAGGCCGATACGGAATTCTTGGCCCGCGAGGTCGCCAGCGTCCGTATCGCCGTCGGCGAAACCGTCACCCGCGATTACCTGCGTCGCGAACTGGAGGAGCTCCACGACATTCTGCAGCGCATCGATGACAAGATCGACGATTCGCGGCGCGATGAGGAAGCCCGCGGAGAGTCCCGCGAAGACTAAGTCAGAGTTCCACCTACCAGGCCAAGTTAACGTCTGGGCAGTCGTTCGATACACTGAAAGCCATCATGTCCCAAGTCACTGAATCCGCTGTACGCAGCGCGCTATCCCGCGTAGAGGATCCTGAACTCAACCGCACGATCACGGATCTCGGCATGGTGAAGTCCATCGACATCAACGGTAGCGATGTCGCCATCGAGATCTACCTGACCATCGCTGGTTGCCCGATGAAGAACCACCTGACGGAGAAAACGCGCGAAGCTGCGGAATCCGTCGATGGCGTGGAGAACGTCACCGTCACGACCGACGTGATGAGCGACGAGCAACGCCGCAACATCCGCCAAATGGTGCGTGGCGATTCCGCTGATCCGGTCATCCCCTTCGCCCAGGCCGACTCCACCACCCGCGTGTTCGCCATCGCCTCCGGCAAGGGTGGCGTGGGCAAGTCCAGCGTCACCGTGAACCTCGCCGTAGCCTTGCAGAAGCGGGGTCTGAAGGTTGGAGTGATCGACGCCGACATTTACGGCCACTCCGTACCCGGCCTCATGGGCTCCACAGATAAGCCCCACCAGGTGGACGAGATGATCATGCCGCTGCAGGCGCACGGCGTGAAGCTGATTTCCATCGGTCACTTCATCGGCGACAACTCCCCCGTCGTGTGGCGTGGCCCCATGCTGCACCGCGCTATCCAGCAGTTCCTGGCGGATGTGTTCTGGGGTGACCTGGACATCCTTCTGCTGGACCTGCCGCCGGGTACCGGCGACGTGGCGATCTCCGTCGCCCAGCTGGTTCCGAATGCTGAGCTGCTGATCGTCACCACCCCGCAGGCTGCTGCCGCAGAGGTGGCGGAGCGCGCCGGTTCGATCTCCCAGCAGACCCGCCAGCGCATCGGCGGCGTGATCGAGAACATGAGCTGGATGGACATGCCGGACGGCTCCCGCATGGAGGTCTTCGGCTCGGGCGGTGGCCAATTCGTCGCCGACCGCCTGTCCCAGATCACCGGCACTAAGGTGCCGCTGATGGGCCAGATCCCGCTGGATCCGAACCTGCGCATTGGCGGAGACTTAGGCAATCCGATCGTGCTGTCCGAGCCGAACTCTCCGGCCACGATCGCCTTCGGCGGAATTGCCGATCAGTTGGCCGTTCGTCGCAGTTCGCTGGCAGGTAAGTCGCTGAACCTCGGCGTCACAAAGAAATAGGCCGAAAGACCCCGGCCGCAACCGCGGCTAGCGCGGTTTAGGTCACGTCCTCCCACCCGTAACCGGGTGTGGAGGGCTTTTCTTTATCCCCAGCGTTACCTGCGTTTCCCGCGCCCCCGGCATCTCCCGTGAGCTGCTCTGCAGCATCGGCGACCGGGCTCGAGGTCTGCGCGCGGGACTCCCCAGCGGTCGACTGCTGGGTTACGGCGATGCCTCCGTTGTCCGCGCTACCGCTCGCGGGGGCAGCGCTGCCGGCAGGAGCCTTCTTCTTTGCACTGTCCGCCTTGAGGGACTCGCGCAGGTTCGGCTTACGCACCGTATCCACGGTGTCTTTCACTTCCTGCTTCGTCTCGCTGAAAGAGGTCAGGATACTGTCATCATCGTCCAACAGAGTCTTGGTAATGAAGCCCTTAGCACCCATCTGGCGCACCGAGTTGAGCTCCTGCAGTGGCTTAGAGAACTCCCGGAAATCCTCCCCCAGCTCCCCATCCAGCTGCTCTTTGGCCTGCGAGACGGCCTTGCGCACTGCCAACAGCATCGCCCGAGCTTCCTTGATGAGCCCCGGCAAACGCTCCGGGCCAATCAGAAACAGCGCAACGATCAAAAGTACGAGGACTTCGCCCCAACCTACATTGGAAAACACCTGTCTAACCTAACTTAATCCGCACAGACTTTCACTCTACTTGCCGCGCAGGTGCAACTTCCGAAGCAACAAATCAACTCGGTCGACTAGAGTTTCGGGGCGCCGACAGCCGTCCACTGAGAATCGGTGGGGCGAATCGTTCTCGCAGCATTCCTCGGGAATGCGCTGCAACTTCTCCATCAGCCCACCCGGGGTGTGAACCGCTGCGGCATGTTTGCGCATGCGATTGGCTGCCGTGCGCTGTGCACGAACCTCTTCCCGGCAGTGTTCGCAGTGTACAAGGTGGATCTTGGCTCGGTGCTCTGCCCGGCGCGATAGTTCGCCGTCCACGAGGGCGGCGATGGCCTCGGTCGACAGGTGATCGATAGACAGCTCCCCGGTGAAGTTTTCTACGAAAGATGTCACACGCGCTACCTACCTTTCTGTCCTTGTCTGTCCCGCACTATCTCGCGCTATCCCGCTTCGCTAGCTACACCGGGCTTTTAGACCTGGCCGGTGTAGACCAGTTCGCCTTGGTTACGTTCCAGGTTACCGCGAAGTTGGGCACGGGCGCGGTGGATGCGGGAGCGCACGGTGCCCATCTTGATGCCCAGGGTTTGGGAGATCTCGTCGTAGCTCATCCCCAGCCCGTCACACAGCACCACCGCCACACGGTATTCGGGGGCTAGTTGATCCAGGGCCTTCTCCAGCGCCGGATCCAAGTTATTCAGTTCAAAGGTCTCCGCTGGGTCCGCGATGCCACCTTCGATGCGGTCGTAATCCTCGGGCAGCTGCTCCATGCGAATCTTCGCGCGACGGCGCACCATGTCCAGGAAGAGGTTGGTTGTGATGCGGTGGAGCCAACCTTCGAAGGTGCCTGGCTGGTAACTCTTCAAGCTCCGGAACACGCGCATGAACGTGTCCTGCGTGAGGTCTTCGGCGTCCTGCTGATTGCCCGCCAGCCGGTAGGCCAGGAGGTACACGCTGTCTGCGTGTTCTGCGACCAATTCACCCCAGCTGGGAAGCTCGCCGGTACCTGCATCAAACTCTGCGGTACTACGGGGGTTGGGGGTTCGGTCTGCGTTCATGACCATATTGTGACTGATCGTCCTCAAATTCTTGTGCTGCACACCTGGCAGTTTCCTGTGAGAATTTTACCCCCTCGTGGGGAGGGGGGGAAAGTTAGTCACTCCGGTCACATCTGTTCACTCTCTTTTCTATTTTTGACGCCACAGTCTGACATGCCGAAGACAAGCACAACATTGGCGCTTCCCTGGCCTATCGTCAGGAATCGTGAATGCTGCATCATCTTCCCCAATCGAGGCCATCCGTGAGTACGTTCGGGCCACTACCGAGCCAGACGAGGTCGTCACTGCCGCCGTCGAGGCCGCGCAGGAGTTCGGTCTGCTCACCCCCGATGCGATGACGGCCGAGTTCCTGGAGTTCCTGGCTACCCGCGCCGGCGCGAACGCCGCCGCCAGCGGCCACACCCCCACCGGCATTATCGTGTCCCCCGCCAGTGGTGTGATCGGCCTGCACCTTTTCAAGGGACTCAACGCTGCCCAGGTGGAGGGACACCTGACGTGCATCGAGCCAGAAGTGCAGCATCAGCAGCTGGCTAAGCAGGCTTTCGCGAACGCTGGGCAGCGCCCCAACACCTTCCGATTCCTGCCCAGTGCTCCGCTGGACGTTATTCGCCGTCTGGCTAGCGATAGTTACGACATTGCAGTTGCGGAAGCCGCCACGGAGGAGTTCACCGCGATCGTGGAGTCCACCCTCCCGGCACTGCGCCGCGGTGGCGTCCTCATCCTGCTGGACTCCCTGATGGATGGCCTCGTCGGCGATGACAAGCACGCCGATCGCCAGACTACCCGCGCCCGCGAGGCAGATCAGTTCTTCCGCGAGCTGGATAACGCGAAGGTCGCCCGCCTCCCCCTCGGAGCGGGCGCCACGCTGATCACCAAGATCAGCTAACTCCCTTCCTCCCCGCCGCTTGCGCGGCGGAGGTTTAGACAACCACGTTCTTGCCGATGCAGACCACGCCACCCTTGGAGATGGTGAAGCGATCCTGATCGCGGGCGCGGTCCACTCCGATAATCTCGCCCGCGGAAACCTGAACGTTCTTGTCCAGGATGGCGTGGCGCACCACTGCGCCGCGGCCAATGCGCACGCCCGGCATGATCACGCAGCCTTCGACAGAGGCACCCTCTTCCACAATCACGTTCTCACTCAGCACGGAGTTACGCACCGTGCCGGCGGAGATGATGCAGCCCGCCGAAACCATCGAAGACTGGGCGATTCCGCCCTTAACGAACTTCGCGGGCGGCAGGTTACCGGTCTCTGCGGTGTGGATCGGCCACTGCTGGTTGTACAGGTTAAACACCGGGTGCACGCTGATCAGATCCATGTGCGCCTCGTAGAACGCGTCGACCGTACCCACGTCGCGCCAGTATCCCTTGTCGCGCTCGGTCTCACCCGGGACGTAGTTGTTGGAGAAGTCGTAGACGTAGGCCTCTCCACGGTTCACCAGGCGCGGAATGATGTCGCCGCCCATGTCGTGGTTGGAGTTCTCGTCCTCAGAGTCCTCCTTCAGCGCGTCAATCAGCGTCTGCGCGGTGAACACGTAGTTGCCCATGGAGGCGAAGGAGACCTCTGGATCATCCGGCACGCTCGGCGGTTCCGCCGGCTTCTCCAGGAACTGCTCGATCTTGTTGTCATCGTCTGCTTGAATCACGCCAAATGCCGTAGCTTCGTGGCGCGGAACGCGCAGTCCTGCAACCGTCACACCGGCGCCGCTGGCGATATGTTCCTGCACCATCTGCTCCGGATCCATGCGGTACACGTGGTCCGCACCGAAGACGATGATGTAATCCGGCTGCTCGTCGTACACCAGGTTGAGGGACTGCAGAATCGCGTCCGCGGAACCGGTGAACCAGCGCTTCCCCAGGCGCTGCTGTGCAGGTACAGGGGTGATGTACTGGCCGGTCAGGCCCGACAGCTGCCAGGACTGGGAAATGTGGCGGTCAAGGGAGTGGGACTTGTACTGGGTCAGCACACAGATCTTGTAATAACCTGCGTTGACCAGGTTGGACAGTACGAAGTCGATCAGGCGATAGTTACCGCCGAAGGGCACGGCGGGCTTAGCGCGGTCGGCGGTGAAAGGGTACAGGCGCTTTCCCTCGCCACCAGCAAGGACAATGGACAGGACATTCGATCTGCTCTTCACACTTTCCAACCTAGCGACCCGGCGGTAGTTTTGCTTGCCAAGCAGGCAATCCAATTACTGGCGACCGTTGTTGCCAGGACACGCGGTGCGCAGCCGGTTAGTCTGGAGGCATGCGTATCGCCATGCTGACAAAGGAATATCCCCCAGAGATCTACGGTGGCGCCGGGGTGCACGTCACCGAACTGGTTCGCTACATGCGGCAGCTGGAACACGTCGACGTGCACTGCATGGGCGGGCCTCGCGAAGAGCAGGATGTTTATGTCCACGGGGTAGATCCCGAGCTTTCGGACGCCAACGGTTCCATCAAGACACTCTCCACCGGACTTCGCATGGCGCACTCCCTCGGCGATGTAGAGGTTGTGCATTCCCACACCTGGTACACCGGCCTGGGAGGCCACGTTGGTGGCCTGTTGCACGGCATCCCCCACGTGGCGACCGCCCACTCGCTAGAGCCACACCGCCCCTGGAAGCGCGAGCAGCTCGGCGGTGGCTACGATGTCTCCTCCTGGTCGGAGAAGAATGCGATGGAGAACGCGGATGCCGTTATCGCCGTCTCCGCCAAGATGAAGGAATCCATCCTCGACGCCTACCCAGCAATCGACCCGGATCGCATCCACGTGGTGCTCAATGGCATCGATTCCGAACTGTGGCAGCCCCGCCCCACCTTCGAGGCGGCCGTGGAGGCTGGCAATCGATCCGTACTCACGGAGCTCGGCGTCGACCCCAATCGCCCCATCGTCTCCTTCGTCGGACGCATCACGCGCCAAAAGGGCGTACCCCACCTGCTTAAGGCAGTCGCCCACCTGGATCCGGAAATCCAAGTTGTGCTGTGTGCCGGCGCCCCCGATACCCCGGAGATCGAGGCCGAAGTCACCGCATTGGTGGAGGCGCTGCAGGCAGAACGCGACGGCGTGTTCTGGGTAAAGGAAATGATGGAGAAACCGGCTTTGCAGGAGATCCTGTCGGCCTCCGATGCGTTCCTCTGCCCCTCCATCTACGAGCCCCTGGGAATCGTGAACCTGGAAGCCATGGCGTGCGGGACGGCAGTTGTGGCCTCCGACGTCGGAGGCATCCCGGAGGTTGTCGTCGACGGAGAGACCGGCACGCTGGTTCACTACGACGAGAACGATGCCGAAGCCTTCGAACGAGGCCTCGCCGAAGCCACCAACGCACTTGTCGCAGATAAGGACAAGGTGCGCAGCTTTGGAGAGGCCGGTCGCCAGCGTGCGGTGACGACTTTCAGTTGGGCAACCATCGCCGAGCAGACCGTGGACGTGTACAAGTCCCTGCTTTAACCGCAATCCGCTGGTATGAATGGTGGCATGCATTCTTCCTCCCACAAACACCGCCCGGAACTGCACATCACCGCAGAAACGGGGGTGTTGGAAGCCCCAGCAGGCGCCGTTTTCTCCGGCAATGCCCTGCACGTATTCCACCAGTTCCGCCCGCGCCCTTCCGAGGGCTCTCGGTGGGCGCACCAGGTGGCTTCGGAAGCCACCTACGACTGGGACATCTGCGATGACGTGGTCGTTCCAAACCGGGGGCTAGCAGACCAGGAGGGCACCGCCCGCGGCGCAGAGGTCGATATTCTGGCCGGCGCCACGGTTCCGGTGGGTCTGGGGGCGGAACTGTTCTTCGTCGTTACTCACGCTGCAGGTGAAGCCACTGCTGCGGAAGCGCGCGGCGCCGACATTCCCCACGGCCAGCGCGGCCCACGAACCTTCACGATCGAACGGGCGCTTATCCCCAACCTAATGGAGGCCACGGAGGTATCCGACGATCCGAGTCTGCCGGATCCCCACGTCCAGCGGCTCGGCGCCATCGACATTGACGATTCCGCCCACCCGGTAGAAAACCTGGTCACCCCCAGCGTGATTCGCCACGAGGATCCCGCCCACCCGGACGAGGGTTGGCTGATGATCGCCCTATCCCTCATTAACGACGTGGATGCGCAGATCGTTGTTCTGCGGTCCAGCGACCGCCAGCATTGGCGGGGACTCGGCCCACTGGAGCTTCCTGCCGAGGCCGCCCTGCGCCCCGATCGCCCCTTCGCTCCGCGCATTGTTTCTATGGTGGACGCCGACTCCTCCGCCCGCCGAGATGTCTTGTTCGTGACCTTCCCCGGCGGCGCGGGCGAATCCGATGAGGTCGCTGGGTACGTAGTCGGCAACCTGAGTGGCAATGCCTTCAAGGTGACCACCCCGTTCACCGTCATCGACTTCGGCCACGACTTCACCCGCCCGCGTGTGATCGACTACCACACGCCGGTGATGTTCGGCCTGGTGGGCGCGCACCCATCGCTGGACGGCCAGTGGGCCAACTGCCTGTCGGCACCCCGCTACCTCTCGCTGGTGGGCGGGGAGCTGTACCAAGATGTCGTCGGCGCCCCTACCGCCGTGCGCACGTTCTCTGACTATGCGTTCATTTGGTCCGCTCAGCTGGACGCCCAGCAAGGCAGCGTGGATGTCGATGTCACGGATGATTCCGGGCAGGTCATTGCAACAATCAGCTACACCAACGATGCGGTGTCCGTTACCCGCCTGGGCGTGGATACCCGCACGGCACCGCTCAAAGACGCAGACTCGGACACCCTGACGGTGTTCCTGGACGGGCCGGTGTGTGAGGTGTTCGCCGATGGCGGTGCTGTGACCCTCACCAGCGCTATTCCGGCGCACTCGCAGATTTCCGATATCGACGTGCGCGCAACCGGTGGCGCAAAGATTATCTCCTCCATGCAGACGGCCGGTCGGCACCTGATGCGCATGCAGGCTGGCCTGACCTCCCCGGAGGATCAGGAAGCCTACATGGCGGAGGCCCTCATCGCCGATCGCGACGTGGCCGCGGGAATCTTCGACGAAGACTAACTGTGTTATGTCCATAGGGTTTTTGGACATGGA
>NZ_KV799280.1:0-425 GCF_001809885.1 Corynebacterium sp. HMSC058E07
TTTAGTTGGTGCTCCTAGTTCAAGATAGGATTGATTTGAATCTTATCCCCACGTTTAACGTTATTTGTTGTGAGAAATGACTTGAATTGGCTCTCTCTGAGAGCGCTGAGCGGCAACCGAAAAGCCGTTGGGGTGGGAACCTGTGTCGCCTTGGGCGGTGGCAGCAAACGGGTATTCGTCAGGGCTTCCGCGAGACTTTTCCGGCCCCTTCGTTGCATCATATCGATTGGCTGCGGCTGCCTTGTTGAATCCATATATTGGTTTGTGTCAGGGTGGCCTTTTCTTAACTGGCTGGGGTCCATAACGGCGTTTTTCACAGCGGAGCTTGCTGCGGAGTCGGCCTTGTTGATTTCAGCGATTTCTGAAAGTAGTTGAGTTCGTACATCTCTCTTTTTGCTGTGTGCCATCAACCCAAGCACATCGAC
>NZ_KV799280.1:525-3296 GCF_001809885.1 Corynebacterium sp. HMSC058E07
CCCAAGCACATCGACCCAGAATGCTGCGTGGTGAACATACCTTTGTGCCGAGACTAGTCGTGGGGTGAGTCCGAGTGGAGATTGGGCGTTGTAGGCGCCAAGAGTGGGGTGTAGTAGCGGAAGCGGTTGTACGCCCACCCGGATTCGGCATCCGCGTAATGACCTGCGAACCGCAGTGGTGTTACTGATGGTGCATTTTGGTCATGGAATGGTCAATGCATTGCAAGACGTCAGGGAATGTTGGACGTCACTACGAGTATCAGCCAATGGGCTACAAGGTTTGAATCCGGTTAGCTTGCTGGTGGAGTGATCGGACGCCATGCTCGATCGTGAAGCGCGGATGGGCTTGAAAGCCTCAGTCGGTTCGTTGAAATTTGGCAAGAAGTCGTTCGCTAGCGAAATCCGAAGCTAGATGTGAGCTACTTTTGGCGCCAACGTCAACACTCATGGTCCGGAAATATTGAATTCTAAGAATAACGGGACAAAGAATCCGTTATCATCCTCAAGAAAACTAGGGATTTGGACTACTGATACCAGGGCATTGCCTGACCAAGGGGACAATGTGTCGATGCTGGCACGATCGGTGGACGTTCCAAATGATCACAAGAGTCCTTGAGCCCAAACGATTCGTCGCGTGCCTCAACTCCATGAGAGCAGAATGTCTATGGGGAAATTGGGGTAGGTTTTGCGACATGAAAACTAGCGAAAAATACTCCCGCAGAAAATAAAAATTCCTTTAGTGTTGATCATCACATGTTGACTTTCGATGAAGGGCTTTGCATTGGGCTGCCAAAGTATCTGATAATTGTGATCTGTTTAATTTCAGGATGGAAACCTACCTCCTCGCTTGGTGTTACGGCTCCTAAGTGGAAGGCTAAAGGTTAGCGAAGGTTCCGAAATTTTCATACCCGGATTTGAGCTGACTACCTCGATACCTATATGGCATAATCAAACCGCCATATTGGTAGAATAGGTTTTGGATCTAACCTAAGTTTCTGTCATTTCGTAAGGGCTTGGGTTGAGTCAGTTTGTTGAAGCCCGGACCCAGTCCAAGAACTATTGAATATAGAGTATGGCTCTCAGAAGGAATGCTCAGAACGCCAGGGTAGGGTAATAAGAAAGGCTAAGTATCAAGACTATGCATTTTTAATTCGCGAAGGTCTCTATTGGGGCAATGATTAAAATTCCGGTTCAAACCCTACGGATTTAGCGTATTTCATGATAGATGCCAACTCGTTCAAATTGCAAAGCTTTACGATTGCGAGCCGTAGTAAGCTGCTGATAGTCTTCTGATCACTGATGAATGAGGCCCCTTGTCCATCTGGAGAGCTTTTCCATACAAGAGGATCGGATTCATCTTGCGAAATAAGCTTGAGAATTCCGTCAAGGAAGAACCCATTCGCGGTGAAGCCATGCTTCGCGATGATTCTGTCGATTTCCGATCCTTCGACTATTTCAAGACGAAGTTCATGTTCTCCTTCCAAAGCTCCATGAGATTCGTCGAAGGCTTGATGTTGAATAGTGAGCCCCTGAGGAGTCTGATTTGGGCTTGCTGAGGCTATTTTCAAATTCTTTATTGGGCGGGGGATTTTGGGAACGGGAAGGTTGAGCTTCCAGCATCTATATTGCTCAAGCCAGAGGTCAAGCTGGCTTAGGCCGACGATGTCCCACGGTACGGCAATTAAGTTTCTCTCGTTAGATCTTGCCTGTTCATAGGATTGACCGCCAATCCATTTTTTTAGGTTCCAATCAGTTCTATCGATTTCCCTGGGTGGGCAGTTTTCGGGAATATTTGAATGAAGAATTGACGGAATGAAAAGTCCGAGGTCAGGTCGAAATTGCTCATCCTCAGCCAGCTCCACTGTTGAGTTTGAAAGGTCATCGATCCTGTCTGTTGATTCGTTTGGGAAGTAGGTAAATGCTGACCCTGTGGAAAACACAGTGTTGTTTATCTTGAATGGAGGGACAATCCAATTTTGCGCTTGGTCAGTTTCATGCTTGGCGCCCTGTATACCCAAAGCTTTTAGATTTTGTTTTGTCTTAGGAATAGAAATTAGGGAGCAGGGTTGTTTTAGATACCCGTGCTGATGTCGCAAAACAGAAAGACTCCCCCGTTCTAGGTGTAGGTAGAGCGTTATGGGGGCTTTAACAGGGATTGCTTTGTTCTGAGGATCAGATTCTAAGAGGTATGACATAGCTCGCGTCCTAAAGCGCATCAGAGGTTATGGCACCGTTGTCTACCATATGCTGAGCCCAAGTTAGGGCTCCATTTTTAATCCGTTGACGGTTCGTAGTTGAGGTACCGATTTCATTTCTAGCATTAGAAAGATTGTGAAGCCCATTGTGCTCAATGCTGAGCTGTTCAAAGGCACGGCACTGGCGTCTGTTAAAAGAATCTGCGCCATTGCTTAGCTTCGAGGCATCTACTGAAGCAGGTTGCATTCTTGATTCAACGCCTAGTGCATTGAATCGATCTGCATGGTTGTTTGCTCGAGATGCAAGATCATTTGTCATGCCAGAGTAGGCAGTCGGTCCAGTAATCGGATTTTCATACGTGTAAAAGGCAGCGTCTGAGCTGTTCCAGAGCGACGGCTTTGCTCCGGCTTTCCCAGCATCGCGAGTAGGTACGCCATTGAGCCAGTCGCGTACGAGTGGAATGTCTGCTTCGGGAACCCCAGCGATTCGTAGTTCATCTGAAGAGACTACGTGGCTTGCCAACCCCAGCACATCGACCCAGTGTGCTGCGTGGTCGACATACCCCTGGGCTGAGG
>NZ_KV799280.1:3396-4914 GCF_001809885.1 Corynebacterium sp. HMSC058E07
TGGATAACTTCTCCGGTGGTGGTGTTGATGGTGTCTTTGGCGACACGTCGGCCGAGACCGTCGTAGGTGTAGGAATACAAAGGCTCCAATCGCTGCCCCTGCTAGAAACTCACTAGACTCAAGTCTCTGATGCTGGGTTAAAAGTTAAATGCAAACTAAGCGGCACAAACTCGCCCTCACTATTTCTCGAGAAACCTTGTGGGGCGCTTAACGTGATTTCTGTGGGGACAGTCCATGGCAATGAGTAAAGGGTCCCAACAAATCCCTCTGAGCCTGTAAGCTCACTTTCAACAACATCTAATATTTCTATTTTCCCATCAAAGGTTTCAATCACATGTTTGGAGAAAGCGTTTTGCTCCTCGGCGGGTGCATCTGTGAAACAAACGGTGGCTGAAAACGTTTCGCCTATCTCTAGATCTGGGAGCGCTACTGCAAAAGCGCCCTTGGCTCTACCGACCGGCGGATTTCCCGACCAATGAAGTTCAGTTTCAGCAGATTCGTCACCAAAAACTTCAAAAATGTAGTTTGTCGGTTCGATTTTAATGGAGAAGGATTTCAATCGTAAACTCCTAATCAGTTAATTTAACTCTAAAGTAGTCACCATCGCCAACCCTGTTAGATCGGTAGAAACTAGACAATGAGCCTCCTTGACTTCTCTGCGCAGAACGCGATACACCATTTACGGTTGCCCCTGCACCTCCCTGTTTAGTTGATGCGTAAGGAAATTCATCGGGGCTTCCCTTAGTATAATCCCATCCTCTGGTTGCTTCGGCTCTGTTTTGGCGGATGATTGATTTGTCTGTCGTTCTTTGAAGTAGGGTCGGTTGGCCTTGTTGAATTGCCTTATCTAGGGTTTGTGCGACTTCTGGTTGAGATGTGCGACTAACTTCGTAAACTGGTATCTCGAATTGACCATTTGGAAGTAGTGGTCCTTCTGTGTCAGGTGTTGGGCGTCCATGTCGTGGATGTCCACAGCCAAACAGCCCGAGCACATCGACCCAGTATGCTGCGTGGTCGACATATCCTTGTGCTGAGGCGAGTCGTGGGGCGAGTCCGAGTGGGTCTTGGGCGTTATAGGCACCCAGGGTGGGACTGTAGTAGCGGAAGCGGTTGTACGCCCACCCAGATTCCGCATCCTCGTACTGACCTGCAAACAACAACGGGCTGGTACACCGACCAGACCACGTACGCTTGCCATACAACGTTTGGGTGGTGTGTCCCTCCACGACACCGGTGGTGGTGTTGATTAGTTCCTGTGGCGCTCCGGCTAGGTCGCACACCAGGGCGTAGAACGTCGCATCAACCCGGGCCTGGGACCAACCAGCGGCAGGGTTCGCCGGAGTGTCGTTGGTGTTACGGGTGGTTAGTGTGATCTGGCCGTGTGTCTGGCCAGTAGCAGGGTCAGTAGTCCACACGTGCCGGATCGGTGGTGTTGACGGTGGTGGTGACGGCTGCTAGTTGGTTACCGGTGTGGGTGAACACGTCGCGGTGGATAACTTCTCCGGTGGTGGTGTTGAT
>NZ_KV799280.1:5014-6639 GCF_001809885.1 Corynebacterium sp. HMSC058E07
ACGACACCGGTGGTGGTGTTGATCAGTTCCTGTGGCGCTCCGGCTAGGTCGCACACTAGGGCGTAGAACGTCGCATCAACCCGAGCCTGGGACCAACCAGCGGCAGGGTTAACCGGTTCTGCATAGTGGCCGCCCGAAGTGTGTGAATACTCACCGGTGCTACCTGTGGTGCCACAGGTGTTACTGGTGTTACTGGTGGTTAGTGTGATCTGACCGTGTGTCTCACCCGTGGCAGGGTCAGTAGTCCACACGTATCCTTCCCCCACACGTGCCGGATCGGTGTCGACGGTGGTGGTGACGGCTGCTAGCTGGTTACCGGTGTGGGTGAACACGTCACGGTGGATAACTTCACCGGTGGTGGTGTTGATGGTGTCTTTGGCTACGCGTCGGCCGAGACCGTCGTAGACGTAGCGGTAACCGGTGGTGGGTTCATCGGAGGAGGTAAAGCCGATGGGTTGTTCACCGGTGGCGTAGTAGAAGTGATGGACTAGTGGTTTTTTGCTGAGGCGTTTGGTTACTGTGCGGGTGATTCGGCCTGCATCATCGTAGGTGTAGGTAGTCCGGCCGACTTTGACTGGCAGGGTGTTGTGGTAGTCGATGACCCCGTCAGTGGTAGAGGCCAGCACACCTGCCGGGGTGAAGGAATAGTTCTCCTGGGCGGAACCCCCACTGGTGGCAGTGCCCGATGGTGCTGGAGTGCCTGCTCGTTCAGGAGTGTGTGGTGGGGTGGTGCCCTGGTCACTGGGGTTGGTGGTGGTTGGTTGGGGTGTGCGGGTCGCACTGGTAGCACGGCCAATAGCATCGACGGTAAAGCTGGTGGTGCCGCGTAGTTGGTCGGTGATGGCGGTGAGGGTGGAGTCGGCTTGCCAGGTGAAGTCACGACCAGCAACAGGGGCAAGCCCGCCGGTGGTGGTGCTGTCAAGCAGGCTGGTGTGGTCACCGGTGATACGTCCACGGGCGTCGATGTTGACGGTGCGTACCAGGTTGTCGATGGCGGTGGTGGCGCGGTGGCCGCGGGTGTTGGTGGTGTAGGTCAGCTCGGCAAGCAAGCGGCCAGTGTGATCCAGGCCTGCCGGAGCGCTTGTACCGGTGTGGCGGTCATGAGTGACCGCTGCGGTGGTGTGTTGGGTGATGGTGCTGCTGGTGATCTCACCGGAAGTGTTGCGCCTGTAGTCGGTGGTGATGGTGCCGGCAACAGGTAGGGTGAGGTGTTCGCCGGTGACCATGCCCGTGGCGGAGAGCTCGATAGTGTGGCGGGTTTCTTCGCCACTGGCCAGGCGTGTGGTTTCGGCGGTGGCTCGGCCGTAGGTGTCGCGGGTGTAAGTGATGGTGGCAGCCGGGTTGGTGATGCTGGTCAGGCGGCCGAAGGGGTCGTAGTCAAACAGTGTGGTACCGGAAGCATCCTCAATGCTGGTAGTCAATCCCAACTGGTTGTAGGTGGTGGTGGTTGTGCCTGCTGGGGTGGTCAACTCAGTGATGAGTCCGTCGGGGCTGGTGGTGTTGGTGGTGACAATGCCGTTGTAGTCGGTTTGTTGGGTGATGTTCCCGTCGAGGTTGTAGG
Organism: Corynebacterium sp. HMSC058E07; assembly: GCF_001809885.1. NCBI lineage: Bacteria > Bacillati > Actinomycetota > Actinomycetes > Mycobacteriales > Corynebacteriaceae > Corynebacterium > Corynebacterium sp. HMSC058E07. The sequence continues at coordinate 6,576 of NZ_KV799280.1, forward strand.
TGTAGGTCCAGGTGTGGCCGTCGGCGTTGGTGATGGCCACGGGTTGCATTTGGGTGTTGTAGGT
>NZ_KV799281.1:0-54894 GCF_001809885.1 Corynebacterium sp. HMSC058E07
CTCCGTGTCCAAAATGTCGCTAGACATCACAGACGAAGACTAACTGGCCGCTAGTCGCGACCGAGCAAGAGCCTAGCGGTTGGCCTTCGCCAAGCGCGTGATGGCCGCGCGGGCGGTGACCTCCATGGTCTCCGGCAGTGCAGCGATGCGCTCCTGCAGCACATCTGGGTGGATGTGGCGCGCAGAGGGGCTCATGCCGATCTGGGCGGCAATGGAGGCCTGATCCAGCACCATCGGGAACTCGATGTGCTCCGGATCCCCCACCGGCACCAGGTGGCCGGAGGCCTGGTTGATCATCCGCTCAACCTTGCCCTCTTCCACATCCAGAATGCCCAGGGGTTCGCGCAGCTCACCCAGGTGGCCAACCTCTGCGGTAAGGACAACCACCTGTCCCTCCGGCGTAAGGATGCGGGCGAACTCTGCCGCATTGCGTGGAGCGAAGACAACCATGATGGCGTCCACACTTTCCGAAAGAATAGGCAGGCGCGACCAGGCGTCGGCAACAACCGCACCGACCCGCGAGTGGGAAGAAGCCAAACGCTTCGCCGCCGCGGTCGAGACATCGATGCCCACGCCGCGAGAGCGCTCGATCGTGTCCAGGGCGTGAGCCAGGTAGTAGCCCGTACCCGCGCCGATCTCCACGATGGATGGGGCGTGCTCAGCGGCAACATTGCCATCGTCGAGGACGTTCTCGACATCGGCAGTCACGGCCTCGACGAAGGGGGCGAAGTGGCCACCGGAGAGGAAGGTCTCGCGCGCATCGATCATCGAGGCGTCATCACCCGAATAGCGCAGCCCAGAGCCACCGGCAAGAGTCACATAGCCCTGCCGTGCGACGTCATAGCTGTGGCCCGATTCGGAAACCAGGGTGCGCCACTCTTCGTCGCCAGCGCTCAAGCGGGAACCGTCTACTGGATCGGCGAGGAGGTCAATGACATCTGCAAGCACGAACAGATTCCTTCCTGAAAATTTCTAGATAGCTCTCTTGAGAGGGAGCTAATAAACGACTCCCCCATGGTAAACCGTCCACTGCCTTTTCGCGGAGGGCTAGTGCAACAGCCACTGCACGAGTGTGCGGGCGCCAAAGCCCGTACCCACCGGAGTGACTTCGTCGTAGGTAGATTCCGCGCGCCCCGGACCGGCAATATCCAGGTGAATCAGAGGCAGATCGCGGGTGAAGCGACGCAGGAACATCGCAGCGGTCGTCGCGCCCGGCCCCTTGGGGGTTTGACGCACGTCGGCGATCTTGGAGGAGACGTTATCCTCCAGGTACTCCTGCATCGGCATCGGCCACCAGTTTTCACCGACGGTCGCACCGCGACGGGCAAGCTTGACGCCTGCTCCCCAGTTGTCGGAAAACACAGCACCAGTACGCGTGCCCAGGGCGAGCTTCGCCGCGCCCGTGAGGGTAGCGATTGTCACCACGGCAGTCGGCTTGTACTTCTTTGCGCCATAACTGATGGCATCGGCCAGGATCATGCGCCCCTCGGCGTCGGTGTTCGTCACCTCGGAGGTCAGTCCACCGTAGTGCTCCACCACGTCACCGGGGCGGTAGGACTTGCCATCGATCATGTTTTCCGCGGTCGGGATGAGGGCCACTATCTTGCGCGGCACCTGCTGCTCCGCCAGCGCTCGGAAGGCAGCAATCACGCTGGCGCCACCGGTCATGTCGGTGCGCATCGTGTCCATCCCCGCAGCGGGCTTCACGCTGATGCCACCGGTATCGAAGGTCACGCCCTTGCCAACCAGGACGACGGTGCGGCGGCGACGTGGCTTGTCGATCTTCTGCGGATCCCAGACCAGTTCAATCAACATCGGCGGGCGGGACGATCCCCGGCCGACGGCGAGGATGCCGCCGAAGCCCTTGTCCTCCAGCCAGCCCGCGTCGCGCAGGCGCACCTTGACCCCGTCCAGGCCAGCGACAGCTTGCTTGGCCTGGTTGGCCAACCACTCTGGGGACTTCACGTTTGCCGGGGCGTTGGCAAGATCGCGGGATAGGCAGGTGGCCTTACCCAGCGCCGTGCCTTGCTGGACCGCGTCAACGTAGTCGGAGGTCTCGAACCCAGAGAACTCATATCCCTCCGGCAACACCACATGCACGTTGCGCACGCGGGCGGGCTTGCGCTTGTTGGTCGTCACGAAGGAGTGGTTACCGACGATCAGGCCGGTGACCAGGGAACGGACGTTGTCCGGTGTAAACTCCGCCGGCAGGTTCACCTGTACGATGTGCTTCTTTGCGCGCACGGGGTGGCCGTCTACCACCTTGCCGATCCGGCGCACCAGCTTCGCACCAGCGCCGCGCCAGCCGTCTTCCAAGAACTCCCGGCCGTCGCTCAGGTCCAATGGGCGGGTCGGCTCGGTGGGAACCCACGCAACCCAACGTCCAGAGGTATCAAGCTCGACGTCCCCAGGCGCGGTCTGCCCCGGCGCGACCTTAATTTCGGTTTCGATGATCTCGGAACCTTCGGCGCGCGGGCCGATCGTCACGCTGGTCACTTTCTGCGGGATGTTTGGGATCGGTGCCATCGTTAACGCTCCTGTTCCAGAGTTTCTGCTGTATTTACTGTGGTTGCGCTCGTGTCTACTTTGGTTGCGCTCGCGTCTACTTCCGTCGCGTCGGGCTGTTCGCTGTGGCCTTCCAGCTCTTCGATGCGCGCTGCCAGGCGCTCGATGTAGAGGTCCACCTCAGCCTGGTTGTAGCCACGGAATGCCAGGGAGAAACTGGTCTCTCGGATCCCGTCGGCGGTCAGCGGGCTGTTCTGTAGGTCATCCCAGTGCTGTCGTTTCGCCGCTCCCTCCGTGACGGGCGGTAGCGCCTCCCCACGCCCAAAAACGGTGCCTAGTAAGAAAACCAGGAGCGCGCCCACCAGGAACGCTCCGACAAGAGACAACAACCAAAACATGATTCTTAATCTACCGCCTTGCGCCAGCCCTAGTCCGCGCGGGGCTCTTCGCCCTCAAAGCGCTCCAGCTGCGCGTTGATCCGCTCCTGCTCGATGGACAGCTCCTCCTGGCGGATCTTCAGCTTCCGCACGTGGTTGGCGTGTGCGTCCACGCAGATCTGCACGGCCTCCGCCGGGTCGTCGGTCACGTGGAAAAGATCCACGTCCTCCGGGGAGATCATGCCCTCGTCGACCAGACGTGTGGTGATCCAATCGACCAGCCCGCCCCAGAATTCCTTGCCGATCAGGATAATCGGGAACTTCCGGATCTTCTCGGTCTGCACCATCACCAGGGCCTCGAACAGCTCGTCCAGCGTGCCGTAGCCACCGGGCAGGCAGATGAAGGCCTGGGAGTACTTCAGGAACATGGTCTTGCGCACGAAGAAGTAGCGGAAGTTCAGCCCCAGATCCACCCAGTGATTCAGGCTCTGTTCCATCGGCAGTTCAATGCCCAGGCCGATGGACATGCCGCCGGATTCCTGCGCGCCCCGGTTAGGGGCTTCCATCAGACCTGGCCCGCCGCCGGTGATCGTCGCGTAGCCGGCCTCGTGGATCAACCGTCCCAGCTCTCGACCCTTTGCGTAGTACTCGTGGTCGGGTTTTACCCGCGCGGAGCCGAACACTGTGATGGCCTTGGGGATCTTCGCCAGCGCGCCGAAGCCATCGACGAACTCGGACTGGATGCGCATCACGCGCCACGGATCGGTGTGCAGCCAGTCGATGTTGGCCTGCTCGCCCAGCAGTCGCTGATCCGTGGTCGACTTCTGCTTCTGGCTGTGCTTCTTGCCGCGCAGCAGCACGGGGCCGCGGAGGCGGAAGTCTCGGTTGTTCTCGCTGTTGTTCATGCGGGAGTTTGCCTTAATTGTCTTCTAGATCTTTATGTTTCTGTGTGCTTTTCACGCTACTGCTTGGCGGCCTCTGACGCTCGTTCTAATTGACGCCACCTCACTTCCACCCAGTTCACACCCCCCTCTAGGTGCCACGCACCGGGAGCGCGGGTGGTCGGGGTTAGCTCAGGTGCCAGCGTGCGGTTAGCGGGTAAGAAACTGGATTAGTTCCCTACTGACGTCCTCGATCTGCGCGACCGGGCACCGCTCGTCCTTCGTATGGCATAAGCCGGGGTCGCCGGGGCCGAAGTTCACGGCGGGGATGCCCAGCTGGGTGAAACGTGCAACGTCGGTCCAGCCGTACTTCGGGCGCACGCGCCCTCCGGTGGCCTCCACCAACCTTGCCGCGAAGGGTTGGTTGAGGCCGGGGCTCGCCGCGGCTGCGGCGTCATCAAGAAGAACAGAGAAACCCTCGGCAGGCGCATCGGGCGTACCTACCTGCAGCACGTCGTACAGGTGCTCCAGAGCCTCGTCGACGCTGCGGTGCGGAGCGTAGCGGAAGTTGATGAAAGCCCAGGCCTCGTCGGGGATGGTGTTGGTGGCCACGCCGGACTCAGCCATCACGGCGTTGAGGCCCTCCTTGTAGACCAGGCCGTCGATCTCTACATCCTGGGGCTCGTAATCCGCCACCCGCACCAGCACCCGAGCCAGATCATGCAACGCGTTGTGCCCCAGCCAGCTGCGGGCGGAGTGCGCGCGGGCACCCAGGGCGGTGACCTTCACCCGCAAGGTGCCCTGACAGCCGGCTTCGATCATCCCACCGGAAGGCTCGCCCAGCAGCGCCAGGTCACCCTCCAGCAACTCGGGATCGGACTGCACCAGGTGGTTCAGCCCGTTGTATTTGGTGGCTACTTCCTCGCCTTCGTAAAGCACCAACGTCAGGTCGCAGGCCAGATCCGGGGAGTTCGCCAACGTCGCAAACGCATGTGCGTAGCAGGCCGCGCCGGATTTCATGTCCACCGAGCCGAGGCCGAAGATGGTCTCCTCCCCCGTCTCCGGATCCGGTCCTACGCGGGAAGGCAGGTTTTCTGCCGGCGGCACCGTATCCAGGTGGCCGGCCAGCACCACCCGATCGCCCAGGTCGCGGTGGGTACGAGCGACCAGGGTGTTGCCCCGGCGGGTAACCTCCACGTTCTCGATGGCACGCAGGGCGGGCTCGACAGAGTCGGCGATCTGCTGCTCGTGGTGCGATTCGCTGTAAATATCGACAAGCTGACGGGTGAGCGCCACCGCGCCAGCGGTCAGGTCAATGGACGTCTCTGGTGTACTCATCGCTTGCGATCCTAGACGAATTCCAAATACCTACGGGGTTAAAACTGCCCATGCTGGCCTGTGGGAAAGCCCGTTGTGTTCTAATTCTGTTATGAAAACTCGAGATTCCGACACAGGTGCTAGCGAGGGCGCCTCGAACCAGCTGGGTCACAGCCTAGAAACCCGCCACCTGACGATGATGGGCCTCGGCTCTGCCATCGGCGCCGGGCTGTTCCTAGGCACCGGTGTAGGCATCCAGGCCGCCGGCCCGGCGGTGCTGCTGTCCTACATCGTCGCCGGCATCGTAGTGATCGCCGTGATGCAGATGCTTGGCGAGCTGGCCGCCGCCCGCCCCGCGTCCGGCACCTTCGCCACGTACGGCCAGATGGCTTTCGGTCGCTGGAATGGCTTCGCCTTGGGTTGGCTGTACTGGTTCATGCTGATCATGGTGATGGGCGCGGAAATCACCGGTGCGGGCGCGATCATGGGTTCGTGGTTCGGCGTAGAGGGCTGGATCCCTGGATTGATATGCGTGGTGCTGTTTACCATTGTGAACCTCGTGGGCGTGCGTGGCTTCGGTGAATTCGAGTACTGGTTCGCGTTCATCAAGGTCGCGGTCATCGTTGTCTTCTTGTTCGTGGGTGCGGGTCTGCTGTTCAACCTGTTCCCGAACTACGAGTCCCCGGGGCTCAGCAACTTCGCCGACTTCGCCCCCAACGGCGTTTCCGGCATGGCCGTGGGTCTGCTGGCCGTGGCTTTCGCCTTCGGTGGCATTGAGATTGTGACGATCGCCGCCGCGGAGTCCAAGGATCCGGCCTCATCTATTGCCGCGGCTGTGCGTGCCGTGATCTGGCGAATCTCGATCTTCTACCTGGGCAGTGTGTTCCTCATCTCGGCCCTGCTGCCCTTCGAAACGCTCGGTGAGGCAGAGTCCGCCGAAGAATCCCCCTTCACCCGCATCCTGGCTCTCGCGCAGATCCCGGGCGTCGTGGAGATCATGGAGGGCGTGATCGTCCTGGCCCTGCTGTCCGCTTTCAACGCGCAGATCTACGCAACCAGCCGCCTGATGTACAGCTTCTCCCAGGAGGGCAACGTCCCCCGCTGGTTCGGCAAAACCAACGCGCAGAAGGTTCCTTTCCGCGCCGTGTGGTGCTCGCTGTTCTTCGCCTTCGTTTCTGTCGCCCTGCAGGTATGGGGTCCGAAGGACCTCATCAACATACTGTTCAACGCCGTCGGCGGCACCCTGCTGGTGATCTGGATGGTGATTGTGCTGGCGCAGATCAAGCTGCGCCCGACCTTCGAGCAAGATGGCACCCTCACCGTGCGTATGTGGGGCTACCCGGTTCTGCCGTGGCTGACTTTCCTCGCACTCGTTGCGCTGACCGTCCTGATGCTCTTCGACGAAGGCGCTCGCATGCAGGTTCTGACGGTCACTATTGCCTTCGCAGTACTGAGCGTGATCGGCTTTGTTCTGCAGAACACCCAGAAGGGTCACAGCAGCCCAGAATCAACGACCGCTGAAAGGTAGGATCGAAAAGCATGACTGCTGCTTATGGAAATGGATTTGCCACTCTGACCGATTCCGGCGATGTGCTGGATACCTGGTTCTTCGAGTTCGACCTCGGTACATCTGACGCCGCTGGCGATAAGGCTGGAACCCAAGTGTTCGATCTTGATGACGCCACCACCTCCGCCCCCGAATCCTTCCGTCCCCTGGCCAATCTGGCCGGTACGGACGAGGTCCGCGGCACCCGCCGCGTTGCGGTGACCACCACCATTACTGACCTGGATGCCCCGGCGGAGGATGCGCACGACGCCTACCTGCGCCTGCACCTGATCTCCGGCCGCAAGATCAAGCCCCACGGCTGCAACCTGGATGGCCTATTCGGGCTGCTCAGCAACGTTGTGTGGACCAACCACGGCCCGTGCGCGGTCCCCGGTTTCGAGGCTGTTCGCGCCCGCCTACAGGCCGAGCGTGGCCCGGTGACGATCTACAGCGTGGATAAGTTCCCCCGCATGGTCGACTACGTGGTTCCCACCGGCGTACGTATCGGCGATGCCGACCGCGTGCGTCTGGGCGCTCACCTGGCCGAGGGCACCACGGTCATGCACGAGGGCTTCGTGAACTTCAACGCCGGCACCCTGGGCTCTTCAATGGTTGAAGGCCGTATCTCCGGCGGTGTTGTCGTCGGTGATGGCTCCGACATCGGTGGTGGCGCCTCCATCATGGGCACCCTATCCGGTGGCGGCAAGCAGGTCATTTCCATCGGCGAGCGCTGCTTGCTGGGCGCCAACTCCGGCGTGGGCATCTCCCTGGGCGATGATGTCACCGTCGAGGCCGGCCTGTACGTCACCTTCGGTACCAAGGTCACGCTGACCGGCGAAGTCGCCCGGCAGCTGGGCAAGCAGGAGGGCGAGGCTGTGAAGGCCGCCGAGCTCTCCGGCGCCAGCGGCATCCTGTTCCGCCGCAACTCCGTCAGCGGCGCGGTAGAGGCCGTCGCCAACGCCAACACCGTCGAGCTCAACGAGGCTCTACACGCCAACTAACCCTTGTTCCACTGCGACCAGGGATCTTCCAGGCAGCGCTCGATCGCGATGCGCTGCCTGTTTTTTAATTCGCCCTTTTCTTGTGACGCCTCCAGCGCCAACTCGATAGCGACCGCGCGCAGCTGTAACGCCCCCGTCCCGGGATGGTATTCCGGGTACGTGTCGTCGCCGTAGATGGGAGCACCCAGGTGATTCATCAACGCCCGTAGCTGGTGCGTGTGCCCGGTCCGCGGTTGCAGCTCATAGACAGCGGTAGCGGCTGTGCCAGCGGCAGCATTGGTTTCTGAGGTTGCCACGCAGCGACGGGTCGCCAGCTTCCGAATGCGCGTCACCGTGGACTTCGCCCGGCCCTGCGTTTTGAGCTGTGTGGACAGCGTGGGCTGTGTAGGCAACGCTGCGGCGCTGCCCACCCGCACCTGCGGGTCGTCCTTCACCTTCAGCATCGGCAGTGCTACTTCTTGCCACTGCGCCCCGATCTCCGGAATGTCCGGCGCCATCGCCTGGTAGGTCTTTTCCACTTCCCTACGCTGGAACTGTGACTGCAGGAACCCGCGCGTGGCGGGGTTGCGGGATAGCACCAACAGGCCGCGAGTGTCCCGATCCAGGCGGTGAGCTGCCACTAATTCCGGCTCCCTCAGGCGCACGCGCATCAACGACTGCACGGTGGCCCGCAAGAGTCTGCCATTGGGCGTAGACGGCAGCCCGTGGGGCTTGTCCACCACCAATGCATCCGGTCCGGAGTACAGAATCGGAATATCAGCTGCCAGGAGCTCGGCGGGTTCTTCTGGAAAGTCGGGATAGACCCATGTGGGCGTCGGATCCACAAGAGCAAGCCCTGGTTCCAGCGGGGTGCCGGGCGCGAAAGGGGAATCGCCCGCCGCGGCGGCCAGGTAGGCCCGACCGTCGTCGGGGACGCGGCCAGTCAGCATGGTCTTGACGGCAGATACGCCGTGGCGCGGCGGTGGGCGCCAGCGTTGTAGGGCAGGAATCGGCGCCAGAGCTCCAATTTCTGCGCGCTACTGCGCGGCTGCCGATTCGTCACCGGTGAGGCGGCGGGCGGCTGCCTCAATCCGCTCGTCGGTGGCGGTCAGCCCCACGCGGACAAAGTTCTTCCCCTTCGGGCCATAGAAATCGCCCGGGGCAACCAGGATGCCCTTGTCGGCCAGCTCTGCGACGGTCTCGCGGCCGTCACGCCCCTGGGTGGCCCACAGGTACAGACCACCGTCGGAGTACTCGATATCGAAACCGGCCTGCAGCAGGGCAGCCTTCAGCAGCTCGCGGCGTTCGTGGTACAACTGCTTCTGCAAAACTTCGTGGCCGTCTTCCTCCAGGGCGGCGACCATGGCGGACTGGATCGGGCCGGGGTTCATCAGGCCTGCGTGGCGGCGGATTCCCAGCAGCTCCTGGATCAGCGCACCGTCGCCGGCCAGCCAGCCCGCACGATAAGAGGCCAAGTTGGAGGTCTTCGACAGCGAGTGGACGGCGATGAGGTTAGTGAAGTCACCGCCGCATACCTCGGGATCCAGGATCGACACGGGGCGTTCCTCGCCCCAGCCCAGACCCAGGTAACACTCGTCGGAGACGATGATGGTGCCGCGCTCGCGGGCGAATTCCACGAACTTGCGCAGGTGCTCCACTCCCAGCACCTGGCCGTGCGGGTTGGCCGGGGAGTTCAGGTAGATCAGCGCCGGGGTCTGCGGCCCCAACTTCAGCAAAGAATCACTGCGCAGCACGTCCGCCCCAGCCAGGCGGGCGGAGACCTCGTAGGTCGGGTAAGCCAGCTCCGGAATCACTACCGTGTGGCCTGCACCTAGCCCCAGCAGGGTGGGCATCCACGCGATGGCCTCCTTGGTGCCGATCACCGGCAGCACTTGGCTATCGGCATCCAGGCTGGTCACCTTAAAGCGGCGCTCCATCGCCCCCACGATGGCTTTACGCAGTTCCAGGGTGCCCTTAGTCTGCGGGTAGCCCGGCTCCGCGGCGGATTCCGTCAGCGCCAGCTGAATCGCCGGGGAGACCGGATCTACAGGAGTACCGACCGACAAATCCACGATCCCGTCGGGGTGCTTCGCCGCCGTGGCTTTGGCCTCGGCAAGCGAATCCCAGGGGAAGTCGGGCAGTCGGTCGGCTACTTTGGTGCGCTTCAGGGTCATGCTTGTACTCTATACCGCCTGCTCTGTGCGCTCGGCGCTAACCGGCGCAACTGCGGGCGTCAATAAAGAAGAAGACCTAAGCCTGCGGCGGCAGGTTAGCGATCAGCTCCGCATCGAAGTCCTGCGGCCCCAGCTTCGCAGCACCGCCCGGGGAGCCCAGGTCGTCGAAGAAGGCAGCGTTAGCGTCGTTGTACTCTTCCCACTCGTCCGGCACGTCATCCTCGTAGAAAATGGCCTCGACCGGGCAGACAGGCTCACAAGCACCGCAGTCAACGCACTCGTCGGGGTGAATGTACAGGGAACGCTTGCCCTCGTAGATGCAGTCAACGGGGCACTCTTCAACGCAAGCGCGGTCCATCACGTCTACACAAGGCTGCGCGATCGTGTAGGTCATCGTCTAAATACCTACCCTTTCTGGAAAGTTCGTCATACTCCACAGAGCTCTCTATGAGCTTCTATTCTGTCACTTCAGCGGTTCCAGAGAAAACTGAGGCCGAAGTGGCCACGCGGCCGCTGCCAAACCGACCACAAGCAGCAGCATAGACCACACGGTCTGTGGCATTAACGTCGCCTCACCGAAAGACAGCTCCGGCCACATCCCCGCCAGCAAGTACCCGGCTAGCCACACCAGCGCGGGAATGCCGGCGATCAGCTTGTTATCGGTCCACAGCAGTGCGGTTTTAGTCAGTGCGCGGTTGAACACCAGGGCAAAAAGCAGTGTCCACGGCAGCGGCACCTCGACGTCCCCCACCGTGATGCGGGAGCCGATGTATAAAACGCTGATGAACAGCCCAAACAGTGCGCCGATAGAGAGCCACACGATGCCGGACATGCGCTCCGCGCGCGTCGTATCCTTGCGCGCCTGGCTTTTCGTGGGGTGCCCCCAGTTCGGCTCTTCGTCCCGGCCTGTTCCGGTGCTCTTTTTCGCATTCACGTCGATCTATCCTAGTGCTTGCTCTTCTTATTGACGCCCCAGGCCGCGCCGTTTAAGACTTCCCACCCACCAGGCGCTCCCCCACTGCGCGGGCGAAGAAGTCCTCCGGCACGCCAGGTTTAGTCCACGCGACGCGATAGCTTTCGTTGTCCAGTAGGGGCTGGGTGATCAGGTTGGAAAGGCAGAACAACGTGGCGGCTGTGCGTGCGGGCGGGTTGGATTCCCGCGCCTGATCGTTTACGTCCGAGGTCGACCCATCCGCCACCCAAATCTGTGTGGCATGGGCGCGCATGGCGGCCTGCTTCGCGGCCACGTCTTCTGCAGAACCGTGAACCACCAGGTCCACCTCGGAGGAAGGGACAGTGGCGATGTCGCCCGCACTGGGGAGCTTCCATCCCTCCGGTGCCTGCACGCTTTCCATACCCTGCATGCCCTCGGCGAACTTCTCGTCCTCCGTCACGCACCACAACACTTGGCTAGGCACGAAGCTCTCCGCTTCTGTACCTGCCCCTGCTGCCTCCAGCCGCCGCACTGCCTCGTGCACGATCTGGTGCGCCCGCTTGTGATCCGGGTGGCCGTAGCCACCGTCGGCGGCGTAGGTCAGGATGACCTGCGGGCAGATCTGCTGGATAAGCTGGATAAGCTGCGCAACCTGTGCCTCGAACCCCGCGTCCGCGATTCCATCGGCGCCGTCGCTGGGGCTTTCCGGCGCGCGTGCGAATGCCCGCGGGTGGCGAATCGAGTCGCTTCCTTCCATTCCCGAATCCCGCCAGGCACCGCAACCACCCAGCAGGTTCGGGCCATGATGAATCCCCAGCACGCTAAGTGCTCGCTGGAGCTCGGCGATGCGGTAACCGCCGAGCATTCCCGTGCCGTGTTCGTACTGTTGGGCGTCCAGAAGAGCTTGGTACTTCTCCCCGATCACCTCGCCCTCTTCGCCGAGGGTGCAGGTCACCACGGCTACCTCATGGCCGAGCCTGCGTGCCTTAGCTAACGCCAGACCCGTCCACAGAGTTTCGTCGTCGGGGTGCGCATGCACCGCCATCACAGTGATCGCGTGCGCTGGTTCCGGATTGCTGCTCACGGTCTAGTCCTCCTTGCGGGCGTTATCGGCGGCGCTGCGATCCAGCTCCTCCATCGGCATCAGAGTCCACAAAGGCGCGGAGATCAGCAACGAACTACTGTCGTCCAACGGCCAGTCCTCCAGCTTCCGGGTCGGCCCACTGAGCCTATTCGACGCCACCACGGTGAAACGATCCGACAGGATCGGTAGGACCGTCGAGAGTTCCGCGATGCGATCGTCCACCTGAGGACGTTCATCATCCAGTTTCGTCTCGCCTTCGCGGAGCTTGGTGAGGCGCTGTTCCAGTTCTTGGTCGCACGTTCCGCTGAGGTTGCCGCCGCTTGGCGTGTTATCCAGGCGCGCTTCCGCGCCGGACTTCTCATCGGCGCTCCCGTCGGCACCTTCGTTGGCTCTCGCGCTTGCCCCTTCGCCAGCGTTCTTGCCTGAGCGTTTGCCTTCCCCACCCTTGGCTTCGGAGCCGGAGTTGTTATTCGACGTGCGCGCGTCCGCAGTCTGCGAGCTGTTCGTGCAGCCGTATTGCTGCACATAATCGGCGATAAGCTGCGGGCTGCGCTGCCAAGTGATCACGCCGTCGACGGTGCCCTGTTGCACCGACGTACCCAGAATGTCTGAGGCTTCCCCGGTGCGCACCACTGCGGGAATACCGGCCTGCAATAGCTGATCCACCACCGAACGGGCAGCGTCCACAGCCAGCTGATCGTCGTTGACCGCACCGATGACAATTCCATCGGGTCGGTCATCGGCCACCAGATTGTCCGGTACTTCCTTTTCCATCTTCGGCTTGACGTTCCAGTGCGGGGAGTCGACATCAGGGTCCCCGGAAACGATCCGGGCGATTCTTTCAGAATCGATCGCACCCAGCAACTGGCGCCGCAGAGCGCGGTTCCGCAAGAGTGGGCTTGCCTGATTCAGCTGCAGGTTCAGCTGCACTTCACGGGTAGTTTTTCGCACCTGGGCATAGGGCAACTGCTCCATGGCCAGGTCGGTGGTGGCCGAGGTGTGCGTCATGTACATCTGGATCTGCTGGGTGCGCATCATCTGCGCGCCCGTCGACTCATTGGGAACCGCAGTGAAACGAATGATGTCCGTCTTCGCCGCCTTCTTGCCCCAGTAGCGGTCGTTGCGCTGCAGTTCCAGCAGCCCTCGGCCTTCGTCTACCGACTTCACGGAGTACTGTCCCGCCGAGGCGACTGAGCCTTCAGCCATCATCGTGGTGAACGTGCGCCCCTCGGCCCGATAAATGTGGCTAGGCAGCAGGTGCATAAACAGTCGCTTCCATGCGCCCAGCGGACGATCGAAAGTGACCTTCACGCTCTTTTCTTTATCACCCGGTTTGATGGAAGTCACATGCCGGTACAGCCCCTTGGACTCCGCTAGCGGTTCCTTTAGGATCGCCTCGCGCAGGTACTGAAAGTCCGAGATCGTGATGGGGGTGCCGTCCGACCACTGCGCTTCCGGATTGAGGGTGTAGGTCACCTCTGTCGGAAACTCCTCATCGTTTGGCGCGATCGAACTAATCAGGTCACTATTGAGGCCCTCCCCCTCAGTACCTTGCATGTACACGCTCGGCAGAGTCAGATCCGCTACCGCCGCGACCACCGGGTTGCGGTTACCCACCAGGTGCGGATTGAGGTTACTGGTGAAGCGATCGACTCCCACCGTGATCTCTCGCAGGCTCTCATCCACCGGCTTGGGCGGCTGAGACTGCGTGGTGGCAGAGGGGTCTTCCACCGTCGGAGCCTCCCCGGGGTTCGCCTGACACGCGGAAAGCGTCAGCGCGAGAGCCGCAGAGGTCAGCGCAGCCGCAACGGTGGGCGTCGAACCCCAAAAACGCCGACGACGCGCCCAGCCGGAACGGTGGCGCGACGAAGGATCAGATGGTGGGAAGAAAGAGTACAAGAGCGCTTCTAGGAGTTGTTATTGCGCTGCTTCTCGCGGGAACGAGCGCGGGCGCGGTCGGTGGCGTTCAGGATCACCTTACGCACACGGACGACCTCCGGGGTAACCTCGACACACTCGTCGAAACCACAGAACTCCATAGCCTCTTCCAGGGTCAGGGTGCGAGCCTTAGCCAAGGTCACCGTCGCATCGGCGGTAGCCGAACGCATGTTCGTCAGCTTCTTTTCCTTGGTGATGTTGATGTCCATGTCCTCGTCGCGGTTGTTAGCGCCGACGACCATGCCCTCGTAGGCCTCTGCACCCGGCTCGACGAAGAAGGTGCCACGGTCGGCCAGCTGGATCAGCGCGTAGGCGGTGATCTGGCCAGAGCGGTCGGCAACCAGGGAGCCGGAGGCACGGCCCTTGATCTCGCCCGCCCACGGCTCGTAGCCAGCGGAGTAGCTGTTGGCGATGCCGGTGCCGCGGGTTTCGGTCATAAAGACGGTGCGGAAGCCGATCAGGCCACGGGCCGGAACAATGAACTTCATGCGGATCCAGCCGGTGCCGGTGTTGTCCATGGACTCCATGCGCCCCTTGCGGGCGGCCAGCAGCTGAGTGACGGCTCCGAGGTGCTCCTCCGGGACGTCGATAATCAGGTTTTCGTAGGGCTCGTGAACCGTACCGTCGATGGTGCGGGTAACCACCTGCGGCTTACCGACGGTCAGCTCGAAGCCTTCACGACGCATGGTCTCCACCAGGACGGACAGAGCCATCTCGCCACGGCCCTGAACTTCCCAGGCATCCGGGCGCTCAGTGGGCAACACGCGCAGAGAAACGTTACCGATCAACTCCTGGTCCAGGCGGGCCTTGACCATACGGGCAGTCAGCTTGTCGCCACCGCCACGGCCTGCCATCGGAGAAGTGTTCACGCCGATGGTCATAGAAATCGCGGGCTCATCCACGGTGATGCGCGGCAGAGCGACCGGGTTTTCCGGATCGGCCAGAGTGTCGCCGATCATGATGTCCTCGATGCCGGAGATAGCGGCGATGTCGCCAGCGATCATCTCCTCGGCCGGCACGCGCGTCACGCCTTCGGTGCGCAGCAGCTCCGCAACCTTGGCGGTCTTGGTGTGCTGGTTTCCATCTTCGTCGTAGTGGATCCACGCAACCTGCTGCCCCTTGCGCAGGCGGCCAGCGTGAATACGCACCAGGCCGATACGTCCCAGGAAGGAAGATGAGTCCAGGTTAGTGACGTGCGCCTGCAGCGGGCCGTCTACGTCTGCGGAAGGCTCCGGCAGCACGTCGTAGAGAACGTCGAACAGTGGCTGCAGATCCTCGGAGTCCGGGACGTTGCCGTTGCCCGGGTTCTCGGTGGAAGCCTTGCCCTCACGACCGGAGGTATACAGAACCGGCAGATCCAGCAGCTGTTCGGCAGCCTCTGCCGCCTCTTCGTCCTCCAGGGTGGAGGCGAGCTCTAGCAGCAGATCCTGTGATTCCTCAACAACCTCGTCAATGCGGGCATCGGGGCGGTCGGTCTTGTTCACACAGATGATCACCGGCATTTTCGCAGCCAGGGCCTTGCCCAGCACGAAACGGGTCTGCGGCAGCGGACCCTCAGAGGCGTCAACAAGAAGAACCACACCGTCGACCATGGACAGGGCGCGCTCGACCTCACCGCCGAAGTCAGCGTGGCCGGGCGTATCGATCACGTTGATGATGAGGTCGCTGCCGTCCTTGCCCAGACCCTTGCGGTGAATGGCGGTGTTTTTCGCCAGGATCGTGATGCCCTTTTCCTTTTCCAGGTCGCCCGAGTCCATCACGCGCTCTTCCACTTCGCCGTGCGAAGAGAAGGCGCCGGACTGGTGCAGCATGGCGTCGACGAGGGTGGTCTTGCCGTGATCGACGTGCGCGACGATGGCGACATTACGGAATTCAGTCAAAGACACAGATCCGATCTTTCCTTAAATTGGGGTCAGTTTTAGTAGTGCAGCGTAAGGCAGTACATGGCCTAGAACATTGCTTAGAACCTGGCCTAGAACATTGCCTACGGGAACCTTTCACAGCCTACTCCTTTAGTTCACCAGGATAACGCATAGGACATGAAGAAGTTTTTCTCAAAACCGCAAGACGTGCACTGAAGCCGGTGTTATTGTTTACAAAAGGTTCCTAATGAACGTTACTAATGTGACAAATGTGAATAATGTGACTAATGTGGTTCGGGTATATGCTCGAGCAACTTTAGAAACAGCGACAAAACCTGAAAGGTACGCCATGGCTTTCTCCCGACGCTTGACCCGTGCTGCTGCAGCACTGACGACCGCCTGCGCGCTTGCTGTCCCGACCGTGGTGGCCCCTGCAACGGCTGGCGCTCAGGTCCAGGGTTCCATCGATCACCTCGGCCGCCCTGCGCCGCACATCCTGAACCAGATCGAGACTTTCGCTAACAACCCGCAGCTGCCGCCGAACGTTAAGGCGTCCCTGAAGAAGCTGGTTGGCTTCTTCCGCGGCGATGGCAAGCCGGGTGTTGACATCCCGAAGAACGCCCCGGTCTTCACCCAGTTCGGCTGGCCGACCGTTTCCGGCAAGTGCATCGGCGGCAAGAACAAGGCCGTCGGCACCGCCATGGGCGTACCCGGCCCCGCTAAGCTTCCACTGCCGGGCATCGGCGCTGGCGAGGTCAACTTCGTGTTCACCGCCATGGGCACCGGCACCGTGGCTAAGAAGCAGAACACCGCCATGAACGTGCACTGGATCAACATCAACACCGGCAAGATGGGCCGCACCCCGCTGGGCTACACCGGCATCAATCCGAAGGGTCCGGCCACCGTCAACGGCGTTGCCAAGACTGGCAAGGGCACCGTCATCGCCCTTCTCGAGGGTGGCGTAACCACTCACGAGAAGGAGTCCGGCAACTCCAACTGCAACTTCCTGCCCACCGCGGCACTGCTGCACGTCTAGTAGCTTTCGCCTAGACACCCGGGTTTCCGCCCTTGGCCGCGCCCCCGCGCGGCCTTTTTCATACCCTTTTCCTCTACCCGCACCCCGCTCCCCCTGGGTACACCGCATCCTGCTCACCACAATCGCACAAGCCATGGCCGATCTGCACAAAGTAAAGCAAGAGACCTTCGACATCGCCCGCGCAATCAACATCGACCCCAAGGGATTCGAGCGCGCCGTGGACGCCTACGAACTGTCTTCCGTACAGCTCGCCATTGAGCGGCCCAGCCCCGAGCAGCCCAGCCCAGAGCACCCAAGCCCCATGCTCTACATGCGCCGCCCCACACCCGGCCACCCACGCTTCCATTACCTCGAATCTTGGCTAGTCCCCCACCTAGACATACGCCTCAACAAGTTCCACTTCTTCGAGGGCATCGAGCCCACGCAGGACCTCTACATCGACATCGCCTTTATCGATATTGATGACGCCACCACCCCAGCAACCTGGCGTACCCGTGACCTGTACGTGGATGTGGTGACGCACCTCCCGGAGGCTCCCTCCCAGGAACAATCCCAGTTGAGTTCTAAATACGCCCCGGGCACATCTTCAAAGACAAAAGTCCAGGTGCTGGACCTGGACGAGTTGGGCGAAGCACTCCTGGCGGGTTACATCACCGCCGACGAAGCCCACAGAGCGCTGGATTCCACGCAGCGGCTGCTGGATGGACTGCACGAACACGGCAGCGTGGTCGATTGGCTGGCCACCCAGGGCGTGCGTTTGGGTTACTAGCGCCCTCGACAGCCATGCCATCAACCCGAAATCGAACACCTTTACTCCTCTGTCGGGTGCGGAGGACATAATCATTATGTCCAGGCAACCTTGAAACTAAAGCTCTGCGAAGCTCTTACACAGCCCCGGACGAATGGCGATTTGAATACGCCATAACCCGCACTGCATATTGACCACAGATAGCTAGCCACACTAGACTCGGTAGAGGACGCACCTAGGTGCTCCACTTCCGAGGCTCGTGTGAACACCACACGGGCTTTCGTGCATATTAGGGGGAATCAATGCACATCGGATACTTCGACGAATTTGGGCACAACGGCGCATACGTCAATCGATACGATACGCATTTCAAGACCCACCCAGTTTTCGGCATCGGTGGATTCATAATCCCCGCTCAGAATGTCCGACGACTCTCCGGCTCTTTCAAACACCTAAAAGAAACGGGGCTCAGAGCGGAAATAGAAGCCAAAGTTAGGGCTAAAGGCAAAAAGGTAGAGCATTGGGAGAAGAAGGGTGCAGCACTACTCACCACCCGCAACGCCCAGAAATACTCTGAACTGCGCCGCCTTTTTAACCGACTTCTCAACATCCTCGACAAGCTAGACGCCCAAGTTGTCTTCTACGGACAGGAGAAACCTCGAGGAACGAACGAAGATACTGGAGAGAATGAAAAGGATCGGTACGACCATGCTATGAAACAGCTGATCCAGCGTATTGGCTGGAGCCTCCCAAGGGATGAGAATCACCTCCTGATTCTCGATAAACAGGGCCCCAGAGAACGTGCAGAGATTTTCGCGTCTAGCGCTGCTTTCATGTTCACCAATGAGAGCGCGGAAAAGCTCCTCGAACCTCCTCTCGAGGTGGAAAGTCACCTCTATCAAACTGAAGCGTCCTGGGTTTGGTTCCGCTTCTTTTACGGCCCTGTGTTGATGGGCTCGGTGAGATAATACTCGGTTTCTACTTCCTGTGGGGTGGCGTAGTCCAACGCCTCGTGAAGACGTTTGGTGTTCCACCAGTGCACCCACCGCAGGGTGGCGAGCTCAACTTCTCCTACTGATGTCCACGGGCTTTGAGGATGGATAAGTTCAGCCTTGTAGAGACCGTTAACAGTCTCGGCCAGCGCGTTGTCATAGGAATCTCCGACTGTGCCGACACTCGGCCGGATCTCGGCTTCGGCCAAAGCGGTGGAGTACTTCAGTGACACGTACTGACTTCCCCGGTCACTGTGGTGTATCAGCTGGTCGCCATGGATTCGACCGGCAGTCGTTAATGCATGTTCCAGTGCCTCCATCGGCAGCGCATCGGTGCGCATCGTAGAGCGGGTGGCAACACCAACTATTTTGCGGCTGTAGACATCAATGACAAACGCGGTGTACGCAAATCCTGACAGGGTGCGAACATAGGTAATGTCGGCAACCCAAAGCCGCCCGGGGGCTGTTGCCCGGAAGTTTCGCTGCACAAGATCCGGACGATGATCCGGAACTTTAGGACTGATCGTGGTGACCGGGGTGCGTCCACGTCGTCGACCAGACACACCTGCAAGTTTCACCAGGCGCGCGGTCTTGTCGCGGCCGATATGAAAGCCCTCACGGTTCATGGCGTGCCACATCTTACGAATGCCGTAGACCGAGAAGTTTTCCGCATGGACGCGCTGAATCTCTGGGATAAGCAGGCTATCGCTTAAAGCCCTGGCGCTCGGGGCGCGGGTGATGGCTTTACGGTAGCCGCGAGAGGTGATGAATCCACGATCTGCCTGTTTCAAAACACGGCAGATGGCCCAGGCCCCAAATTGCTCCTTGTACTCGTCAATGTAGGAGATCATCTGGTCGTGGGTCGGTCGAGCTCCGCTGCGAAAAAAGCCGAGGCAGTCTTGAGGATTCCGTTGGCTCGCTTCAGCTCGCGGTTTTCCCGGCGTAGCCGTTTAAGCTCTTCTTCCATGGTTTCGCCACCTGTTGGTGCGGCCTGCTCATGGGCGACGCTGTCGCGATACCAGGCGCGCAACGTGTGGTGGGACACGCCAAGGAGCTCTCCGACTTCCTCGTACGCACGTTGCCGTGAGCAAGACTCCAGACGGACCATCTCTAGGACTTGATGGACCGCCTTCTCCTTGAATTCGGCGGAATACTTTCTGGGCATAGTGCCAATCCTTCCTTAGCAGAGGTAGGAACTAAACCCAGGACGCTTCAAACTGTGCAGTGCGCAGACTGGCTGTGCGCGCTTCTGGGAAGAATTGCTGCTTACAAATACGACCCCGACTTTGATGAGTTCGAGTGGGCGGTGACATACTTCGGAAACCGCCTATCTCACATTTCCAGCAAGCACGCCAAGATCAGAGCCAATGGCGATGGCAAGGACATGTACTCCAACCATCTCGGAAGTAAGAGAAAGTGCTTTTCTCATACATCCACGCGGGGTGCAAAAGCCGTCCGGCATGGCGTTTAGTTCTCCTGGAACTCGAGCCAGGTATTACAACGACTCAGTTCAGATCACCGTCTGGTTGGGCGGACTACCGAACTGACAGGGCGTCTTACTGCACAGGTCGTTCTACATAGTCAGGGCGGCATTCCTGCAGATGCTCGCGCAGGATCTCGCCGTTCTCGCTCTGTGGGGAGAATAGAGAAAGAATCTTGTCCAGCATGTCAGGTGCGATAACCACCTCTGTGCCGTCGTTGAATAACACCGCAAACATCAACGCATACTCACATTCGCCGCCTAGATCTGCATCGAACGCATCATCCAAGCCTGCTGCGTAATACTGCTGTTCGTAGCGAGAGAGGAACTCTTCGTAGATATCCCGAGCAGGATCTTCAAATACCCCAAACCCCATCGCCTATCTCCAATCCTGCTCGGACTCTTTGTCGCTGTAGCTACTTTGCGGAAGCCCTCCCCCCCCCCTGGGAACGGGCTGCGGCCCGCTACGCCAGGATCTGGCGGCCCATCACCATACGGCAAATCTGGTTGGTGCCCTCGTAGATCTGGGTAATCTTCGCATCGCGCATCATGCGCTCCAGCGGGAAGTCGCGGGTGAAACCGTAGCCGCCGAGCAGCTGAACAGCGTCAACCGTGACCTGCATGGCAACGTCGGAAGCAAACGCCTTGGAGCCTGCAGCCATGAGGCCCAGCTTGGCACCATCCTCAGCCACGCCACGCTCTGCATTGGACGCAGCGGTGTAGATCATCAGGCGTGCGGCGTCGATCTTCATCTTCATGTCCGCCAGCATGAACTGGGTGTTCTGGAAGTCCGCGATCGCCTTGCCGAACTGCTTGCGCTCCTTGACATAAGCCACAGCCTGGTCGAACGCACCCTGCGCGATACCCAAGGCCTGCGCACCAATAGTCGGGCGAGTGTGGTCCAGGGTCTGCAGAGCGGTCTTGAAGCCGGTTCCTTCTTCGCCGATCATGCGGGAAGCCGGAACGCGGCAGTCCTCGAACAACAGCTCAGCCGTCGGGGAACCCTTGATGCCCAGCTTGTGTTCGTAGCCGGAAACACTGAAGCCCGGGTCGTCCTTGTTCACCATGAACGCGGAAATGCCGCGCGCGCCGGCCTCCGGATCAGTTACGGCCATCACGGTGTACCAGGTGGACTTACCACCGTTGGTGATGAAGCACTTGGAGCCGTTAATAACCCACTCGTCGCCGTCGCGGACAGCGCGGGTCTTCATCGCTGCGGCGTCAGAACCAGCTTCGCGCTCCGTAAGCGCGTAAGAGGCCAGAGCACCGTTAGCGATATCCGGCAGAACTTCCTTCTTCAGCTCGTCGGAGCCCTGCAGGATCAGGCCCATCGTGCCCAGCTTGTTCACAGCCGGGATAAGGGAGGAGGAACCACAGACGCGGGCAACCTCTTCGATGACGATGACCGCTGCGAGGGAGTCGCCGCCCTGTCCACCGAACTCCTCCGGGACGTGAATGGCGTTGAAGCCGGCAGCGTTCAGAGCGTCCAGGGCTTCCTGCGGGAAGCGCTCGTTTTCGTCAACGTCCTTGGCGTATGGAGCGATCTGCTGCTCCGCCAGATCGCGGATGGCCTCGCGCAGAGCGATGTACTCGTCAGGCAGACGGAATGGTTCGAAATCGGGGTTGAAACCCATGGTTAACTCTTCGCCTCTCTAGCAATGAAGTTCAGAACGTTCTTTCCCACCGAGTGTAGTGCTCTCCGGCAAGTCGGTGATCCTAAAGGCCATATTTACATAAAGAAGTTTGCGAGTTGCGCTCCCCCTTCCCTGTGGTCTGCCCGTGCGCATATCACTGCCCGCTCACCTTTTGATAACAAAATGTGAATCACTCTAGCCCCACTAGCACTTCACATTTACAGTAATAACCATGAAGCACTTCAGCCCCCGCCGCAATTCCCCCAGTTCCCGCTCTCCGCGTGCAACTTTCCTCGCGGGAGCAACCACGATCCTGTTGGCAGGCTCCGCCCTCACGATGGCCGCCTGCGACGATGAGGACACAACTCCTTCCGAAGCCGCCTCAACAAGTAGCGCCGAAGCCGAAGGCAACGCAGGACAGTCCCCTGCCGATGGTGACGGCAGCGCCAACCCCACAGCCCCCGCCTCCAACGGCAACGGCAACGGCAACGGCAACAACAGCAGGGCCGACGACGGCTCCGTCGGCAAAAACGGCATGTGCGCCACCAACAGTCTCAAGATCACAACCGCCGACCAGCAAGGCGCGGCGGGCTCCACCTTGATCAACGTCGTATTCACGAACACCTCAAACGAACCGTGCTCCATGCGCGGCTTCCCCGGCGTTTCCCTCGTCACGAATAACAACGGCACCCAGCTGGGTAAGCCCACCAAGCGCGAAACCGGCGCTCCGGACGAAACGGTGAAGCTCGCTCCGGGCGCGTCCGCCGTTGCTGGGCTAAAGATCTCCAACCCGGGTGTTATGGATCCCGAGCAGTGCAAGCCGCAGCAAGCTGACGGCCTGCGCGTCTACCCACCAGAGCAGACCAAAGCCGCTTACGTGCCGATGAAGGGTCTGGAAGGCTGCAGCGGCGACGTCGAGTTCCTGTCCGTGCAACCCGTTGGGCCGAAAAGCTAAACCGCCGAACGCTACTCACTAGTGCGACTCTCTATTCCCACTCACCTCACTGTCACGCGCGCCAGCACAAGCACTGTCAAGCGCGCCCGCTTCACCGCCCTACTCACACTGGTGGCCATCGTGGCGCTCGGCGTGCGCGGTTGGCAGCTGAGCCAGCGCACGTTCTATTGGGATGACTTCATCATCCCCGCGACCTTCCGTGGCGGTTCCATCGGCGATTACTTCACCAGTTACGACGGCCACCTGATGCCCGCCTCCGCGCTGGTACAGGTTGTGGCGCATCGGATCGCGCCGCTGAACTGGGCACTCCCCGCAACCCTGTTGCTTGTGCTCAGTGCTGTCACGGCTGCGTTATGGGCGCGGGTCTGTGTGCGCTTGACCGGCCGTTCCCTCACCACCTTGGGGCTCTACACCGCTCTACTGTTCAGCCCCTTCCTTATGGACGCCGCCGGTTGGTGGTCCGCAGGCCTCAACGCTCTGGCTTGGCAGGTCGGAATGGCAGGCTTCACGCTCTGCTTCCTTTCCGCCCGAAGTTCCCCCAATCCCTGGCGCCACTCCCTCATCGCCACAGCCATCCTGCTGCTGGCGCTGTGCTTCACCGAGAAGTCCCTCACCATCGTCCCGGCTGCCGTAGCCCTCGCGTTTCTCGTCGACTGGTCTGTTGAAGGGGCCCACGATTCTTCCCGCAGTACCATTACACGCTTCTTCGCTGCTCCCGGCGCGCTTTTCCTATTATGGTGCGTGCTATACCTCACGCTCTGCCCGCTCCCCGCAGAAGAGCCCGCGCGCGAGTCCCTATGGTCTGGCATTCCCACCAGCCTTTTCTCCACAGTTCTTCCCGGCGCGCTCGGCGGTCCACTGTCCTGGGATCGCTGGTCACCGTCAAGCGCCTTCGCCACCGCCCCCACCTGGTGGAGCATCACCAGCGCCGCGCTGCTCCTCATCGCCGCCTCTATCTGGTTGCGCCGCGATACCCGCCGCCGCGCCCTGGGGCTGCTGGTGATCGTGGGTTACCTCGCCATCATCTACCTGCTGCTCAGCCGTGCGCGAAGCACCACCGGCACCTCCGACTTGTTGCTGCGCTCGATGCACTACTTCGCCGACTGGTTTAGCTTCGCCGTGCTGGTCGTAGGTTGTTGCCTGTTTTCTTTAGGACGCCCCCACGCCCCCGCCCGCCCCGATGTCAGCTCCGCGCACGCTCGCGGAGCCCAGTGGCTAGGAGTCTGCACAGTCGTGTGCGCAGTGGCAATCAGTCTGATCTCGACGTTCACCTGGGTGGGAGCCTGGCGCGACGATAGGACAGCCGATTACCTGGCTAACCTGCGTGCATCCACCAAACTGGACGGCTCTGGGCCTCCCCCGCCCCTCCTGGGGCAGCCGGTACCGCTGGATATCCTCACTCCAGTGGTGCACCCGCACGACCAAGTCTCTACGCTCACTGGCCAGCCGCCTGTCACGCAGCTAGACCACGAGCCCCGGATCATCGACGAATCGGGCCAGATTGTGGATGCGGAGGTGGTGGCGTCCGCAACAACACAGCAAGGAAAAGAACCAGAGTGCGGCGTGCGCATCACCGCGGGAGAGTCCCAACCAATCCTGCTGGATAAACCGCTGCCTTTTGGGGATTGGACATGGCAGCTCAACGCGACGGCAAGCACGGACATGACGCTGACCATCACCACCCCCAATGGTCTGGAGGACGCCAAGGAGACTAAAAGCCGCGCCACGAAGGTGCAGGTCGATTCGGAGTTGAAGCCGCGTTGGGTGCGGGTTTCCGGTGGCGGCGGAATCTTGCTGGTGCGGGCGGAGGCGGATTCCGGTACATCTGATGAATACGTGTGCATCGGGGCGGGTGGCATCGGCCCGCTTGTGGCGAAGGCAGGCTAAAGCTGGAATAGTGCGCCTTTCCGTACCGTTGAGGGTGGCTAGGAAAGAACCAAACCCACCTCAAGGAGGCATTGAAGCTATGTCGACCCAGAACGCACGGAACGTCATGATCCTCGGAGGCCACGGCAAGGTGGCGCTGAAGGCGTCCCCAAAGATCGTAGAGGCCGGCCACACACTAACGTCCGTGGTGCGTAACCCCGACCAGGTGGCGGATGTGGAGGCCACCGGAGCCAAGGCTGTAGTGCAGGACATCGAGCAGCTGGATGTCGCAGGTTTCGAAGAGCTATTCGCTGATCAGGACGTAATTATCTGGTCCGCAGGCGTGGGCGGTGGCGATGATGCGCGCACCTACCGCGTGGATCGCGATGCGGCGATCCGCTCGATCGATGCGGCGGGTAGCAAGCGCTACATCATGGTCAGCTACTTCAACTCGCGTGCTGACCACGGTGTACCGGAGGATCACTCCATGTTCACCTACTGCGAGTCCAAGGCTGCGGCGGATGACCACCTGCGTGCCTCGGCAACGCAGTGGACTATTGTCGGGCCGTCTGCGCTGACCTTGGACGAACCGACCGCTAAGATTGAAACTCGCGCGCCGAAAGCCGACGGCACCGCCAATGGAGACGATGAGCTGCAGTCCAGTCAGGTCTCCCGCGCAGACGTCGCCACTGTGATCGCCGAGGTAGTGGATCGCCCGAACCTGGTCGGCCATTTCATTGAATTCAATAACGGCGATACCCCCATTGCCGAGGCTCTCGACGCACACGCCGAAAGCTAAACAAACCCCACCGCACAGAAAAGAGAAATCCCCATGGCAGCTGGCCTTGCAGCACTGTTGGACGACATTGCACTTATCGCCAAGAAGGCTGCGGCCACCACTGATGATGTCGCTGCCATGGCCGGTCGTACCTCGACGAAGGCGGCTGGGGTTGTTATTGATGACGCCGCCGTCACACCGAAGTTCGTCGCTGGGGTAAGCCCGGCGCGCGAGCTGCCGATCATTTGGAGGATCACCAAGGGCAGCCTAGTCAACAAGTTGGTCATTATCCTGCCGATCATCTTGCTGCTCAGTTGGCTGCTGCCAGGAGCGCTGACTCCCCTGTTGATGCTCGGTGGTTTCTATCTTTCTTTCGAGGGCGCAGAGAAGGTCCTGCAGAAGGTCGGCCTCGTTGAGAACGAGGAGGCCGAAGGCAAGGACGAGGCAGCAGGCCAGTCCGAGGACGCAATGGTTCGCGGCGCAGTGTTCACGGACCTCATCCTGTCTGCGGAAATCATGGTGATCTCCCTCAACGAGGTGGCTCACGAACCGCTACTGACCCGCGCCCTGGTGCTGATCGTGGTGGGGCTCTTGATCACTTTCGCCGTGTACGGCCTGGTGGGCGTACTGATCAAGATCGACGACATCGGCCTGGCACTGGCAGACAAGCAGGGCGCTAGCGAGGGCACAAAGAAGTTCGGCCTGTTCCTGGTCAAGGGAATGCCGAAGCTCCTCACCGTCATTGGAATCATCGGCACCCTTGCCATGCTGTGGGTCGGCGGGCATATTCTGCTGGTCGGCTCGGACGAGCTAGGGCTACACTGGCCGTATCACACGGTCCACCACGTGGTGGAACTCGTTGAGCACCTTGGCGGGGCCGTGACCTGGCTTGTGGAAACCGGCTTTAGCCTGGTCTGCGGCCTGCTCATCGGTGCGATCATCGTGGCTGTGATCGCGGGCATCAAAAAGCTGCGCACCCACTAAATCTCCGTCCGTAACCACCATGTATCCGCACAAGCACCACTAACGCACGCAAACACCCGATCAACATAAGGAGGCCCCACCGCCGTGTCTGCCCAAGAAGTCGCCCTCATTCTCGAGGGCGGTGGAATGCGCAATAGTTACACCGCCGCCTGCATCGACCAGCTTCTGGAACACAACATCCACTTCGGCTGGGTCGGCGGCATCAGTGCAGGAGCCTCACATACCGTGAACTTCCTTTCCGGGGACAGGAAGCGCGCCCGCGAATCCTTCGTGGAATTTGGCGGCCATCCTAAGACCGGCGGAATGAAGTCTTTGGTGCGCGGCACTGGCTACTTCAACGCGGAGTACATCTACGAGACTGCGGGCGCCCCCGGCAACGATCTGCCCTTCGACTGGGAAACCTTCCAGCGCTCCACTTCCCAGGTGTGCATCGGCGCGACCCGCGCGGATAACGGCGAGACGGTCTACTGGCGCCGCGAGGACATCAAGGATCTTCCGGATCTCATGCGTAAAGTGCGCGCCAGCTCGACTCTGCCGGGCCTTATGCCCGTGCCCACCATCGACGGGGTGGACTATGTCGACGGTGCGCTGGGTTCTTCCGGTGGCCTGCTGATCGACGCAGCTATCGAGGATGGCTTTGAGAAGTTCCTGGTACTGCGTACCAAGCCAAAGGGATACGTCCGCCCGGCTTTGCGCAGCCCACACCTGGTACGCGCCCTGCTACGCAAGCGTCCCGCCGTCGCCCAGGCGATGATCGACCGCCCGCCGAAGTACAATCTGGCCTCCGACAAGATCGCGGAACTGGAATCCAAGGGCCAGGCGCTAGTGTTCTATCCGGAGAAAATGCAGGTGAGCAACACAGAGCGACGAATGGATCGGCTGAAGCAATCCTGGAACGACGGATTAGAGCAGACCAAGCGCGAGTGGGATACGTGGATGGAGTTCCTGGGCGAGGCCTAAATGACGAGGCCTAGCCCCTGCTAGAAGATGCTCAGCAGTCCCAGGACTATCAGCATCGCCGCCACTACATAGCCCGCCAGTGCCACCATCTGTTCCTTGCGGTGGCGCAATCCGTCAATGAATACCGCCAGCCTGCTTTCGGGCTTGCGCAGCACTATTCCCAACGCCAGCGCAGACAACGCCGGCAAGCTCAGCGCGAGGCTGGCATATAGAAACACGGTCAAGTACTTTCCAGCCGCGCTGATCTCCACGGTGCTCAGATAAGCCAAGCCAGCGAAGAAGGGCGCCGATGTCGCGGACTGCACCAGCCCTAGAACCATGCCGGAAAGAAAGGTGCCCAACGACGCTCTGCGAAGGGGGCGGGCCAGGCGATTGATCATCGGAGCAGGGTCGCCGCCTCGTAGCGTCAAAAAGATACTAAGAAGGCCAATAGCAATCAGCACCAGACCGAAGATCGGCGAGGCCAAGGCCGCCTGCACCGCATCCTCTATGCCGTTAAAAAGCAGCAATGTGACCAGCGAGAGCAAGAACACCCCGCACCAGTCCCCCGCCACCAACACCGCGGCGATAGTCGCATAGCGCCGTGGCTTCGGATGCATCACCGCGATAGCGAAAAGCACTCCGATGAGTAGAACGTTGACAGAATCGGCCAACGCGAAACTCACGGCGTGCAGCATGCGGTGGGGTCCTTTCGGCAGATCCCCTTCGCGTAAAGACCGTTGCAAAGGGGAAGGTTTGAACTCTTGCGAACTCTAGCTAACCTTCCGGCCGTGAACAAGGAAGTACACGGCAGCACTGATGACAACCAGCCCGGCCAACATCGTGTACATCACCTGGTAGCTAGTGGCCGAAACGATCATGCCCAGCAGGATCGGACCGAAGCCCACACCGACGTCCAGAGGCAAAAAGAGCGTGGAGATCCCTGCACCCATCTGATGTGGTTCAACAGCCTTGACGGAGATCGCCTGCGCCGCCGGCATAAGTGAACCGTAGCCCAAGCCGGTTAGTGCACCTGCCAGAATCACCATCCAGTCCTGGGTAGAGAATGCGAGGACAACCAGCGCGATAGCGAAAGTGACCAGCCCCAGGTAGATAACGATGTTGTCACCCTTCTGATCCTGGATTTTTCCCAGCACGAAACGCATCACGAGCGTGACCAACGCATAGGCCAAGAAGAAGTACTTCGCGCCGGTGACCAGGTTGTTGTCCTCGGAATAGCTGTTTAAGTAGGTGATCACGCCTGCGTAGCAGATACCGACCAGCAGCATAAAGAAGCCGATGGGTGCGACCTTCGGATGGACGATGGCGGAAAGGTTGAAGGTCGGGCGGTGCGGGTGCGCATGTTCACTGTGCCCATGAGCCTCTGGGGAACGCACCAGCAAGGAAAGCAGGAATGCCACGATGGACATTCCGATGACGACCTGGAACATAGTGGTGTAACCGACGGAACCGACCAGCCACAGGCCCAGTGCTGGCCCAATCGCGGTGGCCAGGGTGGTACCCAGCGCAAAGTAGCCGGTTCCTTCCGCGCGCCGTGAGCTGGGAATCACGGACTGCGCGACGGCCATCACTGCGGTGCTAGCGAAGGCGTACCCAATGCCGTGGAAGATGCGCACGGTAATCAATAGCCCCAGCGAATGTGCGGGAATGTAAAAAGCACAGGTCACGATGATCAGCACCAGCGCTGTGAAAAGCACTCGCCGCCGCCCCACCGCATCGACTAGGAAGCCCGAGAACACACGCGCCCCTGTTGCGCCGATAACGAAGGCACTGGAGGCCAGACCTGCGCTCGCGTTATTGGCCGCGAATTCCTTGACTGCGTAGCCCGCCATGGTCGTCACGAGGACGTAGAAGATCATGAACTGGGCAAAATTAACTAACCATGCAAAGACAAAAGCCGGTGTGACAACCGGCTCTTTCGTTGGTGCGGACGTTAGGAACACCTTCTTCATTTAATTGTTTTTATATTTTATACCGCGCAGCACGTTACCAAACATCTGCAGCCCCGGTGAGGCAGGGGTCACTTTTTCTGTGTTCTTTCTTCGTGACGCCCCCTACGCATCCAGCCCGCAATCAGGCATCAGGAAAGCACCACGCGCTCCCCCGCACTGGGCCTCCAATACGCTGCCTCGGCTGCGGTGATGGACTTGAGCTCGCGCGGTGTGATCTGGGACAGGGCGTCAATATAAGAAGGAACAATATCCCGCGGCAGCCTTAAGCCGACCGTGAGGTGCGGCACCCAGCGCGGACCGCGACCATCGGGATTCAGCGCGCTGAGTTCGCGGGCGGCATTCTCCAGCTCATCCGTGGCTTCGAGCAGCCACGCCACGGTCTGCTTCTTGCCTGTGCCGAAGACGACCACGCCCCGGCGACTGAGCTCCGAGGGGACGGCGGAAGGCAGGATCTCGCGGGCGCGCTCCACGACGTGCGGGGCCATGTTCGGGGAGAACGTGACCGTGATGTGCGGGGTCTGCCGCTGCGGCGGGAATCCGCGGGCGGCGAGCTCGTCGAAGATCCCGCGGATGGTGGCGCACTGCTCAGCGGGCAGGTTCAGCAGGATGTTCTCAGGGGAATTGACGGACATTGCCCCCTATCCTAACTGGCTGCACCGAGACCACCGGTGCGTCGCGCCGCTTGGCAGCACGCAACCCGGCGGCGCTCTACCTGGCGGCGCACTACTTGAAGGACACGTACTCCGGCAGATCGGCTGGCTTTTCCAGCGGTTGCTTCTTCGGGTTCATGTCCAGCCCCAGCTCCTTGGCGAAAACCAGGCGGGTGGACTTGTAGACCCGCTCGTCGGCCTCGTCCAGCTCGAACACGCGGGCGCCACGCAGGGTGTGCATGGACCAGGTACCGTCTTTCAACCCGTAGGGGCCGAAACCGGTTCCCGGGCAGTACCCCAACTCCACGCCGAAGTAGTTGCCGTTGAAGGAATTGATGTGGTCGTGGCCGCAGTAGATTCCCAGCACGTCGCCGCGCTCGCGGACGGCGGAGTAGATGCCGGGGTTGAAGGCACCGACGTAGACGTCCTCGTTCTTCACGCCCTCGATGCTGTGGCGCTTCTTGGCCTGACCGTGCTTGATCAGGTCGTTGTGGTACGGGCCGCCGAACCACATATCGCGGTGCTCGTATGTCGGGATGTGGAAGTACATCAGACCCGGGATCTTCTTGCCGTAGCGTTCCTCATAGCCCCGGGAGGTATCGCGGTACCACTGGATCTGGTCACTGTGGATGTAGTCGTAGCCGGGGATCTCCTTCGTCTCCTGCCCCGCCAGTTCCTCGCCTATGTAATTGCCGGAGTCCAGCAGCCAGATGGCGAATGCCGGGTTCGAGTTTGCGTTGCCCTGTACCAGCAGCGATACGTTGGATTCGCCGTGAATCGGATCGTCAGCGACGTTGAGGTTGTACTTGTACTTGCGCACGAAATTCAGCAGCGCGACCTCGTTGGCTTGGGTGCCGTCTTCCATCGAGTCTTCGTCGTGGTTACCGAAGGTGATGGCCCACGGGATCTTGCGGGATTCCATCGGCAGCACCACGTTGTTTACCGCCTGGAATGCCTGCTCGGTGGTCTTGGGCCCAGAGGAGATCACGTCGCCGTTGATCAGCGCAAAGTCCGGCTTTTCCTGATCCAACACCTTGCCCATGAACTCGATGGTGCGACGATCAGTGAGGTGATCGTCTTGAGTGTCGTTGAACTGGACGATCTTGAACTTGCCGTCGCCGTTGAACTTCAGCGGCATGTCTGCGCCGTTGCCGCCGTTGTTGTCGCCGCCGTTACCGCCGTTTCCGCGCCCCGGGCCGAAACTGGATCCTGCCAGCGAGCCTGCCGACGAGTTCCACCCCTGTGCCTGCGCAGCCGGGGCAAGTGCAGCGGTGACGCCCAGCGCCCCCGTTCCTGCCAAGAAGTTACGGCGATTCACATTGAACTGCTTGGACGCATTCTGGCCTTCCAGCTGCTGCGATTTTTTAGATGAATTACTAGACAAGGTAATTGAGTTCCTTTTCCTGCGAGAATTGAACCATCACAAGTTATCGGCCAAAGGTAAGCGCGAGGTTGCCTAAAGATGAATTCATAACAACCTCACCGCTTGACCTTGCCGTTTGACCACTTCGCTTGACCTTGCCGTTGCGGCAACCGAAAGGATGTAGCCCATGACCGAATACACGATTGGTGATGCTGCAGATTTTTTGGGAGTGACGCCCAAAGCGTTGCGCCATTGGGATTCCATTGGGCTGCTCAGCCCACAGTGGCGCACATTGGGCGACTACCGCCTCTATACCGAGGATGATCTGCGCATCGGCGCGGCCATTGTGCTGTACCGGAACATGGGCTTCAAGCTGGCGGAGATCCCCGCCCTCATCGAGGCGCCTTCCGATGCAGCCCTCGACCGCGCCCTCCGCGCCCACCGGGAAGCCTTGGCGCGCAAGCGCGAAGAGGTGGAGAGCCAATTGCGTGCGGTCGAGGATTTGATAACAACAACCCGAGTGGAGGGATACACCATGGAACAGATGGACAAGATCAAGCAGTACTTCGGCGAGAAAATGCCTGCCTACCAGGAGGAAGCTCGCGAACGTTGGGGCGACACCCCTGAATACCAGCAGTCTCAGGAAAAGCTGGCCTCTATGAGTGACGGCGACTTCCAGGAGGTTAAGGCCAACCACGACCGCTTCGTGGCGGATTTGGTAGCCGCCCGAGACGGTGGCGTCACACCCAATAGCGAGGAAGCACAAGAACTCGTGGAGCGGCACCGTGCCACGATCAACCAGTGGTACGAGGTTACGACCTCGCGGCAGTTGATACTGGCGCGGATGTACGTAGACGACGAGCGTTTTGCCGAGGCGTACCAGGGCGCACAGGACTACCTGCTTTCGCTGGTGGAGTACCGGGCGCAGCAGGAGGGAATCACAGACCCCAGTTGGGATGACTAGCTGACGCAGCTAACCGGGACGACGAGGCGCCGGACTGCACCATGGTTGCTACGATTGCGCCATGAAAGGCTACCGCACCGGAGAACACGCACTGGCTATCTACTTATCCTCCATTGCAGGGTTCGTAGATACGCTGGGCTTTTTGTATCTGGGCGGGTACTTCCTATCTTTTATGTCGGGTAACACCACGCGCCTGACAGCGGCAGTGAATGCTGGGAAATGGGAGGTCGCAGCCACTGCGGGCGGAGTGATGGTGCTATTCCTCGTCGGCGTGGGGATTGGGGCGCTGATCAGTCAGCTGGGGCAGCGGTACTTGCCACGGACGCGAACGCGCGAGGCGATTCTGCTGTTCATCTGCGCCACCTCGACAATTGCCTCAGTAATGGTACTGACCGGGCACGAGCAGTGGGCGGTGTACAGCCTGTCGTTCACCGTGGGCGCTATGAATTCCACTTTCGAGCGCGACGGCGAAGTGAGTATTTCCCTGACGTACATGACCGGCACGCTGGTGAAAATGTCTCAGCGATTCGTGGCCGCGCTCTTCGGCGGCCCGCACATGGATTGGCTGCGCTATTTCGCGCTGTGGATGTCACTTGCCTGCGGGGCACTGCTAGGCGGTTGGATGTATGTCCAGGTGGGTCTGCACGCGGTGCTGGTGGTGACGGGCATGCTGTACGCGGGAACGGCAACGGCGCTGGCGTACCGCCAATGGCGGCGCAACCGTGGGCTGGCGGTTTAGCGCTAGTGGACTAGAGCTCCCAGGGGTTCAAATATTGCACCCTCGCGGTTCGAAGTCCATCCTTTCGTCCTCGAGGTCAATGTCCTCTTCCATTTGCAACCGCGAAGCCCAGCCTTCATTCGAGCCAGAGATCTTCCGGTAGTCATCAATGGATAGCAATACGAAGGCTGGCTCACCTCGATCTGTAATCACAACGGGCCCCTCACTGGCCTTCCTTTTCGCGTAACTCACATCCTGGTTGAACTCGTGGGCACTCAAGCTCGCCATAGCAGGCCTCCTTACTCACCAACGTAACCACAAAATAGCGCAAAGATGTCTGGGTGCCTTCAATAGAACGTTAGAAACACTCTGTTTTCATCGTGGCAACACATTGTTGCTCAAGTCTGCGTAGCGACTGATCAACCGCTCACCTCCCCAACCCCAACCCCAGGAATTTTCATCATGTTTCTAGCCTTGCGCGAAATGCTTTTTTGCGCGCACCCGATTTCTTCTCATGAGCGTCGTGTTGACACTCATGTCCTTGCTGGTCGTCATCATCTCCGGACTCACAGCCGGAACTTAAAAACGTTACGGTGACCTACACCGATGGTGATTCCCAGATCACCGCGTGGACAAGGTGAACCTGACCGTCGAGCCCGGAGAGTTCGTCGCCCTCGTCGGCCCCTCCGGTTCCGGTAAGTCCACACTGCTGGCCGTTGCTGGAGCGCTAACCAACCCGGCCTCCGACAGCCTGCCGGGCGCCCTCACCGCCGAGGAACAACTGGAGCTCGCCGCGCGCGTTATGGGTAGGCACGGTCGTTACTCTGGTGCGGAGCTGTTGGAGAAGGTTGGTATGACGCCCCGAGCTAAGCACCGCCCAGGAAGTCTGTCGGGTGGCGAACGTCAGCGGGTGGGCATCGCCCGAGCTCTCGTCGGCGACCCACAGGTGTTGCTGGTCGACGGACGCCTGAGCGCTGCCTCCATCTAGGCACCCAAATAGGCCTGTACGCAGGCCGAAAAGCGGGTAGTAAACTAGGGAACCATGCCGAAGATCACGGAGACGACAGTAGCGGAGCACCGCGCGGTTCAGCACCGCGCGGTGCTGGAGGCCGCCGAGCGGCTGATCGTTGCTGGCGGCGGCAAGGTTCCCTCACTGGCAGAGGTGGCAGCCGAGGTTGGCCTAGCCCGCCCCAGCGTCTACCGCTACGTCTCCTCCCAACATGATCTGATGGTTCAACTGCTGGTACTTAACAGCGAAACCTGGCATGACCAGCTGGAAGACAAGGTCAAGGCCGCTCCGCCAGAGCACGAAGAGCGCATCTGCGCCTATGTGGACGCGATGCTCGATCTCTTCGTTCACGGCTCCCACGGCCCCCTAATGGCCGCCGCCCAGCACTTCCCGGAAGCGTTCGCCGAGGAAAAGGTGCAGAAATCACACGCTGGTTTTAAGGAGATCGTGGATAGCTTCTGCCCCGGCGTTTCCTCCATCGATATTGGATTGCTGAATGCGGCGGTGGTGAGGGCGTCAGAAATGGCAAAAACCCCCGAAGACCTAGAACAGGCGACGGCAACACTGCACCGCATGGCGCGCGCGATCGTGTCGGGATAGACCGTCGCAACGAGCCCCCAATTCCTTAGTTCGGCGGGGACAATCCCCGGCGACGTTGTACGCTTAACCTCATGCGAAATCGCCTTGTTGCACTCTCCGTTGCCGCATTGACGGCCCTCTCGCTTGCAGCCTGTTCGGATGATGAGAATCCACCTGAGCAGAGCGCGGCTCAGTCTTCGAAGGAGTCTGGCGAAACTTCCGCCGCCGAAGGACAAGGAGACACTTCGGAAGAAGGGCAAGATGATGAGGCCGCAGATAACACAGATAACAAGGCCAAAAAGCGCCCCAATCCCACGGCACCAAGCACTCCGAAGCCCGATAAGGTCGAGCTCGCTCCGAATGAAGCAGCCCTGGAGGGCGAGCTGATGAAGGTGCGTTTCAGCGACATGACCCCACCGGAGGACTTCGCACGTGTGGCGGACATCGTGGACGATAGCGTGGTCTACTACGCGATCAAGCTCGACCCGAAGAAGCCCGTGACGGCGAAGTTGGGGGCGGGCATTGGCACCCAGACTCCCGAATGGGCCATCGTTGGCAGCAGCAGTATGCCGAATGAAATGAACTGGGACTCTATGGTCGGGCGTAAGATCCGCGCCATCGCGCACAGGGATAACATGACCTTCGCGACGGACCCATCCGCTCCCCCGACGGCGGTGACGGTCGAGAACTCGGACTACAAGCCAGAGATCCTCGACTAAGGGGTATGCCGCTATATTCCCATCAAGTTTTCGGCAGATGCATCCAGAGTTCATGAGATCATGTACCTGGAAAGCTGCTGGTTACTCCGAGGTGAAAAATGGGATTCCTATCTAAATTGCTCGGCCTGCAACAAGCCAAGCCGAAGCCGCAGAAACGCGAACCTGCACGCAAAAATGGTAACTTCCTGAAACCATGGCCCGCCAAACCACAAACTAAGATTCTGGAGTTACCCGGCGGGTTCGACCGCACGCTCTATGTTTACGATGACTCACCTTTCTCCACCGCCAAACGCGGCGACACTATTCAGGTTGAATTCTTCCCTGGCGAAGCAACTCTGTTGAGTAAAAAGTCAGGGTCGGCGGTGGATACCCATAAAGACGCGGCGGTTTGCCTGCTCCACAAGGGCCGGCCAGTCGGCGTGGTTTTCGACTATCGGAACGACGTTCGGCTCGCTTACGACAAAGGAATCCGGCTTTTGGCTACCGCAACGGTCGGCCGCCAATTACCTGATTATGGCAATATCCGCGCTCTAACTCTTCACCTTCCAACCAGCCGAAGCACTACTAGACAATTAATTGAGAACTATGAGGTAAACAGCAAAGTTCCCAAGAGTGCACAAAGGATTCAATTTAACGAATGGGACGAGCAGGACTTCGAACAGCTCACTGGAAGAAGTAGTTGGGTCTTCGAAAATGCAAGATTGGAGTTTCTCCCTGTCCCCAAGGGATCATCCGCGAAGCCCCACATTCTTGCTTCCTCAGCGGAGGGGCGAAAGGTATTCCGTCTAACTGCACGTAACTCGGTCTACAAGGATGTAGCCTCAGCCATTGAATCCAGCGCAGAATTCCTGATTCTTGCTGAACGGCGAACTGCTGGAGATGGGCGAGTGGGCTACAACATCACACTCGCTCATTGGTAACAGGCTAGTTTTAAGTTTCCCTTCACCCTGACCAAGGGAGTTGGCCCCATATCCTTCACCACCCTCGCGTCACTTAGTGCCCAGCAACTCCCGGATGCTGACAACCGACCTCGACACCTTGCTCACGTCTCTGCCCTCGACGGTAGACGGCGGAGGATAGAGGGAAATGCCCTGTGACAGCGCCAACGGCGCCACCTCGTCTTGCCAGCCAGGCCAGCGCAGCCCCTCGAAAACCACCCCCAGTCCGCCGCCCAGCGCAGCCATAAGGAACGCCGAGTAGCCTCCACCGAGCCCGTCCCATGTGAGGGTGTCCGGCCCGAAGTAGCAGACTTCGCCGGGCGAGACACCCAGCGCGCCGCCGTCAATGGCGAATAGGCCACCGAGGACGTCATGTCCGACGATGAGCGCACCAGGCGGTGCCGAAACGGAGCCTCCCAGCCCGTTTGTTTCAGCGATGCTAGGCAGGCTCTCACTACCGCCGCCGTACAGACGAACCCAGCCGTGCTCCGCGACGATACCGCCGGTGTGCAGCGCGACGGCTCCCATCATCGACGCGGCAGTGACCTGCAACTCCCACAGCGAACGCTGCCCTTGCTCTGAGGCGACGGACAGCGCGATAGCCTCAGATTCAGCTAACGCCTTCTGAAGGTGGGGCCAGGCCGGATCGTCGACGGCGATGAGGCTTTCGGTGTCGCGCATTAGGGCTCCTTCGCTTGTGGTAGTCACATATCCAATTGGAGGGCGGCCTGTTCGTCGTCGACGATGCCCGTCAGGTAGTCGACCATTCCGAGCATGCCCATCTCCCAGTGAATAGCTTCTGA
This sequence comes from Corynebacterium sp. HMSC058E07, assembly GCF_001809885.1. NCBI lineage: Bacteria > Bacillati > Actinomycetota > Actinomycetes > Mycobacteriales > Corynebacteriaceae > Corynebacterium > Corynebacterium sp. HMSC058E07. The sequence continues at coordinate 36,727 of NZ_KV799281.1, forward strand.
CAGGTATTGCAACGGAATTCTAGAACAGAGTTCTCCTAAGCTCAGCGCAGTCGCGCCTGGGCGGATCGACCTTGTCCGTGGCGATCGCAGTTCTATGCCGAGGCAGCTTGGACCGGCTGAATCTGCTCAATCTCGGTGAGGATTTTATCCTCGGCCACATCCAAGTCGTACTGGGTCTGTAACCCGAGCCAGAACTGGGGGCTCATCCCGAAAAACTTCGCCAAACGAAGGGCCGTGTCCGCGGTAACAGCGCGCTTTCCATGAACGATCTCATTGATCCGACGAGGGGGAACGCCGATAGAAACAGCAAGCTTGTGCTGCGTAATCCCCATCTCCTTGAGAAAATCCTCCATGAGGATCTCGCCGGGGTGAACCGGAGGGAGCTTGTCAGTGGTAGTCAACGATCTCAACCTCCTCTGGCCCTGCGGCGGACCACCGAAAACAGATCCGCCACTGGTTGTTGATTCGAATACTGTGCTGACCCTGACGATCGTCTTTCAATGCCTCGAGACGGTTTCCCGGAGGAATCCGCAACTCTTGAAGGCTCTGTGCGTAGCCAAGCTGGCGCAGTTTACGCAGCGCCACTGAGTGAATGCGGGGATCAATCGAGGGCACACGCTCTCGATTCCACAAACGCTCAGTGTCCTTGTTGGCGAACGACTGGATCATGCTTCACCCTATCCCCCATAACGCGAAGCGTCAATAACGCTACACGTTAAACTTGAACTCCACGACGTGTCGTTGCTAGATACACTTTACCCTATGGACATACAGTAGAAGCTGCTAGAGATTGAGTAGATACAAGAAGTAAAAAGCGATAGCTAGGATCGCAGTACAACCTTCGAGACCGCGACGACGGCTGCTACCGTAGGCCTCGTTGCCTAACTGACACCAACGCCGTGTCCACTACTCGGAGGACACCCCCAACATTAATGCTGCCCTGCCGGCAGACCAGGGCGGCCGTGTGAGTATCGGACAATAATGCGTAGTCCTCCAAGGGTCTGGACACAGGGGCTTTCCCCTTTCCTCAGTGGTGCGACCAGAGGGAGTAGAAGCATCCACCCCGGTGCACCCGCTGCGGTGACAACGACCCATCGCCCGCAGCAGGTGGCAATCGTCACGGTTATCCCTCTTTTTCAGATTCCTGTCCTCGGGATCAGAAAAAGACGGGGACCTGTCATAGGTCAGTGAGCATTTGCTGCATCTGGGCGATCTCGGCCTCCTGGTCGTTGATAATTTGTTCGGCCAGGGTGGTTGCATGGGGATTCTGGCCGTCAGCCACCTCGTCACGGTCCATGTCGACCGCACCTTCGTGGTGGGCGGTCATCCGCTCCAGGTAAAGGCGGGCGGCGCCGGTGCCCTGGGCTTCCTCAAGGGCTGTCATGTCCTCCTGGCTCATCATCCCGCTCATGCCACCCATCTCGCCGTGATCCATTCCACCTATCTCATCCATGGTCCCCATGCCCCAGAGTCGGTGACCGGCTGCTGGCCCCAGGCCTCGAGCATGGCGTTCATCCGGTCAATCTCCGGTCCCTGGGCGTCAATAACCCCCTGGGCAAACTCCACGACCTGGGCGGGGATGCCCTCCTTGGCCAGGAGCATCTCACTCATTTCCACGGCCTGCTTGTGATGGGGGATCATCATCTGGGCAAACATGATGTCCGCGTCGTTGTGATCGGCGGAGATCTCCCCGTCCTCCTCAGTCGCCGCCCTGGTGGTCTCGGTCGTCTCAGCGGTAGTCGTCACAGTGCTGGTGCCGAGGTGGTGGCGTCGGTGTTGCCTGAGTCGGTGGCCTCACCGCAGGCGGCCAGCGCCAGGATGGAGGCTACGGCGAGAGCGGAAAGAACAAGGGTGCGCTTTATGGTGGAGCCCTTTCAGGGTCATATGGGGTCAGTGGAGAGAAGTGATGGATCAGTGGACGGCGGTGGATTTCGGAATAGGCGTGGTGTGTTACTCCTTCGGACTGGTGGGAGCCAGGTGGGCCGGGTCCAGATCAATCCGGCGCAACAGCTGGGCGTTCAGGGCCACCACGATGGTCGAGGCAGACATCAAGATCGCGCCCACGGCCGGGGACAGCACGAACCCGATCGAGGCGAGCACTCCGGCGGCCAGCGGCACGGCAAGGATGTTGTAGCCAGAGGACCAGACCAGGTTCTGGATCATCTTGCGGTAGCTGGCCTGGGACAGCTCAATCATCGACAGCACTGCCCGCGGGTCATCACTGGCTAGGACCACCCCGGCAGATTCCATGGCCACATCCGTGCCGGCACCGATGGCGATACCGACCTCCGCGCGGGTCAGAGCGGGGGCGTCGTTGACACCGTCGCCGACCATGGCCACGCTCAGGCCACGCTCCTGTAACTGGGTGACCTTGGTGTCCTTGTCCTGGGGCAGGACCTCGGCGAAGACCTCATCGATCCCCAGGTCCTGGCCAACCGCCTGGGCCACCTGCTGCGCGTCACCGGTGATCATCGCGACTTTCACCCCGCGGTCCTGCAGGGCTTTCACGGCGGCGTGGGATTCGGGGCGGATCTTGTCCTCGACGGCCACCGCACCGATGATCTGACCGTCGCGGACAATATGGAGCACACCGGCCCCACGCCCGGTCCAGGCGCTGGTGGTGTCGGTGAGCTCGGCCGGGGTGGTGAGGTTGAACTCGCGCAGCATGTTCGGCCCGCCCACGAGGATCTCAGCGCCATCGACAGTGGCCCGGACCCCCCGGCCGGAAGCGGCGCTGAAACCAGTTGCACGGATTTGCCGACGGGAGGCCTCGGGATGGGCGGCCGCGGCCGCCACGATGGCGCGGGCCACGGGGTGCTCGCTGTCGGCCTCCGCGGCGGCGGCCAGGGCCAGCAGCTCGCCCTCGGTGACGCCGCCAGCTGCCGCGACACCGGTGACCGCGTGCGCTCCCTCGGTCAAGGTGCCGGTTTTGTCGAAGAGCATCACGTCGATGGTGCGCATCCGCTCGAGCGCCATCCGGTCCTTGATGAGCACTCCGGATTTCGCGGCCCGCTCGGTGGAGATCGCAATAACCAGCGGAATCGCCAGGCCCAGGGCGTGCGGGCAGGCGATGACCAGTACCGTGACCGTGCGCGCCACGGCATCGTCCGGGCTGCCGATGATGGTCCACACCACCGCGGTGATCAGAGCGGAGATCAGCGCGAACCAGAACAATAACGCCGCCGCCCGATCCGCCAGGGCCTGGGCCCGGGAGGAGGACTCCTGGGCGTCGGCAACCAAGCGTTGGATCCCGGCCAGGGCGGTGTCCCCGCCGGTAGCCTCCACCCGGATGCGGACGGTGTTGTCGGTGGCCACAGTACCGGCGACCACCTTGTCACCGGTGTCGCGGAAGACGGGACGGGATTCGCCGGTGATCATCGCCTCATCGAATTCGGCGGCTCCGTCGAGGATGGTTCCGTCGGCCGGCACCCGGGCACCGGCCCTCACCAGCACGACGTCGTCGACGGCCAGCTCGGAGATGGCCACGGTGCGGGTGGTCCCGTCGATGACTTTCTCGGCCTCATCCGGCAGCAGGGCAGCCAGCGCGTCAAGCGCGGAGGACGCGGCCCCGAGAGCGCGCATCTCCAGCCAATGGCCCAGCAGCATGATGGTCACCAGCAGAGCCAGCTCCCACCAGAAGTCCAGGTCAAAACCGCCCAGCCCCAGAGTGGTGACCCAGGAGGCGACAAACGCCACGGTGATGGCCATGGCGATCAGGAGCATCATCCCGGGTTGGCGGGATTTCAGTTCTTTCCATCCGCCCTTGAGGAAAGGCGTTCCGCCGTAGACGAAGATGATCGTGCCCAGCACCGGGGGGATCCAGGTGGATCCGGGGAATGCCGGGAGGTGGTAGCCGAGCAGGTGGGCGACCATGGGGCTGAAAATAACGACGGGAATGGACAAAACCAGCGACCACCAGAAGCGGTCCCGAAACATTGCGGTGCTGTGTCCGGCGTGTTCGCCGTGACCATGAACGTGGTGGTCGTCGTCCAGGGCGGAATGCGGGTGATCGTGGGGCATCGCCTGGCCGTGGGTGTCGGCATCCGCGTGCTGTTCGTGGCCGGCATGATCCGGGTGATAGGTGTGGTCTGTTTCCGGAGCGGGGTGATCACCCGAATGGTGGGGAGTGCTCATGACGTTCCTTTCCACTCAACCCGGTCGGGGTCGAGATGATGGGTAAAACTGATCAGGATAAGACGGTGTAGCCGGCCTCCTCGATGGCCCGGCGAACCATCTCCGGAGGTACGACACCGGTGACCGTGACGGTGGAAACACCACCAGCAGCGAGATCAACCTGGACGTCGTCGACCTGGGGGAGGGCCTGAAGGGCCTGGGTCACGCTTTTCGCGCAGTGGCCGCAGGTCAGGCCGGTGACCTGGTAGCTAGGGGAGGATCCTCCTGCTGACGAGTCGCTGGCGGCAGGGATGGAGGCGGTGTCGGCACGTGAGGCAGGTCCGCAACAGCTGCAGCCGTGGGAGGCCATCGGCAAGAGGCGGGGCGGGGAGGTGATCATGAGAAAGCTCCTACGGGTCGGTGGGATTCGGCGATGCTATCTGGGGTATATCTTCAAGGGGTGGAGGGCGCGGCCCTCGCGCGGGGCAGGGTGTGATCACCGGGCAGCCTCCTCACTGTCGGGAGGGGACAGCGGAAGGCGGAGGGCAAACACCGCTCCGCGACCGGGTCCGGGGGAGGTGGCTGTGAGAGTGCCGCCGTGGGCCTCGATCAATGCCTTGGAGATGGTCAGACCGATACCGGCCCCGGCGGCGTCCCGGCTGCGGGCGGCATCTCCCCGGTAGAAGCGTTCGAAGATGTGTCCGAGCTGGTCAGGTAGGATGCCCTCGCCGTCATCGGCGACGTGGATGAGCGCGGTGGACGCCCCCTGTCGGTGGACGCTAATCCGGACCTGCCCGCCGGCCGGGGTGTGCCGTAGCGCGTTCGACAGGAGATTGCTCATCACCTGGCCGAAGCGTTGCCGGTCCACGAGCACCCGGGCGGTTTCTGTAATGGTCTCGACCTGTAAATCGACGCCTTTGTCAGCATAAGCTTCCCCCGCGGCAGCAGCGGCGGTATGGAGCAGATCCCCGAGCCCTTCCTCCGCCAGGTCCAAATCGATCCGGTGTTCCTGGGCCCGGGAGACATCGTCGATGTCTTCCATCAACCGGGTCAGGCGGGTGAGTTGGTCAGCCATGATCGTGTGGGTGGCATTATTCCAGTCCACGACCCCGTCCTGGAGACCATCGAGGTAGACCGTGAGCACCGATAAGGGGGTGCCCATTTCGTGGGCCAGATCAGAGAGCATCTGGCGGCGGACCTGTTCGGTGTGTTCCAGCCGGTCGGCCATGGTGTTGAAGGCATGCGCCAGGGTGGTGACCTCGGGGCCTGCTTTTCCGGCGGGCACGCGGATACGGGAGTTGCCGGCCGTTAGGCTGGTAGCGGCGCGGGTGAGATCCTGCAGGGGGGGGCGCAGACGACGCGATAACCACAGGCTGGCCAGCAGGGCACTGATCAAGGCGGTGGGTAGGGCGACGGCCAGGGTGATCAGGTTGGCGCCCCGGTAGGCCTGCTCGGCATGGAACAGCTCCAGCGAAGGGTCCTCCCGGCCGGTCATCAACATATGATCGTGGAACAGGGTCGGGCCCACCATCGTGGCCACGGCCGCGGCCACCAGCAGGCTAATCACCACGACCAACACCTGGGCGGCCAGGAAGCGGAAGGTCAGGCCGGGTCCGTGATTCATGGCTGCCCCACCCGGTAGCCCACGCCACGCACGGTGTCGATAAACCCCCGGCCCCGGGTGTCGGTGCCGAGCTTGCGACGCAAGTTGCCGATGTGGACATCGACGATGCGTTCATCACCGACCCAGGTGGTGTCCCAGACCTCGGTGACCAGGTCGTGGCGGGTCAGCACCTGGCCGGGGCGCAGGGCCAGGGCAACCAGCAGCTCGAACTCCGTGCCGGTGAGCTCCACGGTCGTCTCCCCCACCCGCACCTGATGGGCGACGGGGTCAAGGATGAGGTCACCAACGATCAAGGGGGTGGTCACCTGCGGTGGGGTGGTGCTGGTGCGTGGACGGCGCAGCACCGCATGCACCCGGGTCACCAGTTCCCGGATGCTAAAAGGTTTGGTGATGTAGTCATCCGCCCCCAGGGTCAAACCGCTGATCTTGTCGTCCTCGCTGCCACGCGCGGTGAGCATGAGGATGTAGCAGTCCGAGAAGGTGCGGATGCGTCGGCACACCTCCAGGCCGTCGAGTTGGGGCAGCCCCAGATCCAGCACCACGACATCGGGGGAAAAGCGACGGGACTCGTCCACGGCCTGGGTGCCGGTGTGCGCCTGGCGGGTATCGAAGCCGGCCCGGATGAGGTAGGAGGCCACCATCTGAGCCAGGGGTTGTTCATCATCGACGACCAGCACCCGCCCCGGGGGCGTGGCGGTGGTCGGTGTGTGGTCAGCCATAGACCCCAGTATCGCTCCGGCCAAGGGGGAATACCATCCTCGCTCAGTGCCCGGCGGGGAATCTTCATCAAATCTTCAAACATCACCCTTCGACCGCCGTCACCCCTGTGCCCCGCCCCGGGCCGGCGGCATCGCCTCCCCTGGTCGGTTCAGCAGGCGCCACCAGGGATTTCACTGTCTGCACCGCATACCCGGGGCGGGTAGAAGGCCATAGCCCACAGCTGTGGGGTGGTGTTCCGGTGGTGACCCAGCCCACCGAATTCACCCCCCTTTTCGCCCTGTTATAAGACTGTGAGCAGGGTTTTTGAATTCTAGTCCGTCAGGCACCCGTGCTAGATAAAGGTATGGCATCGACCTTGAGGCGGTGTCTTCTCATGGCCCAGCCACGATCCAAGGAGATTGACGTGAAACGAGCAGCGATCGCAGCCGCCGCCCTTGCCCTCGCCCTCACGGGGTGTTCGGCCGCCGACCCGGAACCCACCGCCGATGGGACGGTGTCCCAGGGCACATTCCTGACTACCCATGGCCTGGCCGGCATGGACGCGGTGGAGATTATTGATCACCTCGACCGGCAGAAGGTCACTGAGCGTCCCACGGATCTGATCGCCTCAGTGCGTAACGATGAACTGCTGCTCTCGAGCGATGACCAGGAAGTCGTGGTTGATCTTCCCGACAATCAGACGTATGTCTCGATCGCACCCTATCTCACCTCCACCCACGACTGCTTCTACCACAGCCTCACGACCTGCCAGGGGGAACTCGACAATGAGGATATCCAGGTCACGATCACCGATGAGGCGACCGGTGAGGTGCTGGTGGACGAGGCGACAACCACCTTCGACAACGGGTTTGTCGGCTTCTGGCTTCCCGATGATGTCACCGGCCTGATTGAGGTCAGCTACCAGGGGCGTACCGGCACCACGGAGTTTTCCACCACCGACGACGGTGCCACCTGTGTCACAGACCTGCGCCTGACGTGATGGCTCAGCAGGATCCTCACCTGCGCCTGTCTCCCGTGTCACTGAAATCTTGCACCAAGAAAGGTTAAATCATGACGAACGCGTTTTCCCGACGACAGTTTCTGCTCGGCGGGCTCGTCCTCGCCGGCACCGGGGCCGTGGCCGCCTGCACCAGCGCCCCTGGACCCGCTGCCTCGGCACCAGGTCCCTCCCTTCGCCCCACCCCCACTGCGCTCGGTGAGCCGACGGTGCGCAGGACACTGACCGCCCGGCCCCTCTCTCTCTGGATATCGGCGGTATCGAAGCCAAGACGTGGGGATACGTCTCTGACACCGGGGATGCGGCCATTGAGGCCACCGCCGGCGACGTCCTCCAGGTCGATATCATCAATGAACTGCCTGAGAGCACCTCCATCCACTGGCATGGCATCGCACTCCACAACGCAGCCGACGGTGTGCCCGGCATGACCCAGGACCCCATTGAACCTGGCGAGTCTTTCTCCTATGTTTTTGAAGTCCCCCACGGTGGCACCTACTTCTACCATTCCCACTCCGGCCTGCAGCTTGATCGCGGCCTCCACGCCCCACTGATCATCCGTGACCCGCAAGACGCTGAGGACCAGGACGTCGAGTGGACCATCGTGCTCGACGACTGGGTCGACGGCATTCAGGGCACTCCCGACGATGAGCTCGACAAGCTCACCAAAATGGGTTCGGGCGACCATAACGGGAAGAACGGGATGGGAGGTCACGGCCATATGATGCACGGCACCCCGGACCGGGTACTGGGCGGGGACGCCGGCGATGTGATGTATCCGCACTACCTCATCAACGGACGTATCCCCCGTGCTCACCGGACCTTCGAGGCTCGCCCGGGCGACAAGGCCCGCCTGCGGTTTATCAACTCCGGCGGTGACACCATCTTCAAGGTGGCCCTCGGTGGTCACCGCATGACCGTCACCCACACCGACGGCTTCCCCGTCCAGCCCCGGGAGACCGAATCGATCTACCTGTCGATGGGCGAGCGTGTCGACGTCGAGGTCATCCTCGGCGACGGCATCTTCCCGCTCACGGCTTTGGCAGTGGGTAAGGACGACCGCGCCTTCGCTGTCATCCGCACCGCCGGCGGCCAGGCCCCCCACCCCGATGTCGACTTCCCCGAGTTGTCGTCCACCGGACTGCTTCTGTCCTCCCTGAAGCCAGCAGACCGTGCACTCCTACCCGAGGACACACCAGACCGAGAAGTCAGCATCGACCTGGGCGGGCAGATGATGCCGTATGAATGGAGCATTCTCACCGACGGCCAATCCTCCTCCGCGACCGTGCAGGAGGGCCAGCGCCTGCGGATGGTCATGCGCAACAGGACCATGATGCCCCACCCCATGCACATCCACGGCCACACGTGGGCGCTGCCCGGCAGCGGCGGACTACGCAAGGACACCGTCCTTCTCCGCCACGGTGAAACCATGATCGCCGACCTGATCGCTGACAACCCCGGTGAGTGGGCATTTCACTGCCATAACGCCTATCACATGGCAACCGGGATGCTCAGCTCGCTTCGCTACGAGTAACCCCCACAGCAGGGTATCGAGCGAGATGCGAAGGTAAATGGCAGCACGTGTTGTTATACGACTAACACTAGCGCGCCTTAGGTTACGTTGAACTTGAACTCCACGGTATGTAGTCGCAAAGTTACTTTCTCGAGAACCTCGCCGCCCACGTCGCTCCCGCGTTGGGTGGCAGCCGAACCACAAAGGATCAGTCATCTGCTATCCCATCGACTAATTCTTGCAGGTCGCAGGACCTTTGCGTAACTGTCAGTTCAGCGCATTTTGAATAGTTCAGCACACGATGTATTATTCAGCACATGCTGACCATTGCTTCACGCCTCGACGTCATGAACCGGCTCGGCCGGGCCATGGCGGATCCGACGCGCTCCAGAATCCTAATCACCCTACTCGACGGCCCGAGCTACCCGGCCGTGCTTTCGCGCGACCTGGACCTGACCCGCTCGAACGTCTCGAACCACCTGACCTGCTTGCGTGACTGCGGCATCGTCGTCGCCGAGCCGGAGGGCCGCAAGACACGCTACGAAATCGCCGATCCGCACCTCGCGACAGCGCTCAACGCGCTAGTGAACGCGACGTTGGCTGTCGACGAAAACGCCCCGTGCATCGACCCTGAGTGCTCGGTGCCCGGCTGCGACGGAAAAGGAGCGGACGCATGAGTTCAGCATGTGGATGCGAACACGAACCAGCCACGGAGATCGAAGATCTCGATCGGCCATGGTGGAAGGACCCCGAGTTGCTACTGCCGATCTTCTCCGGCGTAGCCCTCTGCATAGGATTGGCACTGGGCTGGTCCGGGCTAGAGACACCCGCGACAGTACTGTTCTGGGTCGGCCTGCTGCTAGGGGCGTATACGTTCGCGCCCGGCGCTATCCGGAACCTTGCCACGAAGCGCAAGCTCGGCATTGGTTTGCTGATGACGATCAGCGCGGTCGGCGCGGTGATCCTCGGTTACGTCGGGGAGGCCGCGGCGTTAGCGTTCCTGTACTCGATCGCCGAGGCACTGGAAAACAAGGCGATGGACCGGGCCCAGGGCGGACTGCGGGCACTCTTGAAGCTGGTACCGCAAACCGCGACGGTGCTGCGCGACGGCACGGCGGTCGAGGTCGCCGCGAAGGACCTCGTGGCTGGCGAGCTGATGCTCGTGCGCCCCGGAGAGCGGATCGCCACGGATGGCATCATTCGGTCTGGGCGCTCCAGCCTTGACACCTCAGCGATCACCGGAGAATCCATTCCGGAGGAGGTTGCGCCCGGCGACGAGGTGCCCGCGGGAGCAATCAACTCCGCCGGCGTGCTGGAGGTCGAGACGACCGCAGCTGGAACGGACAACTCGCTGACCACACTCGTGGACCTGGTCGAGCAGGCGCAGGCGGAAAAGGGCGACCGCGCCCGGATCGCCGACCGAATTGCCCAACCCCTAGTGCCCGGGGTGATGATCCTGGCGGTGCTGGTCGGCGTGATCGGCTCGCTGCTGGGCGACCCCGAGACGTGGATCACCCGCGCGTTGGTGGTCCTGGTCGCAGCATCCCCGTGTGCGCTGGCAATCTCCGTGCCGCTGACGGTCGTGGCCGCCATCGGCGCGGCCAGCCAGTTCGGCGTGGTCATCAAGTCCGGCGCGGCGTTCGAGCGACTCGGTGGCATCCGTCACCTGGCGGTGGACAAGACCGGAACCCTTACCCGCAACCAGCCCGAGGTTACCGACGTGGTCCCGGCAGACGGATTCGATCCGGCGCAGGTGCTTGCCTTCGCGGCGGCAGTTGAGCAGCAATCGACGCACCCCCTCGCTGCGGCGATCGCGGCAGCGGTGCCCGAAGCGCCCGCCGCCCAGGACATCAGCGAGGAAGCCGGACATGGCATCGGCGGCACTATCGAAGGTCGACGGGTGCTGGTGGGCAGCCCCCGGTGGATCGACGCCGGGCCACTAAAGGCAGACGTTGAGCGCATGGAGTCCGAGGGCCAGACCTGCGTCCTTGTCACCGTCGATGACGCCCTCTCTGGGGCGATCGGGGTCCGCGACGAGCTGCGGCCCGAGGTGCCCGAAGCCGTGCAGACCCTGCACGCCAACGACGTGGAAGTGAGCATGCTCACCGGCGACAACACTCGTACCGCCCGGGCGCTGGCTGAAATCGCCGGAATCGACGACGTGCGCGCCGAGCTTCGCCCGGAGGACAAGGCAAGCATCGTCGCCGAACTCTCCTCCAAGACGCCGACGGCGATGATTGGCGACGGCATCAACGACGCTCCTGCGCTGGCGGGCGCGACGGTGGGCATAGCGATGGGAGCGACCGGCTCTGACGCCGCAATCGAGTCCGCTGACGTAGCCTTCACCGGCCACGACCTCCGACTGATCCCGCAGGCGCTGCAGCACGCTCGCCGAGGCAGCAGGATCATCAACCAAAACATCGTGCTGTCTCTGGCCATCATCATCGTGTTGATGCCACTGGCGATCAGTGGTGTGCTGGGCCTGGCCGCCGTCGTGTTGGTACACGAAGTCGCCGAAGTCATCGTGATCTTGAACGGACTGCGGGCTGCACGAGCGAAGCGCTGAGACACACTTTCGCCCAGCGCGCTGGCTCTCCAGCGCGGATCTTGGAAGGATCGAGCTGCTTAGGGACCAAGCGTCGCCTCAAAACTTTTGCTGCCGAGCTTCATCGACACGGTCCGCGACTACCTGGGCAGTGTGTTTGGCAAAGAGCCCCACATCCATCAGGGTTGCCGATCCGTCGCCTGTCCAGTTGCCATAACCGACTAGATGCAGATTCTTCACTGCGGTTTCGCGGCCACGCATGAGGTGGCGGAATGGACTGAGGGCCGGACGGAAACCAGTGCACCAGATCAGATGGTCGTGGTCGAGCTCGCTCAAGCTATCGAAGATGGGGGTAGCGGTGAGCTGGCCGGAGTCGCGGAGCTCACGTAAATGAGGAAGCGCGACAATGTCCCCGAGGTTCGGGCCGGAATCGCCACCGAGAATCCGGCGGTGGCTGCCCGCGTTAAACGTTGAACTTGAACTCCACGGATTGTCGAAAGACTATAACCTCCCCCGAGCCGCCAAGCCCTTTTCCGTATTACGATTATGTTCATGAAAACTATCAACGGAAAGCCAGTCAGCGAAGAGCAAATCGATGCGTGGGTAACCGAAGCCGAGAAAGGCTACGACGTAGAAATACTTCGTCGACGAGGAAGGAAACCTCGCAACGAAGATACTGCGAAGGTTATCTCCATTCGGCTCTCTCCTCGCGAAATCTTGGACCTCGACAAATACGCAGCCGCCCACGGATGGTCACGGTCCCAGGCAATCCGCGAAGCGCTAAAGAATGCTATTTAGAAATGCACGTAGCAAGCGTCAGATCCCATCCTCATAATAGAGACCATGAATGATGCCAATCTCACGATCGGGCAGATCACCTTCGACTGCCACGATCCCTCAAAGCTCGCCAAGTTTTGGTCCGCCGCAACCGGTTGCGAAATCGCCGCGGATTACGGCGATTTTGTGATGGTTGATTCCACCCCGGCGCTGGGATTTCAGCGCGTCAAGGATCCGACACCTGGGAAAAACCGCATGCACATCGACGTTGGCGGGGCGGAGCGCGAAACTTTAATAGAACGCCTCAAAGACCTAGGCGCTACCGAACTCACCACCCACGAGGCGCCGGGATTGGTGTGGACTGTCATGCAGGACCCGGAAGGCAACGAGTTCTGCGTGGGTAACCCCGGGGACTAGCTACACTACGCGGAGCGTCTCTAGGTCCAAGGCTGGCGTCAATCTGTGATGTCGCTAGCGGGAGACACAGTCAATGTCGCGAACTGCGCCCGTCAGGCTGCGGTGGATCAGGCGCAGAAAGCCACCGAGAAAATTCGCGACATGAACGACGACCGGCTACTTGCGAAGGCCGCTGAAATCGAAGCCCGACGGGAGAAGGAAGAGCGAAAAGCACTCGACTCAACCGACGACGAGAATAATTCTGAGGCTGAACCCCGTCCGTCGCGACGCGGTCTCCGCTTCCGCCGAGACAAGAACGACTCGTAGGACACCTAGACTGGGCTGTATGAACGACCTGACCATCGCGCCCGGCCCGGGGATCCCCGACGGTGCAGTCATCGCCGCTGCCGACCTAACGGAGCGGTTCGCGAAGTCGTCGGGTCCGGGCGGCCAGGGCGTCAACACGACCGACAGCAAGGTCCAGCTTTCCATCGATATCACTGAAAGCGCATCGCTTACCGACGCCCAACGCCGCCGCATCTTGCGCAACCTCGAGCACCGCTTGGACGGCTCCGTCCTCACCGTGTCTGCGTCGACCCAGCGGTCGCAGGTGCGCAACCGAGCTGAGGCACGCGAACGCATGGCCGCCCTGTTGCGCGAGGCCCTAGCTCCGCCCCCTCCCCCGCGGCGCAAAACGAAGCCGACGAGGGGCTCGGTACGGCGCCGTCTCGAAGCGAAGAAACGGCGCTCGGAGCTGAAGTCGACGAGGCGACGGCCCCAGATTCCCTAATTCGGGCCTATGCCGAGGCAGCTTGGATCGGCTGAATCCGCTCGATCTCAGCGAGGGCCTTATCCTCCGCCACCTCAATCTCATACTGGTTCTGCAGATTCATCCAGAAGATCGGCTCGACGCCAAAGTATTTTCCGAGCCTGAGCGCGGTGTCAGCTGTAATTCCGCGTTTCCCGTGCACGATCTCGTTGATTCGACGAGGGGGCACCCCGATCGATACGGCAAGCTTGTGCTGAGTGATTTCAAATCCCTCAATGAAATCCTCGAGAAGAATCTCTCCAGGATGAATCGGTGGGTAAAGCTTCTCCGACATGGCGTTCCTTAGTGGTAGTCCTCGATGATCACTTGCTCGGGCCCCGCGCTCGTCCAGCGAAAAGTGATTCTCCACTGGTCATTGACCCGGATGCTGAAAGTCCCTTTCCTGTCGCCCTTGAGCGCCTCTAGACGGTTCCCAGGCGGCACACCGAGGGAGTCAAGAGAGACTGCCGCATCAAGCTGGTGGAGTTTCTTGTTCGCCGACTTGTGGATCCGAGGATCCAATTTCGGAACCGGCTCACGCAGAAACACCAGTTCTGTTTGTCGATTCCCGAACGACTGAATCGTGCTTCACCCTATCCCCCATAACGCGAAGCGTCAATAACGCTACACGTTAGATTTGAACTCCACCACGTTTCAGTACAGGGTAACCGCTGAATCGATAGGTGGCGCTTCCGCCGCAGTCGCCCGGCAGCTGCGGGGGCAGGAGCGTAAACGGTCTTCAAGCTCTACCCGTGACTGCCAGCTCGTGGGCCCCATTTGAGACTCGCGTGTAATGGACGTTCCTGAAGAAACCTCACAGTCAGTCGCGGAACAAGAACAACTCAGCACGGTCCCGACTGCAACTAAAACTGTTCCTCCGAAGCTAAATACCATCTTCTAACCGCTGGCGAAGCACGACTTCCTCTTCATCGCTGAGTCCAGCGAGTCTTTCACCCTGCCGTTCTTCTTCGAATCGCAGCGCATCCGCCAATGTTTCTTTCAACGGGCGAATCCGCAGGCCAGCTTCGTAGGCTGCGGCGCAATCGAGTAGCGCGATGTTGCGAAACTGTTCACCTGGTACCCACAACGGCAACGATTTTGGACCCATCCACGGGGTTACATCATTAGCGAGAAGCAGTTCATCAGAGCAAGGTCGCTCAGTAGCCTCCGATGCGGTTAACTCACGCGAAATCTTGAACACATCAGACAAGGAAGTAGCAAACCCCGTAGCGTTAAAGGTTCCGAAAGTCCCAACTTCTGCAGACTCAACTATCCAGCCTGCAAGGTCTTTCACATCAATCATAGCGACGGGAAACGCCGGGTCTGGGACGATCACGTTCTCACCCGTGGGATGCGCGACACGCCACGGATAGTAACCACTGCGCCCTGTTTCGTCGCCGTAGCCGGCAATCAGACCGGGTCGAACTACCATTACCGACCGATTTGTGCTGCGATAAATCGTTTCGCAAGCAGACTTTGCGGCTGGGTACTGCCCCATGTTCTCCATGTAGTCATTTTCAAGCGGTGCGACTACGGAATCAGACTCGGAAGAAATACTTCCCTGGTCCTCATATACGCTGCTCGAAGACACGAATATACGATGCTTGGCCTGGAGTTTCGCCGCCGCATCCCGCGCATGCTTCGGCTGACTCGTCAGATCCACAATGGTGTCCCAAGTTTTCCCCGCAACCTCATCGTACGCACCGTCACGGTCACGGTCTGAACTCACAAACTCAGCTCCGTTGGGAACCTTCCCGTTACCCCGTGCAAGGCAAGTAACTTGATGTCCTCGCTCGACTGCTGCAAACGCAATGTGTCCTCCAAGGAAACCGGTACCACCGAGCAATAAAAAGTTCATGTACCTAGTTGTACACGAAACCTTCTCACACGTGACCAGTCTTAATCCCAGCGCATCAAAGCTAGATTCAGATGTCAGAGCAGGGTTACCCCACCATCTGCCAGAGCTTCTTATGCGGCTAACCTGCACATTGAACTTAAATTCAACGGTATGTCGTTGCAAAGTTACCCCCTCTCGTTAACACCATCAAAAGGAGTGTTATTCAATGAAAGCGATCGGCTTCTTAAGCTTCGGGCATTACGCCTTCGGCAGCTAGTGCGGGCCATCTGCGGAAAAGATCGCCAAGACTCGTCTGGAGATCACCCAGGCTGCGGACGAAATCGGCGTGAACAACGCGTCCTTCCGAGTCCACCACTTCGCGCTGCAGGCCTCCGCCCCGATGCCGCTGCTGTGTGCTATCGCGGCCACCACCAAGATCATCGAGGTGGGCACCGGCGGCATCGACATGCGCTAGCGCATATCGGGGTTGTAGCGTTTGAGTCATTGACTCCCGCCGTCTACAAGTACCTACACACTTGATCGGTGCTGCACGTTTCAGGATCCGGGTGCGCGGCGTCCTGGCTAAGGTCCGCGATAGTGTCGCGCAGCACGGAGAGCTGCGCGATCTGCTGCTCGATCTCAGCGAGGCGCACGTCAAGCAGGTCGCGCACGTGCCCGCAGGGCGCATGGCCGCCGTCGCGGATGTCGAGGATCTGGCGGATCTGGGCGAGGGTGAGGCCCGCGGCCTGGCCGCGGTGGATGAAGTCGATCCGGGCGACCGTCTCGGGCGCGTAGTCGCGGTATCCGGACGGCGTGCGCTCGGTCGGGGGTAGAAGGCCCTGTTCCTCGTAGAAGCGAAGGGTCTTCGCGGTAGTGCCCGCCCTCTCGGCGAGTTCTCCGATCCACATTGCTGTCTCCCTCCGTGGCCGCGCTTGACCTTCCCCTGCACTGGAAGGTCCAGTATGGCTGAGACAGAGCAGAAAGCCAAGAGTTGACAGGAGTAGCGATGCCTACGAAGTACGATCTCGCCATCATCGGATCGGGAGGCGGCGCGTTCGCCGCTGCGATCCGCGCCAGCACGCTCGGGAAGTCGGTGGTGATGATCGAGCGCGGGACGCTCGGCGGCACCTGCGTGAACACGGGCTGCGTCCCGTCGAAGGCGCTCATTGCCGCGGCCGGCGCGCGGCACGTCGCGGTCGACGCCGCAACCCGGTTCCCCGGGATCGCGACGACGGCGGATCCCGTCGACATGCCCGCGCTGATCGCTGGGAAGCAAGCGTTGGTGGAGTCGCTGCGCGGCGAGAAGTACGCCGACGTCGCCGACTCCTACGGCTGGCAGGTCCTCCGCGGCGACGCCTCGTTCGTGGGCACCCCTGATGCGCCGGTTCTCGATGTTGCCGGATCCGACGGAAGCGTCGAGACCATCGAGGCCCACCACTACCTGGTCGCGACTGGTTCTCGCCCGTGGGCACCGCCGATCGACGGCCTGGAGGAGACCGGATACCTGACCTCGACCACGGCGATGGAGCTGACGGAGGTCCCCGAGTCGCTGCTGGTGCTCGGCGGCGGCTACGTCGCCCTGGAGCAGGCGCAGCTGTTCGCCCGCCTCGGCTCGCAGGTCACGCTGCTCGTGCGGTCCCGGCTCGCGTCGAAGGAGGAGCCGGAGGTGTCGAAGGCGCTCCAGGAGGTGTTCGCCGACGAGGGCATCCGCGTCGTCAGCCGCGCAGTGCCCACCCGGGTCTCCCGCGGCACGGGAGGCGAGGCCGTCGTGACCGCCGCCTTGTCCGGCGGCTCGCAGGAGTTACGCGCCGACCAGGTCCTGGTCGCCCTCGGACGCCGTCCCGTCACCGATGGCCTGAACCTCGATGCGGTCGGGGTGAATACCGGAGACTCCGGTGAGGTGGTCGTCTCCGACCGGCTGCAGTCCTCGAACCCGCGGGTCTGGGCCGCGGGCGACGTGACCGGGCACCCCGAGTTCGTCTACGTCGCCGCCCACCACGGCACCCTCGTCGCCGAGAACGCGTTCGCCGACGCCGACCGGTCCGTCGACTACGCCCACCTGCCGCGGGTGACGTTCACCGGGCCCGCGATCGGCGCGGTCGGGATGACCGAGAAGGACGTCCTCGCCGCGGGGATCCGCTGCGACTGCCGCGTCCTGCCCCTGCACCACGTGCCCCGCGCCTTGGTGAACCGCGACACCCGCGGGTTCATCAAGATCGTCGTGAACGCCGAGACGAAAGAGATCCTCGGCCTGACCGCCGTCGCCAAGGACGCCGGGGAGCTCGCCGCCGCAGGCGTCCACGTGCTCGGCAGGACCGTCGCCGAGGTCGCCAACGCCTGGGCCCCCTACCTGACCATGGCCGAGGGCATCCGGATCGCCGCGAAGGCCTTCACCACCGACCCGTCGCTGCTGTCGTGCTGCGCATGAACGGCAACGCAGGCAATCGGGGAGATCTCATCCTGAAGCAGACGATGAGCGCCGATCAGGACCGCGACGAATGGCGCGCCGGTCCCGTCGTCGCTGCAGTGACCGGGCTGCTCTTGCTGGCATGCTGCGCGCTTCCGTCGCTGCTCTGCTGCGGCCTGCCGTTCATCGCGGCGGGCGGAGCACTCGCAGGCGTCGGTGGGCTCCTCGGTAATCCCTGGATCATCGGTGCCGGGACCGCCGTCGTGATGGCCGTCATGGCGGGGATGCTCGTCAGGCTACGGCGGCGGCACCGGCGCCGCAGGTCCGGCTGCTGCGAAAATCCTTCGACCGCTGATCGGAACCGGTAGTTCGAGCGGATCCAGCGATCACTGCCACCTGCGGAGGCCGCTGAAATCGAAGCCCGACGGGAGAAG